>JBAPRR010000001.1:0-1770 GCA_049281195.1 Acidimicrobiales bacterium
GGGCTGCCAGGAGCGCCGGGCGGACCGGGCGGACCGGTTGGACCCCCGCCGATTTTCCGGCCACCGGGAGGACCCGGTGGGTCATCGGGTTCGTCAGGCGGAAGAAGGCGGAACATCATCATCGCCATCGTTGCCGTCGTCATTGCCGGAGGGATCGGAGCGGGACTGGCATTCGGTCTTTCGAGCAACAAGTCGAATACTCCGGGCACCTCGACGACCCTTGTGCCGAATGGCACGACTTCGACCAGTTCCCAGCCTCCGGCCTCGACGGTGCCTGAAACCACCAATCCTGCGACCACAGTTCCGCCGACTAGTACGCCTGCAACGAGTCCAGCGACGACGGTACCGGTCACGAGTCCGGCGACGACTTTCTAGGCAGAAATCCGGGTGTCTAGGAACGCATCTGGCCCTTTCGTCTCTTGCGAGCGGCCACAACGACCAGGGCAGCAAGTCCGGCCACGATGATGACATCGGCGGCACCGAACAGGAGCGGGTAACCGGAATATCCCGCGTACGCGAACCGGACAGTGTGGGTTCCCGGTCCTACAGTCACACCCAAAAGCGCGGGAGCAAGCATCTCGGTTTTCGCGCTGTGCCCGTCGATTGTGACCGTCCAGCCGGGGTCGAAGGTCACGCTCAACGCCACGACGGCTCGCCTGTTCAAGTGAACGCGGGTAGCGAATGCTCCGGACGACAAACGGTCGGTCTCGGAGATGACGCTTCCAGGCGAACCTGGCGATCCAGCCGCCACCGATCCCGTAGACGCCGACGTCGGCACAGGGCCCCGCTGTCCTTCGAAGTTGACAGAGAGGTATTCACCGCGGCCGGGCATCTTCGAGAGCAGATATTTCCGGGATCTCAACCCGAGGTTCGCACGGTTCTCGTCGATCGTGCCGACTGTGTCCACGATTCGGACATATCCGCCGGAGGTTGCATCTGAAACCTGCCACAACTGGTAGTAACCGGCCGACGCAACCAGACGAGCGTTCACGTACGGGTGCACCTTCGAGGGGAGTATCAGGTAACGGATGCCGAACAGTGCGTAATCGCCGGGGACACGTTCGTCGAAGTAGTACTCGGGAACGTCCATGAGCGAGGTGGTGGTCGGCGAGTAGACCATCACGTCGACGTCCTCGGTCTGGAGGAACTTGTAGACAGGGACCCCGCCGACTGTGAAGTCGGAACCCCAATTGGTCGAGGTCCCCGCGTAGACGCGGCCCGGTCCGAGAGTGTTCATCTTCAATACGAGATCGTTCAGCAGAGGTCCCTCCGCCCGATCAGCGAGAGATTGGTAGGTGATCGCCTGCGAGTTCTCCGAGTAGAGCGAGGTAGTCCGCGAAATGACGGCACCGAGACCGGCTCCGAACAGGCAAAAGACCGCCACCACCAGTGCGAGTCTGGCGCCTCGGATCCACACCCTTCTCCCGATTCGATTCAGCGCGTCGCCATTCGCCCGCTCCCGCGCCTTGGCATTCCGCGGCGCGAAGGGTGATTTCACGAGCGCCGAGCATCCACTAAGAAGTGCTGCGATTCCGACCCCTGCGAGCAGAAGCCATGCGAGCTGAATACCGACAGCGAATCGTCGGAAGAACAGATCTTGATGGCCCGGGAGAAGGTCCGCGATCGCACCGAACGTCGTCGCGCCGCACTCGAGCAAGAACGATGCCACCGCGATGCAGACGATTGCTCTTGACTGTGGACTTCGCCGCCATCTGACGATCGACATGATCAGTCCGATCCCGCCCAGGATCGTGATGATCGGGAAGGCGG
>JBAPRR010000002.1:0-1724 GCA_049281195.1 Acidimicrobiales bacterium
GGATCGCACCGGCCGCGCTTGTCTGCCTGATTTGCTGTGTTATGAGCCGGGTGTCGGGGTGGAGGTGAGGACGATGCCGGTGGGCTCCTCACCGTCGCCCGCGTTAGCCTCGCCGCCGTAGCCGACGTTGAAGCTGCCGACGAGACTGTCATTGGCTGTATCGAACACCGTAACGATGCCCGAGGTGAGCCCGCCCACCCACAGCTGGCTGCCGTCGGGGGTGAGGGCCACGCTGACGGGGTCGCCTGCGTCGGAAATCGTGTTCGTGACCGTGTCGGACTTCGTGCTGATGACCGAGATGGCGTTGGAGTCGCCGTCGGCCACGTAGACCGTGCTGCCATCGGACGAGACCACCAGCTGCCACGGCAGCTGGCCGACCTTGATCGTGCCCGTGACCCTGTTGGTTGCGGCGCTGATGACGTCCACCAGGCCCTGGGCGGTGTTGGTCACGTAGACCGTCTTGCCGTCCGGTGAGACCGCGGCGTCCTCCGGATTGCCGAGCCCGGGGATCACGGCGGCCACCTTCTGGGTGGCGGTGTTGATGACCAGCAGGCCGTCGCCCGTTGTGACGTAGGCGGTGGCCCCGGACGGCGAGAACGCGATCTCCCTGGGATCGGTCGGCAGGCTCAGCGTCGATGTCACCGTGTCGCTGGCCGTCGAGATCACGCTGATCGCGCCCAGCGATGGCTGACCGGTTTGCGGGCCCGTGTCGGCTACCCACACCTGGCTGCCGTCAGGGGTCACGGCCAGACCCTGGGGGTCGAAACCCACGTGGATGAGCGTCTCGGCCGGGTTCTCGTAGTTGCTCGGGTTGAGCGCGGCGGCATTCATCACCGCGACCGTGTCGTTGCCGGTATCGGCGAAGTACAGCGTGTCGCCCGATATCGCCACGCCCTCTTCAGAGGAGTCGTAGTTGAGGTCTGAAGTGCCGGTATTGGGAACTGGCCGGTCGCCCACGTTGTACTGCTGGATGAGCTTGCAGTTGGCGGTGTTGACGGCGTCGAAGGCCTGATAACCGGGGAGCGCCACGTAGGCGGCTCCGGCCGGCCCGCCGCAGCTGGCTGCGGCCAGCCGAGCCTTGACGGAATCGGCATGGCTGTGAGCGACGGAGTGATGAGCGGCGAGAGCGGTAGCCGTGCCGGCGGCTGCCAGCGCGATGGCCGCTGCCGCCGCTACGATCACGCGCCGACTGGCCCAGGCCGGACGGGACGTCGATGATTCGCGCGGTGCCATTGGTCACACCCCCTGTACGGCCGAGGCCGCTGCTGCGTTTCGCACCGGTTTGGACCCGGGCGGCTGGACGGGCGGGGTCTGGTTCGCTCCTGGATAGGGCGGGAGCTGGAACTGGAGCACTTCCTGTTCGGCGAGCTCGAGTTGCTGCTTTGTGTCTGGCAGTCGCGGGAACCGCCCGCTCGGGAACGCCCCGAGTGCCGTGGTGAGGTCGCCGACGGTCTGGCGGCGCCAGGCGGTGATGTTGGAGTTGACCACGCCGGTCACGAGTTCGAGCAGCCGCGTGACCGAGGTGTGGTCGAACGTGTCGTGGGAGACGAAGCCGCCCACCGTCCACGGGGAGATCAGGATGCAGGGGACGCGGAAACCCAGCCCGATCGGCCCCGGCGCGGCCTTCTCGGCCGATGCCGGCGAGGTGATGTACTCGCCGGGCGTGCCAGTCGGCGCGGTCGGCGGGACAACGTGATCGAAGTACCCGTCGTTCTCGTCGTAGA
>JBAPRR010000003.1:0-1585 GCA_049281195.1 Acidimicrobiales bacterium
CTGACGGAGTTTCCAGCGGAGCAGCGCGCGGTCTTGCATGCGCTGGAGATGGCACGTGAAGACACGGTGCAATGGTGCGGATCGCTTGCGTCGGAAGAGATGCATGCTCGCCCATACGGCCTTGCGCCGGTGGCGTTTCAGTTGCGTCACATCGTGGGCAGCCTGGACCGATTGCTGACGTATGCGGAAGGGAAGTCGCTGAAAGCAGCGCAACTGAAAACGCTTGCGGAGGAGATGCGTCCTGAGGGGAGCAAAGAAGAAATCCTTGCCGAATTTGAATCTGGACTGAGCGATGCGGAACGGCGTGTTTGCGCCATTGATTTTGCTGCGTGGTCAGAGCCTCGCGAAGTGGGGCGGAGAAAGTTGCCGACTACCGTAGCCGGCTTGCTGATTCATTGCGCGGAACATACACAGCGCCACGTTGGACAGGCAATCACGACGGCGAAAGTATTGCTGGAGCTGCGCGGACAGCCGTCGGCCTAAGAATTGACTGAGTCCGCTTCCTCGGTGATGTGGCCCATCTTGTCGCGCTTGACCTGAAGATATTTTTCGAAGCTTTCCTGGGATTCGACCACGGAAGATAATCGTTCGACCACGCGAATGCCGGCGGACTCCAGCGCAGCCACCTTGTCTGGATTATTGGTCATCAGACGGACCTCCGTAATCCCCATCAGCTTCAAGACTTCCGCGGGAAGCTCATAAGCGCGGCAATCTGCTTTGAATCCTAATTGCTCGTTGGCTTCAACTGTGTCCAGCCCTTTATCCTGCAGCGCGTAGGCTTGCAGTTTTGGCATCAGGCCAATGCCGCGACCTTCCTGTTGCTCGTAGAGCAGAATACCGGCACCCTCTTCAGCAATGGTGCGTAGCGCCAACTCCAGTTGCAGGCGACAATCACAACGGAGCGAGCCGAAGACATCACCCGTCAAGCATTGCGAATGAATGCGGACGATGGGCGGCGCACTCGAAACGTCCCCCATGACCAGGGCGACCATTTCTTCGGGCGCGCTCGACTGGGCGGGGTCCGTCTTGCATTCTGGATCGGGAGCCTCAGCCGCACGTGCTCCGACGAAGCCAAAGATGCGGAAATGGCCCCAGCGAGTCGGGAAGTCGGCTTCGGCAGCTTTGGTTACACTTTCAAACGGCATACTTCAATTATAGAGGCGCAATCTTCCCTGCGAATCCATGCGGCCGACGGAGTAAAGTGAAGTCGTGATTGATTCAAAACTCATCCTGATCACGCTGCTGGTCAAGCTGGGCATCGCGGCCGCGCTTTCAAGTGCGTTGTCGCGGTCGATGGTCTTCAAAAACCTGCTGCTCAGCACGCGTCGCAGCGCCGGCCAGATGCTGGGGTTGTTGGCGTGTATTTGCGTTCCGCTGACTCTGGGAGTGTGGGTCCGGGTTGTCGTGCCGAATTTTCTGGCGGCGGATATTTCCTTTGAAGCCGTCATTCTGGTTGCGCTGCTTTTGGGTACGACGCCGGCTATTATCGCGGGAGCCTTCCTTTCGATTCCAGCTGTACTGCATCGCGAATATCTGACATTGCCATTCAACCTGCTGGTTGCGTTGATTTTTGGCACCTATCGCG
>JBAPRR010000004.1:0-10910 GCA_049281195.1 Acidimicrobiales bacterium
GATTCGGCCTGATGACCAGCATGCGTGTTCCCGGCGGTGGTGAGATCGGGCTGTACCAACCCAAGCACGCCACCGCTTACGACCTTTAGCGGGGGTTCGGCAGGTCCAGATTCCAGTGCCGGCCGACGGTCGCCATCCATGTGCCTTCGTGCCCGGGGATCAGGCTGAAGCGTGTGATCGTCCGCTGACCGCCCCGATGATCGCCGTAGAGGATGTCGAGTGTCATCCGCTCTCCGTTCCTGATCGATTCGGCGACCGTACTGAAGAGAGGGTCCTCCCGATCCCGGAGGGCCCCCTGCCAGAACCCGAGGTCGCCTGCCGGGACGTAGATGTCCCGTGTGAGCCTACGAAACGAGTCCTCGTCTCCCCGCACGTGCTCCTCCCTGTCCTGACCGGGGATCAGGTCCCAACGGTCAAGAACGGCCAGGCCATTTCCCACATTTCTCATGGAGACGGCCATGTAGATCACGTCGTTCGTCGTCTCGAACGCGGCCCGGCCACCGGAGACCCTAAGCCATTGATCGTCTACGAATCCGATCTTCTGCTCCTTGTCCTCGAGGTTGGAAGCCACGATGACAGGTCGGATGCCGGCGAGAAGGGCCTGCTCGGTAGCTCGAGCGGCACGTTGTGATGAACGCACAGCCGAAAAAGTGGCGGCCGCCAGGACGAGGGTCCCCGCGGCGGTCGCCAACGAGGCCGCGGTCGATGGCCAGTCAGACACAGGCGGATTCTGCCAGGCCAGCACGGCCCGGGACAGGATCAGCCACCGGGGTTCATGCGGTTTTTACCGCTCTCGCCAGGGAATTCGTAGAAAGACCGCGTTATAGGAGGCGGACCTGACATCGCAGTCAGGGAATGGCTATCATTTCCGCATCGGGGGAACCGGTTGGCTGCAGAGGTGGGGGTCGGGTCTTAGTTGGCCCGGCCCCTAGCTGCCTCCCTCGTATCTTCGCTGAAAATGTTGCCTGGTACGGCCGCGTCACGGGCCATTTCCACAACGGAATGAAACGTGCCGCAAAAGCAGATGACCCCTGCCTGACGCACATATCAGGCAGGGGTCATCTGTGCCGCCAATCGGGGGGAATCGGTTGACGACAGGGGCAGGGATCTGACCTACCTAGTCGGTAGGTCGGACAGCGCCTTTCCTACCCCACCACCGTCTGGATCAAACCTGAGGCAAACCCAATCCGCCCAAGACGTCTTCGCCCCTGGTCCTGCTCGTCACGAAGCAGGGTCGAGGATCCCGAGGAGACCGTCCGCATAGCCCTCCGGGCCTGCGCTGAACACAATCGAGGAGGATCCTCCGAATGCCGCATTTCCGACCTCGAGGCCCCAGAGGCCGTCGATCGTGATGGGGTGCCCCTTCGATCCATCCAGTGTTCCCACGAACGCCCCGGTCGACGGATCGAAGGCGTTGATCCACCCGTTCCCGAGATTTCCCACAAGAAGGTCACCCGAGAAAGGCCCGAAGCTCGACGGGGCGATCGCCACGCCCCAAGGTTCGTCGAGTGGGCTGGTGGGTCCATTGGAAATCAGGTGCTGGAGAAGCTTCCCATTCACGTTGTACACGTCGACGACCCCGAATCCGTTACCGGGAACCACATCGGTCTTCTTTGCATTCTGCTTGCCGTAGGTGACGTATAGCTTTCCGCCGAGGTAGGCGATATTGAACGGTGCGTACCCCGCGGGCAGCGACGGATCAGTGAACGTGCCGGGCATGCTCACCGGCTCGAAGTCGTCGTTGAAGATGTCAATCGTGGCGTTGGCGACGTCGGCGGCGTAAAGGAGAGGCCCCGACTTCGACTTCGGCGAGATGGCGATCCCTTTGAAAACAGCGTTGGCCGGAGTCGTTCCTCCGGCCCCGCCCGTCGGGCCGTCTTCGACGATGAACTTCGCCCCACCGTTCCACGCCTCGATCCTTCCTGGGGACTGCGTGGCGCCCACGGAGTCGCTCGAGACGATGAAGTCAGCGGCCGACCCGCTCGTGCCCCCGACCGGAAAATCAGCGGTGCTGTTGAAGACCTGGCCGGTGGCGTTTCCTCCGGGGACTCTGACGGTCAGCTCGAGGTTCACGGCGCTTCCGTTCACCCCACCTGTGTAGACGGTGGCCTTCCCGGAGTTGTTGTCCGATACCCAGATCGGACCGCTCGGGCTGGCAGTCAATCCCCACGCATTTTGAAGATTCGGGTCGACCAGCTGCGCCCCTTGTGTCGAAGTGTTGGCTACGAGATTGGTCTGGGTGAAATCGTCGGCGGACTGAGCTCCTGCCGCACCGGCCGACGACAGGACCGCGGCGGCGCCGGCGATAGCGGCGATCGGGATCGCGGCCATGAACCACCTGGATCTCCGCATCCGGGGCGCGCTCTTGCGACTGACATTCGGCTGATTCATCGCTCCTCCAACAGGGTTTCGGCGTGTCTTCGCCTTCCCTGTATACGAATGGAGCGGATTAGATGTTCAGGGAATTTCTAGGAGGAACGAAGTCTTCATGCCGCGCTCTCCTGCGGAGCCGGTGCCACCGAGGCCTCTTCCTCTCCAACCGGATACAGGAGCCTGTACACGAGGGCCGACAACGCGCCCCCGACCAGCGGAGCCACGATGAATACCCACAGCTGCTTCAGCGCGGTCCCCCCCACGAACAGAGCGGGTCCGATGCTTCTGGCCGGGTTGACGGAGGTCCCGTCGATCGGAATGCCGATTATGTGCACCAGCGTCAAGGTGAGTCCGATCACCAAGCCGGCCACGATGGCATTGGACGCCCGCCGGGTGACGGCGAGGATCACGAACACGAACAGGAACGTGAGCACCACCTCGGCTATGAACGCGCCGCCCGCTTTGACCCCGATCATGGAGTTGGCCCCGTAACCGTCGGTTCCCAGTCCTACTTTGGTGGTGCTGTAGTTCGCCGCCAGATGAAACGTGCCGAACAGGGCCGCCGCTCCGACGATGGCGCCGACAACCTGGCTTATCCAGTACGAGATGGCATCGGCGATGGTTATCCGCCCCGCGACCAGAAAGCCGATCGTGACCGCGGGATTGATGTGGCATCCGGAGATCGGTCCGATGGCGTAGACGAGCGCCATGAGCACCAGACCGAATGCAAAGGCGGTAGCGACCACGCCGGCCGACCTGCTGTCGCCGGTGATCTTGAACCCGAACGTGAGTGTCGCCGTGCCGACAGCAAAGAAGACCAGTAGGGCGGTCCCCAATGCCTCGGCGAGCCACGATCTCCACTTCACATCGTCCATGGCGAACCGTCCTTTTGATTTCCGACACGAAATTTTGGTGATGGGACCGGGTGGAACCTCAACAACAACAGTGTGTCATCACGAAGACTTGTGAAGCTGGATGGAATGACTACTTGTGCTTCAAGGCGCAAGCAAGATGTCGACCGCCTCTTCGATCGTGCCGGCCTGCGCATCCGGGCGGTAACGATCGACGGACCATTCCCTTCCACGGTGAATCCAGATCGTTTTCAAACCAGCCGATATGCCACCGCCGATATCCGGTTCAGCAGTGTCGCCGATCATCCAACCGACGTCACCTTGAACGTAGCCACAACGACGGAATGCCTCGGTGAATATGCGGATGTCGGGCTTCTGTGCGCCGATCTCTTCTGACACGCAGTACGCATCGAATAGACCCAACAGACCGGATCTCGACACCTTCTCGTGCTGGGTAGGCGGACCATTGGTGATGACAGCAGTCTTCCAGCCCGCTTCTCTCAACCGCGTGATCGCATTGATCACCGCCGGGTCAGGCCGGTAGAACGACACGTACTCGTTCCAGTACGCCGAGACCAGGTCATCGGCGCTATCTCGCAGGCCGAACCGGTCCCGTGCTCCGACGAAGATGTCACGGCGATTGGTGAAACCGTCGCCGTCGGCCTCGCAGAGCCAAACCACCGCTTCAGGATCGAGGCCCCGTTGATCGGAGAATGAGACTGCCCAGCGCTTGAAGGTGGCGACCCGGTCTACGAGAGTGTTGTCGAGATCGAACAGTGCAAGTGGAGCCATGCGCTCATCATCGCCGTTCGGCGGCCAGAGCAATGAATCACGTCTCGGTGGGCACCGCCCCGACAATGTCACTGACCGAAACGTGAAGAGCGGGTAGGGATCCCACATAGGGGGCTTGGCCGAAGGCGAACACTCCACCATCGGATCCGATCAACCAGTACCCGTTGTCGCTCTCCGTCGGGACCAGACCGATGATCGGTTTGGAGGGAGTGACCTTCAAGCCCGGCAGAGACCCGTAGTTCGTCGCATCACCAAACGCGTAGACACCGCCGTCACGTGTCACGATCCAGTAACCGCCGCCGTTAGGGGTGGAGGCGATCCCTGAGACCGGAGATGAACTTCCGGTCGCTGATCCGAGATTTTTGGCGTCACCGAACGCGTAGACCTTCCCGTTCGCAGCCACCACCCAGTACCCCTGGTCAGAAGGTGTGGCGGCGATGGCGATGATGTCATTGGTGTGGATACCTTCGCCCGGGAGTGAACCAAGGAACGGAGCATCGCCGAAAGCGAAAACGCCCCCGTCGGAGCCCACCAAAAAGTAACCCTTGTCGTCGGAGGTGGGAACGATGCCCACAATGTCGTCGACATGGTCGTGTAGTCCGGGCAGGGAGTTGGCGAAGTCCGCATCACCGAAAGCGAACACTCCCCCGTCGGAACCGACCAGGTAATAGCCCTCGTAGTTAGACGACGGGACCATTCCTTTGATGTCGTCGACCTTCACGTGAATCCCGGGTAGTGATCCGTAGAATCCTCGTCCGTCGGGAGACAGCACGAAGACACCGCCATCGGATCCGACCAGGTCGTAACCCGACTCGTCTGAAGAGCCCTCATAGGTGAACTGGGCACCGATAGAGCCGTTCCCGATGGAACTGATGGCACTCACGTTCACTGACCCGTATCCGTTGGGCACGACCACGGTGGCTCCAGTGGCCGACTCGCTCACGATCTGGGCGGAGACGCCACCGAAGAGGATGGTCGCGTGCTCGAGGCCCAGACCGCTGATGGTCACCTGTGTTCCGGGCGTTGCGCTCGCCGGATAGACCGACGCCACATCCGAACAGGTCAACCCGGTCGCAATCGGTGATCCGATACCCGATGCAGCGTCGTAACCGGTACCGGCGGTGAAGTTCGCACCCGTGCTGCCGGTCATGTCGTTGTTACCCGAAGTGATGTCGTTGAACGCGGTCCCGTAGGCGCCCTGCGCGGCAAGAGCGTACAGATCCGGCGTCCACAGACCGGTGTTACTGGCACATCCAGTGTCCCTGTCTGCCACCAGACCGGCCACGAACGGCGCGGCCAGGCTCGTGCCTCCCCCGACATCCCAGTTCCCGTTCACGTAGGTCACCATCCCGACACCGGCGTTGGTCGATATGTCCGGAAGTTCGCGACAGGTCACTCCGCATGGCTGGCTCGCCGTCCACGTGAGCAGGTTCGGTTCGTAGCTGGGCCTCGATTCGTGACGGGACATTCCGCCGCCGCCGGCGGCCTGGCCGTTGTTGCTGTTCGCGCAACTGACGGATTCGCCTGACGCACAGAAGTTCCACACGGGTTCATCGCCGGAACCGAACAGTGATGTCCCTCCCACTGCCGTCACATTCGGGTCGGACGCTGGATAGTCGACCTGCTGCTGTTCCGCTGTGCCGCCTCCGTCACGGAAGCAGTCCTCCGACCCGGAGTCGCCGGTGGCGGCAAGGATCGTCTGGCCCTGGGACGCGGCTTGAGAAAAGAGGGTCGAAAATGCACTGATCCAACCCGCACTTTCAGCATCAGGTTCGCAGGCGCCCCAACTGGTCGAAACGACCTGTGCCGCGTCGTCGTGAACAATCGTGTACCACGTCTCGTACGGCCCGTCGCCGGAGTTGGGGCCCTCGTACGAGATGATGGCCGCGCCCGGAGCCTGGGTCATCGCCTGCTCGATGTCGACGTCTGCCTCCGGCGTTCCGGTACCGACTCCACCTCCTCCGCCGAGCACTGGAACGGTGGAAACCGAGTTGGTCAGATCGAAGCACGTCATGTAGGTGGAAACGTCGGATGCCGAGTGCGAGGCGAGCTCATAGAGGCCGATGGTCTTGCCGTGGCCGTTCAATCCGTAGTTCAAAAGAGACCCGATGCCGTAAGCCTCTCCGAGGACGTCGAGCGTGTAGTAGTCCGATCCTGCTTCGGCCTCGGCCGCGGGACACGCCGTCAACCCGTCAGCATTCGAGACCACGTCGTGCGACTCGACCCTCTTCTGCGGCTGGATGATCTGATTCTCAGGCGCAAATGCATCGAGGGTCTGAAGACCGAGCACCGCCGTTATCTGTGAACCGATGCCCGACGGAACAAGGGGTGCCTCATCGGCACTGTAAGCGAGAGCTCCGGAAGTGGAACGGTAGTTGTGAATACTCAGACCGAAGGCCCGGGAGACCTTTGCGACGGGACCGGAAAAGTCGATGGCGAAACCCGACTGCGATTCAGACCCGAACCCTCGCCCGTGCAGCCATGACTCCACAGCTGAAACGGTCTTGCGACTGGGGGCGAATCGCTGATCGAATTGTCCCTTGGCCAGCCAGTGATGGAAGTTCGGGGACTTCGGGTTGTACAGGTCGGCGAGCAATTCGTGGAGCCCTTGGGTGTTCGAGGGCGGTAGTACGACGCTCAACCGCAGAATCTGACTGGGTCTGGTAGTCCCGACCCGCCGCCACGATTTCGATACGGCGTTCGGCCTCAACTGGTCGGGCCGGACAAAAGCCTGGACTTTGCGCTTGGGAGCGCTGGCGTCTGCCGAACCCCTCGGAACCGCTGCAGCGATCGAGATCACCACGACGGATGCCAACACCCATCGGGTGAGTCTCTTCATGGCTACTTCTCGACTTCACCTGCAGATCACGCAAGGAACCAAGCGACAATTTTCACTCCGTTGCGATAACCACCCGTTATCAATGGCTCAAATCGACCACACAGAAGAGATTTCCTTCAGTGTCGGCCAGAACTACGAAGTCGGGGTCGTCCGGATAGCTGTCCCAATCGACTCGCCGAGCTCCCAACGACACGAGCCGCTCGACCTGTTCGTCCTGTTCGGCTGCATCTGCCACATGCAAGTCCAGATGAAGGCGCGGATGGCGCTCGGGAGGCGTCACGCTCCGCTGCAGAGCGATCTTCAGGCCGCATCCCTCCGTGGGGACGAGCACGTGAGACCACCCTCCGAAGCCGTCACGACGAGCCTCGTACCCGAGCGCTTCCCGCCAAAAGACCGACGCTCTTTCGACATCATCAACCCCAAGAGCAAGAACACCGACAGTGAGCACCCGTTGATACTTCCAGACCCGACGCACCCCACGAAAAGGGGCCGGGACATCGACAAGGTGGGCTATTAGCCGACATTGGTGCCAGGCTGGCCGACCACGCCGAATGGGAGGAAGCGATGGCTGGCCGGCTGGACGGCAAAGTGGCGATCGTCACCGGGGGAGGTGACGGAATCGGGCGTGGCATCGTCCGCCGCTTCGCCCGTGAGGGTTCCCGTGTGCTGGTGGCCGAGATCAACGACGAGCTCGGCCACCGGGTCGCGAACGAATGCCAGTCCCAATACGGTGCCGACGTCCGGTTCTGGCATACCGATGCCAGCACCAAGGCAGGCAACCTTTCCATGGTCGATTTCGCCACCTCGGCGTGGGGAACGGTGGACGTCCTCGTGAACAATGCATGGGGCGGCGGCTCAATCGGACGTTTCGAACAAAAGACCGATGAAGAGATCACTGGCGGCCTCTCTATCGGATTCTTCGGACCCTTCTGGGCGATGCAGGCCGTTCTACCCGTAATGAAGCAGAAGCGTGATGGCGCGGTCATAAACATGTGCTCGCTCAACGGTGTCAACGCTCATGTCGGAACGCTCCAATACAACGTGGCGAAAGAAGCACTCAGAGCTGCCAGCCGCACAGCTGCGCGTGAGTGGGGACAGTGGCAAATACGTGTGAACGTCATATGTCCCGGTGCCAAAACGGCGGCCGCGCGGCGCGTCTTTGCCGAACATCCCGAGTTGGAGAGGCTGGCTGACGAATCCAACCCCATGGGACGCCTCGGCGATCCCGAGGAGGACATTGCTCCTGTAGCAGTATTTCTCGCCAGTGACGACGCCAGGTACATGACTGGAAACACGCTGTTTGTCGATGGAGGAGGCCACATCAACGGTGTTCAGTGGGCCCCGGACCTCGGTGAGTGAAAGACACCCACCCCCTGGCTCGAGTGCGAGGTCCTGAAACTTGTCTCGGCACGAAGTGCGCTGGATGTTCCACTCCACGGCGATTGTCGCTGATTACGGCTTGGCCATTCAGCATCTCGGCAAGCTGATCGGCTTGCGCATCCTCGAGTACGGCGAGTCGAGCCAACCCGGTATCGGGCGGAGAGGCGGAATGACGTGGGTGGGTGGCAACTCGATCGAAATAGGTCAACCCATCACCGATGGTGGGGCCGGCCGCTTCGTCACCGACTTCGGCGGAGGAATGCATTCGGTTGCCCTTCAGGTCCGCGACCTTGATGGGACGATCGACCACCTTGAATCTGAAGGGGTCCGGATCGCGGCGAAGCCCACTCCTGAGATGTGCTTTTCCGACCCACGCGATACAGGCGGAGTGCTTATCCAGTGGAGCAGCTTCGAACTGAACGAGGATCCGCGTTTCGGTGCCCCGGAGCCAGAGCCCTACGCCGACGCCACCGTGCCTGTTTCGCAGCACGCGTTTGTCGGAGCCTTGGCTGAAGAACCGGTGAAACTTGCACATCGCTTGGCTCGCCTGACGGGCACGGACGTCGCCTTTGAAAATCCAGGCTCCGCATCCGGTGAACCGAAAGCCGGCGTGTCGCTCGGCGACTGCATTCTGGCCTTGTTCGACTTGTCGCAGAACCAGAACGAGGGCCTGTGGGGCCATCACTATTCCCGGCCACGTACGCATCTGGCCGCGATGCGGGTGGAGGAGCGCCACGGATGCCTGTCCGCGCTTTCAGACGCCAACATTTCGACCGTAGGGACCGAGTCGGGGCTCATCCTGGTCGACCCGAGTGCAACCGCAGGCATCCAAATTGCGTTCACAGATCGCCTGCTGACCGGAGATCCCCGGTATCAGAGATAGACCGCGGGCCAAGCGTTCGGTTGTTCGCCCACGATCCGCGTTGTCAACGTGGCCAATGTGGTACGAGAGGCGACTCCCCGTACTCAGATCCACCTGCCGGACACTCGGCGCGGCTCGTTAGCGCTCAGTTAGCGCTCTCGAGGCACAATGGGTTCAGCGGGCTCGGCCAGCAAGGCCTGAGTCGACGTTTGGGAGGGGCAAAATGCAGTCCAGTAGTAAATCCGCGCGCGTCCATCGACGTATGCCACGCGTGCTTGCAGGGACATCGCTTGCGATCGGAGCGATCTTCGCTATCTCGGGGGGTGTGCTAGCGATCTCCGGAGGGGTCGCTTCAGCGACCTCAGCCTTCACCTGGAGTGGTGCGGACTCTGCTGCAAACGGGGTCCCCAACTGGTCGGACCCCGCCAACTGGGTCGGAGATTCGGCTCCACAGCCATCAACGTCTGTGAACCTCAGCTTTCCTGACCTCGATTGCACCGCAGGTTGTGGAAACAACGGCACGAACGATGTCACCGGCCTGAAGGTCAAAAGCCTTTCCCTTGCACTCGGACCGGAAACGGGCGGAGACGACTATTCCATGTCGGGTGACGCGATCAAGCTCGGGACGTTCGATGTGACCACAACGGGCGTCTCGAACAATGAGAACGCACAAAACGCCTACTTCGGAATGCCTGCCACGTTGACCGGCGCCGAAACGTGGTCAGTAGATATCGAGAACAACACCAACCTGAATCTTGGAACGGTCACCGGGGCAGACGCCGACAGCCTCAGTGTCTCATTGCCGATTTCGACGTCTGGCAACGGAGGTGGGTTCCTCAACCTTCCGTCGATCAACGCTGGTCCGTTGACCTTCACCGGATCGGGCGGGACCTCCTACGTCACCGGCGGGGACTTCAACGGCACCTCACATGAGCCCGTCACCTTCAAGAACACCGGCGTGTTCGTGATCGGTCCGGGAGGAACAACCAAGGCGACCACCACCACCTACTGGGGTCCACTCACCGCCACCGGATCCAGCCTCTATCTCGGAAACGGGTCGAGTGGCCCGTACGGGATCAACAGCATCGCCGGAGCGGCCTCTTTCAACGCGAAGACGACCATCACGTTCAACTCGCTCGATCCCGGAACCGGTACCAAGCCGACGGCCGGAGTCAATTACCCGCAGATCGACGCGACCGGTGCGGTCAAGCTCGGCTCGGCGAACCTCAGCGTGCCCGCGGCGTGCAGCCAGACCATCGGGACCAAGTACACCCTCGTGACAGGATCGTCGATCACCGGAACCTTCAAGGGCCTGGCGAACGACGACGTGTTCCAGGGTGGAACCGATGGATCGTCCTCGTGCCAGCAACCGGGAGCGACAGCTTCGTACTTCGAGATCAAGTACACGACCACCTCGGTTACCGTGACCGTCGTGAACGCGCCGGGTGGTGTTCCCCACAAGTCGGCTCGATCACTCAGGGTTCCGATCCTTCACAAGGTCGACGGGCATTTCGTCCGGACTGTCAGCTGATTCGCCAGCGAAAGACGACTTGACGTAGTCCAGCGTCGGAAGGCGGGTGATCCCACCGACCGGCGCTGGCTTCGCGTTGGAAGGCGAGAAGGACCCGCCACCGAAGTGACGTGGCAGTCGTAGCGTGGCCGTATGACCGAGTTTCGCGATCAGGACCTTGCCGGTGCGACCTTCGAGCGAGTGAACCTCAACGATGCCTCCTTCGCTCTGGTGACGTTCAAGAACACCAGCATGCGCCAAGTGAAGATCACCGAGACAGAAATCCGGGGTGCCGTCATATCC
>JBAPRR010000005.1:0-1696 GCA_049281195.1 Acidimicrobiales bacterium
GTGATGCCCCACGTCAGCACCGCCTTGACATTCGGCTCAGCCAGCATCATCGTCAGGTAGTCGCGATAGATTTTCGCCACAACAGCATCGCGTTCGCAAACCGTGCCAGGAACTTTTCTGTCCGCGACATCCAGCTCCGTCACAAATACCTGCAGATTCATCTTCGCCATCTCGCGCACAAAACTTTGTAGCTCTTTTCCCGGAGGCGCCAGATCCGCCTTCAGATGGCTTTGCACGCCGATCGCATCAATCGGTACTCCGGTCGCCTTCATGTGACGCACCATCTCCAGCACGGCGTCGCGTTTCTTTTCCTGATCGGGATATTCAATGTCGTAATCGTTATACGTCAGCAGCGCTTTCGGGTCCGCCTTGCGCGCAGTTTTGTAGGCCACGTCAATGTAGTCGTCGCCGACTAGCTCCAGCCACGGCGTCTTGCGCAATCCATGCGGCAGCCCATCCTTCGGATCGATCCCCTCATTCACCACGTCCCAGGCTTGGATTCGCCCGGCAAAATGACCCATCTCCGTCTGGATGTGCTCAATCATCGCCTGCCGCGCATTCGCTTTCGTGATCGGCCCAGGAAACCACTTCGGCAATTCCTCGTGCCAGATCAAATTATGTCCGCGCACCTTCTGCCCGTTCTTCTGCGCGAAATCCATCAATGCATCCGCTTCGTGAAAATCGTATTTCCCCGGCGCAGGGCTCAGCGGACCCCACTTCATCGCATTTTCGGCGACGACAATCGAGCACTGCTCCGCAATCAGCGCCGCATATGCCGGATTACGTGCCAACGTCACCCCACTCACCGCGCAACCAACGTAGATTCCATGTGCCTTTCCATGCGCGCGCAAAGAAGCAGCTCCGCTGACGTCCTCAGATTTCTGCACGCTCGCTTGCGCCTCTGCAAATTGCCGCGATACCAGAGCCGCCCCAGCCGTCAGTCCTGCTGCTCGAAGAAATTCTCGCCTGTTTTGCATCGTTTGCCTCGCCGTCAAATTTACGATGACTGCAATCCTACGCTTTTGCGCTGCGTCGTCGTTTGCAGATACCTTAAGAGTGGCCATTCGACCGCACAGGCCGATAGACCGCGGGGGCATCGCACCAATCATGGCAATGGCGAGCGCAGACAGCACCAATCAGCTTATGGTCGAGTCAGCACCGGGCAGCAAATCCGCGCTTCCCATGGTGATTACGCTCTTTTTTCTGTGGGGCTTCATCACCGTTTTGAACGACGTCCTGATCCCCCATCTGAAAAGCCTCTTCACCCTGAACTATGCCGAAGTCATGCGGGTGCAGACTTTCTTTTTCGCCGGATATTTCATCTTCGCGCTTCCCTCCGGCAAAGTCATTGACTGGATCGGCTACAAGTGGACCATGGTAGCGGGCCTGCTGGTCATGGCGGTCGGCGCGCTGTGCTTTCTTCCGGCGGCCATGGTTCCATCGTTTCCAATGTTTTTGTTCGCGCTGGGAATTGTCGCTGCAGGCATGACCCTGCTGCAAGTCGCTGCCAATCCTTATGTGATCGTTCTCGGACCTCCCGAGACCGCCTCCAGCCGCTTGAATCTTGCGCAGGCCTTCAACTCGCTGGGCACCACTGTCGCACCGTATATTGGCGGCTTGTTCATTCTCAGCACCGTACCGCTGGCCGCCGATCAACTCAACCGCCTGTCACCCGCGGCACTGCATGCCTATCGCG
>JBAPRR010000006.1:0-4873 GCA_049281195.1 Acidimicrobiales bacterium
CCTCTCAAAGGAAGGAGCAGTCACCATTCCCGGGGCGATTCACCCCTTATCTACTATCCCTCCACCTGGCTGCTGTGAGGGAACGGGAGCGGTGGATCCGAGTCGGTCAACATGTTGAGCCGGTCGATCTGCAAGTCCAACGACGCCTGAACACGAGGCGGCAGTCCTCGATGAAGTCGTTGACCGGCTCGGCGCCTGCTTCGTCCCTGTAGTAGACCGCGTGCATTTTCGCCATGATGCGCCGCGCGAGTTTACCTGGCGCACTGATGCATCACCCTGCAACACGACATCGACAATTTGCGATACTCCGTTGGTGGCATTGGGTTTTTTCGCGGCGATTCGTCGCACCGGATCAGATTCCGCGTTACTCACTTGCCCAGATGGATGACAACCATCCTCTTATCCTCGGCCTCGATGATGCGACGGTCGCCCGCGCGGTCGACGCCGACACTGGCGCAGTCTGGTGGAAATCGCTCATCGAAGCCGACGCCAGAGGCCGATTTTTCGGTGCCAGCGCCGTGTTCACCCTGTATGCCGCGCAAACCCGTCTAACCGACCTTGGAGAAACTACCAAAACCATCCTGACCTATCCGTCTGAGCGCGTTCAACGCGCCCCGAGGGTGAATGGCGAGAAGCACACGACGGCTGCCGCACATCGGCGATTCCAGACCGGTATTTCGCGAGCGTCCTTTCGATCTCAATCAAGCGAACTATCCCCGTAAGCCGATCGTTGACCGGGCACGATGGAGGACCGTGACAAGGACGGATCGCCGATGGAGCGTGCCCAGGACAGTGGGTGAGCGCCGTGATTCTGTGCGTCGGCTTACGCTGGCAGAAGGACGGTCACTTCGTCACCCGAGCGGATGAGGTCCATGAGCTTCGTGGCTACGTATTCGGCCGTGTGCTGGGGAGCCTCCGCCGGTGCGAGGATCGGGTCACCGCTGAGGAGAGCCTGGTTGAACTCGGATTCAGTCAGATAGGGGTGGATGAGGCTGACCGTGATGCCCTCGGGCGCAAGCTCTGCTCGGGCGACGGCCATGAGCTGATTGAGGGCGGCTTTCGTTGAGGCGTAGGCGCCGGTGGTTGGGTATACGCCGAGCGACGCGCCCGAGCTCACGTTGATGATCACCCCTCGGCCACGGTCCCGCATGGAGGGCAGGACCGCTTGCATAGCGGCGAGTGGCGCGACGAGGTTGACCTCGAGGATTCGCCGGTAGAGGTCCAAGTCGGCCTCAGCGACAGCGGCGTAGGATCCCTGACCGGCGTTGTTGATGAGGACGTCGATCCGACCGTGTTCGTCGAGGGTGCGTCCGATGAGGCCCTCGAGGTCGGTTGGGTCGGTGACATCGGTGCGGATGGCAAGTGGGCGGCGGTCGGGGCGGGCGGCACGAAGCTCACCCGCGACGGCAGTGATCCTTTCTTGCCTGCGTCCGACAAGGACGAGATGGGCGCCTGCCGCGTTGGCAACCCGGGCCGTCGCTGCCCCGATGCCGCTGCCGGCTCCCGTAACGATGATGACTGCGCCGTCGATCTCCATCACATCCCCTTTATCGAAGGCCGATGCGATGGGCGACTGCCGTAACGTCGGGAGGGTTCAGCACAGAATTGGCTAGTCCCCAGATTCCCTCGAAGATCTGAGGCGGTGCGCCGGCCTGCATGCCACCGAGCATCTCCGCGCGGTTGTCGATGTTCATGGCGGGCAGCATGATGGCGAGTGACCGGACCATCTCATCGGGCGGGATGCTCGAGACGATGGCGGTGTGCAAGTTCTGAACCGCTTCGGGACCGATGGCCTTCTCGAGCGCTGGCAGTACGTTGCGCTCTTCGACGTCTTGGTGGCTGAGGTACACGCCGGTGAACTCGGCGAGCTCTAGGTACAGGTTGTGTACCGCTCGGGAGCGAGACTGGCTGGTGGCATCGACTACGGCGTCGGCGATCGACACCAGCCCAGTCGTACGGGCCGAGACGAGTTCGTGGTCCGCGTCGATCCTGGCCGCTAGGTCGGGAAGGTGGGCTTGCAGGGCCGGCTGGATCATTGTGTCCTCGTGCCTGGTGTGCCCTTCGAGCAGCTCGACGAGGCTACGAACGTGGGCAGCCAGCCTGACCCTGGCGGCATCGCTTTCCGGGTCGATACGCCCTGCCTCCGTGGTGACGGAGAAGAGCTCGGCGCGGATCCCTTTGTGGACGTCGCGGTAGAGGTTGGTCGCGACAGTGGTGTCGCTGGGACTGGTTAGCTCGCTGACAGCCATTTGATATTCCTCCTAGCAGGTAGCCCGTTCATCCGGGCCGCACCAACCTGGTGTCGGTCCTATGGTGAAGGACTTTCGGGGGGCCTGTTCCTGAAAGGCGCGTAGACGAATGCTAAAAGGCTCCTATGGGGGATAGCACTCCACTTGGGATGGCCGCCGAGGACCGCGTCGCCTATCTGCTAGCGGGCCGATTTGCACTCATCGTCGCACTCGTCGGGGAAAACCGCCGGCCCTACGCCACTCGTGGTTGGAGTCTGACAGTGTTGCCCGGTCGACCAGCACAGGTCCGCCTCGTTCTCGGCAGTGACGACGGTACTGCCTTCCAAGAGGGACAGGGCAGCCGTCCGATCGCGTTGACTGCGGCGGACCCGCTGACTTTACGGGCAGTGCAATTCAAGGGTCGGGCGGGGCCGGTGGAGCTCGCCACTGCAGACGACCAGGTCGCTGTGGCTCGTTTCTGCGAGTCGTTCTTCGGCGTTGTGGAAGAGCTGGAAGGCACGGACCGCCGGTTGCTCGAACGGATGATTCCGGATGACTTTGTCGCCTGCACGGTCGTGATCGATGAACTCTATGACCAGACGCCGGGGCCGGGAGCTGGGGCCGCGCTTTCCAGGGGAAGTCCGTGACCAACACCACCACCGCACAGACGCCATCGCTTGAGGATTTGACCGTGTGCTTCGAGGGGGCCATACCAGCCGTTGTGGCCACCGCCGCGGCCGACGGCAAGCCGAATGTCACGTTCCTGTCGCGGGTGCGGATGGTCGACGACGAGCGGATTGCCCTGTCCAACCAGTTCTTTTCCAAGACCACCCGTAACCTGGCTGAGAACCCACAGGCCAGCGTCTTGCTCACCGACCCGGTGAGCTATCGCCAGTACCGGCTGGCGCTCGCCTACGAGCGCACCGAGCGGCGAGGTCCCATTTTCGAACTCCTGCACGACGACGTGGCTGCCGTCGCCGCGATGTACGGCATGCAGGACGTGTTCAAACTGCGCGGTGCGGACATCTACCGTGTCCTGCACATCGAAGTGGTACCCGGTGCTCGGTCCTACGAGCCCGAGGCCGCCCCGATGGAGCAGTCCGGCACCCGGGTTGATATAGGTCTGCTGGCCGCCTTGAGCTCCCGCCTGAGCCGGTGCCCGGATCTCGACACGATTGTGATCGCCACCGTCGACGGCTTAGCGGAGCTGTTTGGCTATCAGCACTCCCTGCTGTTGCTCTTGGACGAGGGAGGCACCCGGCTGTACATAATCGCCAGTCGAGGCTATGAAAACGAAGGCGTCGGCTCGGAGATCCCGGTGGGAGAGGGAGTCATCGGCATGGCTGCTGCTAGATGCACCCCGATCCGGCTCGGCAACGTCGGCGACTTAAGCAGATACGGCCAGACCGTAAGACGCGCCTACGAGGACAGAGGGGATATCGCCCCCGGATATCAAATCCCGTTCCCTGGCCTGACCGGCACGCAAAGCCGGATGGCGGTGCCCGCCATGGCCTACGGCGAACTACTCGGGGTGCTGGTGGTAGAGAGCACGAAGCAGTTGGCCTACACCTCCGACGACGAGGCATTGCTGCTGGTTGTGGCGACTCTGGTTGGGATTGCTATCGAGAGCGGGCGAGTGCCGGAGCGCCCCGCAGCGGGCGCTTCCCGTGCCGCTGGTACCGTCCGCACCCCAAAGGGGGAGCGGTCCACGCACGTGCGCTACTTCGAGTTCGACGGCAGCGTATTCATCGACCGGGACTACCTCATCAAAGGAGTCGCCGGGCGGTTGCTGTGGTCCTTGCTCCGACAGTACATGGACGAGGGGCGGCTCGACTTCACGAATCGGGAGGTCCGCCTCGACCCCTCGCTCGAGCTACCCGAGTTCCGAGACAACTTCGAGAACCGCCTCGTGCTATTGAAACGACGTCTAGACGAACGGCACGCCCCGATCCGCATCGACAAGACCGGCCGAGGGCGGTTCCGGCTCGCCATCGAAGCCGAGCTACTGATCGAGTCCGTCCCCGTCGGCGGCTAACTCCTACTCCCGCATCGGTGGCTTGATACCCGCGACGAAGTGAACCAAAAAGTGCCCTTCAAGCGCGGATCAGGGCCTAGAACTGCCACGCAGAACACCACCGAGTCACGGCTGCCAACGCACCCTACGGCGGTTATCGCGTCGCTGCGATGTCCGTCGACGCGGGTTAGCCGAGCGTCCCGAAAGCCGAACCGTCACCGGACAACAGGTGAACCGGCTGATGGACACATGAGCAGGTGTGAAGTCGAGAGTGTCCGTAGGACCCGCCCTTGACAATTTCGGGACATGGGCGTCAACTGGGATAGTCAACAAGGCTTGTCCTTGCGTCCCATCCATGAACACCGCCCAGAGGTTAAGTGGGGCAGGTGCATGGGGCATGCCCTGTGCAACCCTGTGCATCGTCACTTCGACCGAAGACTCGACTGCGAAACAGCAGCGTACGGGCCGCCCGCGCTGCGCCACCCTGCATAGGGCTGCATAAGGGGCTCTTCGGATTCTGATGGGGTGACCCCTCCTCACCGGACGACGATCGAGCCCAGGACCCGCCAGTTCGGTTTGCCGGCGTAGAGCAGGACTCTGATCCGGTAGTTGGCGAAGTTGCGGAAGCCGA
>JBAPRR010000007.1:0-14400 GCA_049281195.1 Acidimicrobiales bacterium
TCTCAGCGGTTTCGACGATCGTTGTCTCAGCAGGTCGCGGCCGTCATCCGAGTTCAGTGCGCGCTCTGTCGTCGTGGATGATCGGGCCGATCAGCCCAACCTCCTCGTAGTAAGGCAACGTCGGCTCGCTCAACCCTCTGCGCCTGGACACATCCTGGATCGTGAGAGCTGTCATGGACGCAGCAACACACCCCTCAAGCGCTGGAGTCAGGCTCAGCTGATCTGGTGAAATGCGGCGGCGGTGAGCGTTCTTGCGGTCTTCTCAGCGCTGTCTATGGCGTCTTCGATACTGAGACCGCACAGGTCCGTGAGGGAGAACAGCGCTTCCGCGCTGACCACCACGGCGAGATCGAGGCGCAGCTGAGCCAGTAGTCCGGGATTCGTCGGTTCAACGGCATCGACGAAGGGGGCCAGGGCGCGGTCGATCAGCCCGAAGCGGATCCCGGGCCGAGCTCTGTGGGACAGGTCCGGCTGAGAGATGGTCGCAGAGATCATTGAACGAACGACTCCCTGACGTTCAGCGACGCCGCGGAGAAGGAAGCGGGTGGCGAAGGCCACGCGCTCGACGGGATCGTTCGACTCGTCCACCGGGGCAAGAGCTTCCGCCGGAGTGGGCCAATCCTCCGAAAGGGCCGTCGCCAGCAGGGACGCCAGATCCGGGAAATACCGATAGGCAGTGGCTTCAGAAACCATGGCAGCCTGCGCCACCTCCGGCATGGTGACAGATCGGCGTTGTCGTATGAGCTCTACGCACGCCTCGACGATCGCCCGTTGGGTACGCGCCTTCTGGTTGGTCCGTCCTCCGCTCGCGGCGACAGTCACGTCACTCCTTGTTTAGGGCCACTCTCTTCATGAGAGTTTACTTGCATAATGGATGCCGACGCGTTACGGTTGTTTATGAGAGTTAGCTCTCACGAAGGAGGTACGAACATGGAGGTTGCGATCGTGGGTCCCGAAAGTGGGGACACCATTCAGTTAGGTCCGATTCGTATGCGGATCCTGGAGGACGGCAGCACGACCGATCACCGCTTGGGGATGGGCGAGATCACGCTTCCTCCCCATACGACCGGGCCGCCGCAGCACCGCCACGCCCGTCACGACGAAGGCTTCTACGTGGTATCCGGAACGGCGAGCTTTACGGTGGGAGAAACCAGCTATTACGCTCCCGCCGGCACGTTGGTCATGGTGCCGCCCGGCGCTCCGCATACCTTCGCCAATCCTGGCGATGAGCCCGCGGTGTTGCTCAACACGTTTACTCCCGACCTGTACGTGCAGTACTTCAGCGACCTGCGCGACATGATCGCGGCGGGCCAGCCCCTGACGACCGAAGCAACCATCGAAGTGATGGCCCGCTACGCCACCGTTCCATCCACCGACTACGCCGACTGACAATGCCGACTTCCACGACCGCTAAGTCATCGACGAAAACCGTAAACGTCTCGGGAATCGGACCCGTTGAAGTGACCCTCGAAGAACGAGGCGAGGGACGGCCCGTTCTCTTGCTGCACGGCGGCGCCGGTCCGCAGTCAGTCGCTGCGTTCGCCCAGTTGCTCGCGGAGAAGGACGACCGCCGGGTAATTACGCCCACCCATCCTGGATTCGGCGGCACGCTCCGGCCGGAGAAACTGAACAGCGTGGGCAAGCTCGCCGCTCTATATCTCGGGTTGCTCGACGACCTCGGGCTCGAAGATGTGATGCTCATCGGCAACTCGGTCGGTGGTTGGATCGTGGCCGAGATGGCACTGTCGGGCTCGCCGCGCATCGGCAGCATCGTGCTCCTCGACGCGGTGGGTATCGAAGTGGAAGGCCACCCTGTCGCCGACGTCTCCGGCCTGTCCGTGCCCGAGATCCAGGCATTGTCGTTCCACGATCCGACACCCTTTCGTGTCGATCCCGCCACCATCTCAGACACCCAGAAAGCGGTTATGGCGGCCAATGGAGCGGCCCTGGCCGTCTATGCCGGGTCCCCGGCGATGGCGGACCCCACTCTTCTCGGACGCCTGGGCGGCATCACTGTGCCGGCCGTGGTGCTGTGGGGAGATAGCGATCAGATCGTCGTGCCCGCCTACGGCCGGGCCTATGCCGCGGCCATTGATGGGGCGCGCTTCGAGGTGCTTGCGGCCACCGGGCATATGCCCCAGATGGAGACGCCCGATCTGGTCCTGCGAGCTATCTAGACCGACGTGGTGGTGAGCTCATCGGCCACCCATCGTGCGACGTCAAGACACACCTCCTCCATAGGCTCGCCATACCGTGACCATTGCGACCGCCGCCGACCGAGAGCTCCTGCGCGCCCGCGCCAGCGAGCTTCTGCAACAGCTTGTCGGGCATGCCGCGGAGCTCCGCGACGACCAGTGGGAAGCGATTGAGGCTGTGGTGGTCGATCGTCGGCCAGCCCTGGTGGTACAGCGGACCGGCTGGGGCAAGTCGGCCGTGTATTTCTTGGCCACCGCGCTCCTGCGCGCCGAGGGGGCGGGCGTCACCGTGATCGTGTCCCCTCTTCTCGCTCTCATGCGGAACCAGATCGCCGCGGCGACTCGCGCCGGCATCAAGGCGCGTACCGTCAACTCGACCAACGTGCAGGAGTGGTCTTCGATCTTCGAGGCGATCGACCTAGGCCAGGTCGACGTGCTTCTCATCTCGCCCGAACGCCTGAACAACCCCGAGTTCCGCGACAGCGTCCTTAGCCGGCTGATCGAGTCGTGCGGGCTGCTCGTCGTGGACGAGGCACACTGCATCTCCGACTGGGGTCACGACTTCCGACCCGACTACCGGCGGATCACTTCTTTCATAGGGTCCCTGCCGCGCGGCACACCGGTGCTCGCGACCACGGCCACCGCTCCGAAGCGGGTCGTGGACGACGTCGCCGAAGTGCTCGGGCTGGCGAGCAACAGCGGCGAGGTGCTGGTCCAGCGCGGCACGCTCGATCGCGAGAGCCTCCGCCTCTGCGTGGTGCGGCTCGAGACGCAGATCCAACGGCTGGCGTGGCTCGCCGATCACCTGGGCGAACTGCCCGGGTCCGGCATCATCTGCACCCTCACCGTCGCGGCAACGAACGAGATATCGAGCTTCCTCCGGGGCCGGGGATTCCCGGTCTTGGCGTACTCCGGACAGTCCGACGAAGCCGATCGCCTGGCCGCAGAACAGTCGCTTCTCAACAATGAGGTGAAGGCGCTCGTGGCGACGTCGGCCCTCGGGATGGGATACGACAAGCCGGATCTCGGTTTCGTGATCCACTTCGGCGCGCCGGCGGGCCCAGTGGCGTACTACCAGCAGGTAGGTCGCGCCGGCCGAGGTGTCGACCGAGCGGACGTGATCCTCCTTCCCGCTCTGGAGGACAGGGAGATCTGGGCCTACTTCTCGTCGGTGTCGTTCCCGAAGGAGGAGAACGTGACCGCGGTCCTCGCAGAGCTAGCGGCTGCCGACGGCCCCCTCAGCACTCCTGCGCTCGAGACTCGGGTGAACCTGTCGCGGACCAGACTGGAGCTCCTGCTGAAGGTCCTCGACGCGGACGGAGCGGTGCGAAGAGTAAAAGGCGGGTGGACCTCGAACGGGGTCGGATGGTTCTACGACACCGAGCGGTATTCGAAGGTCCTGGAAACCCGTAAGGCCGAGCAGGAGTCGATGCTGGAGTACATCAGCACCGATCGATGTCGGATGCGATTCCTGCGTGAGCTCCTTGACGACGCGGAGGCCGCGGACTGCGGCCGGTGCGACAACTGCACCGGCGTACGCCTGTCGACCGCGTCCGACGACACCGCTATCGAAGCGGCGCGCCTGCATATCCATCGGCCGGGGGTGTCTCTCCACCCCCGCCAACAGTGGCCGACCGGAATGAAGCAGATCGGTGTCGACGTGGCCGGCAAGATCGCGGCGCAAGAGCGTCCGGAGCCGGGGCGAGCCATCGCCCGGTTCACCGACCTTGGTTACGGTCGGCTCCTGCGTCAACTCGTGGCGCCGGACGTCGCAGATCAGGACATCTCGTCGGATCTGGTCGACGCCGCGGTCCGGGTGCTCTCGGCATGGAAGGGCGAGTGGCCGCAACGACCGGAAATCGTGGTCTCGATCGGCTCGAAGAGCCGTCCGCACCTGGTCGACAGCTTCGCCAAAGCGATCGCCGCGGCGGGCCGCCGGCCATACGTCGGTGCGGTCACACATGTCGGTCCGTCACGAACGGGCGACTCGAACAGTGCGTTCCGGCTGCGCGCGGTCTTCGACGCGTTCGAAATACCGACCGACGTTGCCCAAGGCTTCGCCGGCGGGCGACCGCTTCTACTCGTCGACGATTACTGGGACACCGGCTGGACCATGGCGGTCGTGGCCCGGATGCTCCGCCGGGCCGGCTGCGGTGCCGTCTATCCCCTGGTGCTCGGATCCAAAGGAGGCGACTAGGCGCAGCAGTCGAGGGCACGCCTCCGACATGAGAGATAATATATCAAGTAGATGGAAATTGAGTATCTGAGCAAAAGCAACGTCGTTGCCAACGGGATCAGAGCGCTCATAAACGATGGAGTGCTGCTGCCGGGAACGCTTCTTCGACAGCGGGATCTGGCCGAGCAATTCAGGGTCAGCCCCACCCCGGTGCGCGAGGCGCTGCGCCAGCTCGAGGCCGAAGGGTTCGTCACCAACGAGCTTCACCGGGGGGCCACCGTGGTGAGGGCTGACGATGCCAACCTGGAGGAGAACTTCCTCATCCGGGCGCAACTCGAGTCCCTCGCCGCCAGCCTCGCTGCGGCGAAGGTAACCGACGAGGACCTGGAGAATCTGGAGTCCATCCTGGCCGACTTGGAGGCCTGTCGCCCGGACGACCCGACGCGGACCGAGTTGAACCGACGGTTCCACCTCGCGATCTACACATGTGCAGGATCGCCGCTGCTTTTGTCGCTACTCAACCTTGTTTGGCGGTCGTTCGGCTCCGCTCCGAAGGTGTCGAGCTCGCTTCAGGAGTCCAAGTCGCAACACCGGGACCTGCTCGATGCCCTCAGAAAGCGCGACACCGAACTGGCGGGAGAGCTGACGCGTGCGCACATCATGGGCGACGCCAAGCCCGCCGGACCAAATGAGCCTTCGCGCCCGCACGCCGCGGACACGGACGGTGCCAGGAACAAAGCCAGGTAGGTCTCGCGCTTAAGGCTGCGCAAGGCTGCTTACGGCCAGATCAGGCTCTTGCCGTTGTAAAGCGAGGCCACCATGGTCGTGTTCTCGATCTTGCTGAGGGGTGGAAGAGGGCCGCTGAGCAGATTGAACTGCTTCACCTCGTTCAACTCTCCGGCCCATTCCGCCTGGGACTCGACGCCGATCCCGTGGCCCGGAAGCGTGTGATCGGCGGAGAGGACGCTCTCGAGACCCCACACCTGATCCTCGTGGCTCGTTACAAAGTCTGATCCCGCAGCCTTGGCGTACTGGCCTTCGATATTGACGCACTGGGTCTTGTTGATCTCGCAGTAGGCGAAACCGTGGAGGTCCGCTCGCATCCAGTCAGTGGCTGCCGAGTAGTGAGCGGCGAGGAACTTGTTGTTGAAGAACTCCACGTTGTACGTCCCCGTAACGCCGAATTGCTGAGGCGTGAACTCGTTGAACTGCGCGCCTTCTGAGCGCAGTGTCAGCGGCTCGTTGGATTGGTAGCAGTCGACCGCGTTGATCTTGCCCTGGACGACCTGGTTCGGGTCATAGTCAGAGGTGTTCACCATTTGGATCTTGCTGATATCCACACCGGCAGCTTTGAGCGTCTCGAGGTCGGGCGCCTCCTGCACAAAGTGATACCCGAGGGTGTGCCCCTCGAGGTCCTTCAAACTCGTGATGTCCTTTTGCGTGATGATGCAGTAGTCCGACGTGTCCCCGTAAGTGGCGACCGCGGTGATGTTCGAACCACTCGACGCGGCCACGAGGAAGTCGGAAGCAGATCCGGTATTGGTCGTGGTCGCCGCTCCCGAGGACACCAGAGAGGCCGAATCCTCGGAGTTCGTTATGAACTGCACCTTCAGGCACAGATCCTTGAAATAGCCGAGCTTCTGGGCTGCGAAGACGTCGATGATGCCGGCTGATGCGTCGTATCCGAACGGCGACACATAGGTGATCGTGCCGGCCGCCTTGTTGGCGTTGCACTCGGCCGCGCTCACGAGTGAGCCCGACGGATCTCCGTGGCCGCCGGGGGACGACGCCGGCGTGGACGAGCACGCGGCCAGGAGCATCCCCGTGAGCACGAGCACGACCGTCGAGGCGACGAACGGCCGCGACACTCCCTTGCGCATTCTTCTGTCTCCCGTCGTCTGGTTGGATCGATTATCCGACACTTGTCGTCCCGGACCTCAATCCCGGACCTTCTGCGAGCTGTGCCAGGTGAGCACCCTGCTCTGGATGAAGATAACGAGTAGGAACAGTGTGATGCCCAAGAACGCCAGCACCACGACAGAGGCGTAGATCGTCTGCAAGTCAGAAACAGACGAAGCCGTGACAATCAGCGTGCCGAGTCCGTTGGACGTGCCAGGGGCCACGAACTCCGCCACCACTGCTCCTATGAGGCTCAGTGGCATGCAGATCCGGGCCGCGGCGAAAAGGAAAGGCAGGCTGCTCGGCAGACGCAGCTTCCAGAGGATCTCGGATCGAGAAGCGTGCAGCGTGTCCATCAGATCCAGAGCCAGAGGATCGACCGAGCGAAGTCCCGTGAGCGCATTGATGAGGAACGGGAAGAAGACGAGAACCGAGCTGATGATGTACTTCGGGGTCATCCCGAACCCGAACGCCACAACCAGTGCCGGAGCCACGGCGATGATCGGCGTCACGTTCAAGATGACCGCGAGCGGGAGGACGGCCCTTTCCACCACACGGACGTACGACATGACGACGGCCAGGATGAACGCGATCCCCATGCCGCAAGCGGCCCCTACCAACGCCTCCTGCACAGTGGTAAGGGCGTTACGGAGATAGAAGCCGGGACGGTCTCCCAAACTGCCGAAGATCTTCTGGACGGTCGGTATGACGAACGGGTTGTGGTCAGCGTAGAGCTGCCATGCGACGGTCAGAACGGCCATCGCCACGAGGGGTGGAAGCCATATCTTCGGGTGCATCCAGGTGGGCCGGATCCGGTTGTTGCCAGGTGACCCCTTCATCTCATCCGTCTGCTTGGCCTGCTTGGCCTGCAGCATCTGCGATGACGAGGAGCCTGGCGGTGCCGCCCAGGCACGGAAGGCGACATCTGACGTCGGGACCTGGTCGATCATCTGTGTGTCCACGAGCTTCGGATCTCCAAGCGGACCTGGCGCTCGAGCTCGTGGAACTCTGGAGACGTCTCGACCATGTCACCTCGGGGACGCGGCAGGTTCACCCCGACGATCTTCTGTATGCGACCCGGATGCGGCGACATGATGACGACCCGGTCGGACAACGCGATCGCTTCTGCGATCGAGTGGGTGACGAAAAGCACGGTCTTCTTGTTCGTCTGCCAGATAGAGAGCAACTCGTGACGTAGCGACTCGCGGGTGAGCTCGTCGACAGCCGCGAACGGTTCGTCCATCACGAGGATCGGGGGGTCGAACACGAAGGCCCGGGCGATCGCCACACGGTGCTGCATTCCACCCGAGAGCTCTGCGGGACGGCTCTGCAAAAAGTCTCCCAGACCAAAGGATTCGAGCAATTCGACGGGGTCGATCTGGCTCCGGCCCGTGCTGGCGTCCGCTCTTTTGTTGACCTCGAGCGGCAGGCGCACGTTGTCGAGCACCGTGCGCCACGGGAAGAGGGCCGGCTCCTGTGGCACGAACCCGACGTGTTTGGCGCCGATCGCAGTAGAAACTGACTCACCGAAGATCGAGACCTCGCCGCTGTCCACTTCGAGCAGTCCGGCCACGATCCGCAAAAGCGTCGTCTTTCCACAGCCACTCGGTCCGATGACCGTCACGAACTCCCCGCGCCTGACTGCAAAACTCACATTGTCGACAGCCAGGACCCGCTCGCTCGCTTGCCCGAATCCCTTGCAGACACCGTCAATTAACAAAAGGTCCTGTTTCGACCCGTTGTCCTCGGGGCCGCCAGCAGCCGGCACCGGTGAATCCATGTTGTGATCCGCCACACCCGACATGAACTTGTTCATCTGATGGTTCGCCAACGCCTCCCCGCCCCCAACACTTCCCAAATCGAAGAAGGGCTGCCCACCGCTCGGCCGAGGCGCCGTCGGGAGATCGTCAAGGTATATTGCATACCAGCTTCGTGCCTGCGAACACGGCGCACCGGACCTACGGCGGCTCGGACCGGAAAGTCGACTTCTATTCCCGGCGGTAGGCAAGCCGGAGGCAGGTTGGGGGCAGCCCGGAGACCACGCCTGAGGCAGGACCGATACAGGGCATTTACCATTTGGAACGAGCCGGCAGGCAGGCTTTTTGCAGGTAACAACTACTAAATGTTGCAATAAGACTTGCCGAAATACCGGTGGAGGTGCACGACATGCAGTCTTGGCGGATTAACGCGTTTCAAATGGGCTGCCCCACACTGCGTGGGGGTGCATCGACGGCCTCTAAAACAACGGAAAATGTGCCCACTGCCTACGAGGCCGACACCGAAAGGAACACCGTGAGCCCTGGACCGAGCGCCTGGTGTTCCGGATTTTAATGATGCTCGATGAGTGACCGAGCCCTCATGACGCCGGTTGTTGCAGAAGGGGGCTCGATCCCGTCCAGGGACCGGCGGTCCCAGGGCTTCGACGTGCTTGTTTTGGACGCGGCCAGCCGACAGAGCCTCGCGGCAGTCCAGAGTCTCGGTCGGGCCGGCTTGCGGGTGGCGACCGCCGAATGCTTCGCCGAATGCGATCGCGCCCTGACGCCGCTGGCTTTCCGTTCGCGCTATTCCCTCCACAACCTGGTGCTGCCGAGCTTTGCTGACGACGCCGATGCGTTCGCCGCCGCAGTGGAGGAATTCGTCCGACGTCATCCGACCCGAGTGGTTCTCCCGGCCAGCGACGGATCCATCGCGGCGCTGATCGGATGGCGACCCCAGCTCGAAGCACTCGGGAGCAGGCTGGCACTGCCTTCGGCGGACTCCCTGGCCGCGGCCAACAACAAGGACCGCACCTTGGAGGAGGCTCGCCGCCTCGGCATCCCGTTTCCCAGGACCGTTTGTTGTAACGACCTCGCCGACCTGCCCGACGCCCTCGACAATGTCGGCTTTCCTGCGGTCCTCAAGCCCACCATCTCATGGGCTCCCCGCACGGTCGAGCGCCTGCAAGCAGTGGAGGTACTGAATCTGGCCGAGGCGGAACGAGCTGCTCGACGGTTCCTTTGCGCCGGCGCCGGTGTGATCGTCCAGCAATGGGTCGGGGGACGGCGTGAAGGAGTCACCTTGCTCGTGCAAGGTGGAGAAGTCCGCGCCAGCATCACGGTGGTCGCGCACCGCACCACCCCGGCACTGGGCGGCGCCTCCGTCCTGCGGGAGAGCGCGCCGGTAGCGCCGGATGTTTACGACCCGTCAGTGCGCCTGGTGAAGGCGCTCGACTTAGATGGCCCCTGCGAAGTGGAGTACCGGCGAGACGAGACGGGCTGCCCGCTTCTGATGGAGATCAACGCCCGGCTCGCCGGACCGCTCGAGACGCTGTTGCGCTCGGGCTTCGATCTACCGCTCATGGTGTGGCGCTGGGCTGCTGACCTGCCGGTTGCCACCGCCGGTGATTTCCGAACGGTGCGTACCCGGTGGCTCAGGGGTGATCTGCGCTGGCTGCGCGACAACTTCTTTCGAGTGGGGCGACCCGACAGCGTGTCGCGCGCCCGGTCGATTTGGGAATTCGGAACGGAATTCCTGCGTTCGGAGCACTATGACTGCGTCGACTGGCACGACCTTCGGCCGATAGTCGTAGAGCTGCGTTCGACGGCCCGTTCGGTACGCGTCGCGGCTCGTAGGCCGGCCGGCGACACGGTCTCGCAAATGAAGAAGGCACGACCGCGTGCCAAGGGGGGCGGACATGCAAACTGACGACGTACTCGTCATCGGGGCTGGCCCGTTTGGCCTGTCGATCTCGGCGCATTTGACCCACCTCGGCATCGGGCACCGGATAGTGGGGCGCCCAATGGACACGTGGTTTCAGCACATGCCGGCCGGCATGTACCTGAAAAGTGAGCCCTATGCCTCCGACATGGCTTCACCAGAACCCGGCTACGACGTGGAAGCCTTCTGCCGGCTGAAGGGCGTCGACTATGTAGCACGCGTTGGACCCTTGTCGCTGGAGCGATTCGCGGACTATGCGCGGTGGTACACCGCATCGCTGGTTCCCGACGTGAGCGACGAAGTCGTTACGCGCATCAGTTCTACAGGCGACGGGTTCCACGTCGCATTTGCAGAAGGCGCGCCTGTTGTGGCTCGCAAAGTGATCGTTGCCACCGGCCTTCTCCCCTACACGGTGGTGCCACCAACCCTGGCCGATACGCCGGCCGAGTTGATATCGCACTCATCGGATCATGACCGTCTGGACCAGTTCAGCGGACGTCGCGTCGCCGTGATCGGGGCCGGTCAGTCCGCCTTGGAAACTGCGGCGCTGCTCCACGAGTCCGGCGCGCACCCCGTGCTGGTGGTCCGCCGCCCGGCTATCTCGTTCGTGGATCCCAATCCGGCGCTTTTGAGCGCTCTGGGCCGGATACGGCGACCGGTGACCAAGCTCTGCGAGGGTTGGCACTGCGCATTTTGGGCCTCGCCCGCGGCCTTTCGCCGCTTACCCCTCGACATGCGGGTGGCGAAGGCGAGGACCGTCCTCGGTCCGGCCGGCTCATGGTGGCTCAAGGACCGCGTCAATGGGGTGGTCGAGACGCTGCCCGGTCACAAAGTGAAGGGAGCCGTCGCGCACGGGTCCGGAGCACGACTCATGCTCGAGGGTCCGCAAGCGACGACGCTCGACGTGGACCACATAGTCGCCGCCACGGGATTCCGAGTAGACGTGGGGCGTTTGGCGTTCCTACCCGAGCCGGTTCAGACCCGACTTTCCACCGTCGACGGTTTCCCCGTCGTGTCGCGCGCGGGCGAGTCCACGATGCCCGGGCTGTACTTTGCCGGAGCGGCGACTGCGGCGAGCCTCGGTCCCTCAATGCGTTTCATTGCCGGTACCCATGTCAGTGTCCGGCATCTGGTGCGTTCCGTGGCGCGCTCGCTCAGGGTTCGAAGCAGCCTCGCTTCTTCCGACGCCCCCGGTTCCGCCTTGGAAGGTGCCGGGCCGAACTAACCGAACGACCGGTACTAGCTCGATGTGTCGTCCGGGAACTCCGCCGGGTACGGCTCACCGAAGTCTGCGGAACGGCCGACCGCGCTCCATCTGCGGTCTTCGGCCAGCAGTCGCTCGTCGAGACGGGTGGATAGCCCGCCTCGCCGTGCCGAGCGCGCTCTACAGCTCCACCAAAGGAGCGATGGAGACCATGACGAGAGCATGGGCCGCGGAGTTCGGACCGTCCGGCGTCCGTGTCAACGCCATCTCGCCGGGTGTCATTCGTGCGCCCAACACGGATGGATCGGACCCCGGTCGGCACCCGTCCCCCGAGACGATGATGCACGGCACCCCTGCCGGCGCGAGCGGGACCCCCGACGCCATCGCCTATGCCGCGGTGTACCTGGCCAGCGACGAGGCCGCGTTCGTACACGGCAGTGTGATCGATGTCGACGGCGGTCGGACCGGCGTGGCCGTCATCTCTTCCTGATACCCGCCCGTATGCATCTGCTCCGGCCCTGACCACGGAGCTGCTGACTCCCCGGCTGACGGGTCAGGCCCCGGCGATTGCTTCGCGCACGGCGGGCACTACTTCGTGCGCCCACAGATTCAGTGTGGTGTCACTGATGCTGTCGCCAGGAGGAACCAGGTAGATGAAAGCGGCGGCACCGTGTTCGAGCACCGCGAGAGTCAACTCCTCTATCCATTGGGCCACTCCGCCCCCGATCCAGCGGCCATCCTCGTCGCGGGTCTCCGGCAGCGGATCATGTTCCAAGCGTCCTGACACGTTGTAAATGGTGTCGACATCAGCAGGGTCTCTCCCGACCGAAGCAGCCGCTTCGTCGACGATGGGCCGCGCCTCGGCGACCTGCGCGCTCCGCCAGTCAGCGAGGTGTCCGGGTATCCATCCGTCCGCTTGTCGGCCGGTTACTGCCAGGTTCTTCGGGCCGAGGGACCCGATCCAGATCGGTGGCGTTGGTGCGGCCGCGGGTGTCAACCCGGTGACCTGGTAGAACTCGCCGTCAAACGTGACCGGGTCGCCGCCACCGGAAAGCGCTCTCAGGATCAGGACCGCTTCCTCCAGCGCTCGAATTCGAGCAGCGGGCAACAGACGGGGGACACCGAGGGCCACGATCTCCTCCCACATCCCGCCGGCGCCCATGCCGAGAACCACACGACCGCCTGAGATCGCCGATAGCCCCGTGACGGTCCGGGCGAGGATCGGCGCGGGACGGCTGAGCAGGTTGGTCATGATCACCGCTCCCGTGATGTTGCTGGTAGCGCCAAGGACGAACCCCAGTGCCGCGTAGGCGTCGATGCGCTCGGCGAAATAGGGATGGTCGCTCACGCTAACGACGTCGAGACCCGCGTCCTCTGCGAAGTGGGCGTGACCGAGCATCTCACTCACCTGGTGGACGCCGTTTTCGAGCCCGATGCCGAAAAGCGCTTTGTGGTCGCCAGTCATAACGAACAGTGTACGTGACGAACAGTGTTCGTCACGGTAGAGTTCATACCTCATGTCTCTCGCCGGCGGTCCCCCAGCGATGAACCCATCGGTCCGTAATCGCTCGACCCGGGACCGCCCGGCGAAGGCACCGCTCAGCCAGGACGCGGTCGTCGATGCGGCTCTGGCGATCCTGCAGTCGGATGGTCTCGAGGCGGTCACGATGCGCCGCGTCGCAGCCGCCCTGGATACGGGAGCGGCCTCCCTCTACGTCTACGTCTCCGGCCGCGAGGGCCTGCTCCAAGCCATGTTGGATCGGGTCACCGCCACTATCGACCTAGAAGCCCCGGACTCCTCACGTTGGCGCGCTCAGCTGCATTCGCTGCTTCAGCGCATGCACCGAGCACTGGTTGCGCATCGTGGTATCGCCGCGATGACGCTGGTCGAGTCACCCACGACGGAAGCGGTTCTGCGTCTGATCGAAAATCTGTTGGGAATCCTGCTCGCTGGTGGGCTCGATTCCCAATCAGCCGCGTGGGCTTGCGACATCTTCGTGTCGTTGGTGACCGCGGCCGCCCGTGAGGACGAAGTGCGGCGCCCTCGCGGTCTCGACGGTGACCGCCGCAAGCAGGTCGATGAGCTCTATGAAACCTTCTCCGGCCTAACGCCGGACCGATTCCCTCTTCTCGTCGCCCATGCCGAGCAGATGGTGGCAGGTGATGGCGACGAACGGTTTCGCTTTGCCATCGACGTTGTTCTGGACGGCGTGGCCGTCAGGGCCACCCAGCGCTAGACGCGCAACGCAGCTGCGTCTCCATTGACGAAGTCAGTGGAAGTCGAGTGCGGTCGCCAGACCGAAGGATGCAAAGACATCCGAATCCTGGAACACCGAATTCCGACTTATGCCCTCGGCGGTGACGCTGAAGATCTGGAGTGTGTGCAGCTCGTATCCGCCACCAACGCGCCGATACGCGGCGAACCCGGGCTGGCCGTTGGCCGCTACCGTCTCAAGACGCCAGTCCGTTCCGGCTTGCGCGAAGACCCACTCCATGAACAGGCCGTAGTTGTCGGGGCCGGCGAACCAGTTGAGCATCGGCGGCATCTCCATGATCACGTCCTCGGTGAGCAGCCGCTTGAGACCCTCGATGTCGGCACGCTCGAACGCCTTCATGTAGCGATCGACCCAGGCGCGCTGATTTGCTGCGGACGGCTCGCCGAGACCATCGGAGCGGACCCCGGCTTCCTTCACACGGGTACGCGCCCGCTGCAGGGAACTGTTCACCGATACCGCGGTGGTGCCCAGAACTTCCCCGGCTTCGGACGCGGAAAAGCCCAGCACGTCACGCAGGATGAGTGCACCACGCTGACGCGCCGACAAGTGCTGCAGGGCCGCGGCGAACGCCAACCGCAGACTGCTGCGGTCGACGACGGCTCCAGCCGGATCGCCCGCGTCCAGCAACGAGTCCGGCAAGGGCTGGAGCCAGGTGATGTTCTCTCCCCGGAGGAGCGGCCCGAGCGGGTCGGAGGCTGCGACCTCCCCCGCAGGTAGCGGCCGGCGGCCGCGGACCTCCAAGGCGGTCAGGCAGGCGTTGGTCGCAATCCGGTACAGCCAGGTGCGCAGTGAGCTGCGTGTCTCGTCGTATTGCTCCCGCGCCCGCCACGCCCTCAGGTACGTGTCCTGGACCAAATCCTCTGCGTCGTGGGCAGAGCCGAGCATCCGGTAGCAGTACGCCAGCAGCTCTGTCCGAAAGGGTTCCACCCGGCTATCGAAGCCTTCTACCTTGGT
>JBAPRR010000008.1:0-6879 GCA_049281195.1 Acidimicrobiales bacterium
AGACGGTCCGCAAGTGGACCTGGGAAGGTCCCCCCGGACACAGAAGGCTGGTCCCCCCGGAATCACCAGAACCACCCGATTACGAGTCCTTCGAGGATCGATCACCTGACGACGGACCACCTGACGAGTGGGGACGTGATCCCGGTCATGTCCAGGGATCGTTCTTAGATGGTGAAGACCCCTAACCGGCCACCAGCGGAGATCCACTCTCGAAACCCCCGAAGATCGACCACCAGCGGAATCCCCATCTCCGCGGACCGGAACCACCGAGGTTCCGCATTCAACCGAAAGCGCCCGGTCGAGCCGGCGCGCTCAAACACGCGATGGCTCCCGAAAGGGGGCCCTTTTCTTTGTAAGCAGAAGATCTGAACACGCCGGCTCCCGATCGTCTTTCGTCGGAAAGTCCCTCTTTTGCATTTCAGATAGGTTCAGCCGCGCCAAGAATCAGCCGCACGCGTATGCAAGTTATGAGAAACACCTGGGAGCGGTTGCCGAGGTCGTCATTTAACGGTAAACAACAACGTGTTCCGGTCGGGTGTTCCGATTGACAGGGGGTTTTGCCATGTTTCGACGGGTCGTGGCAGTAGGAGCAATTTCGCTCGGTTTGATCGCCGTAGTTCCGGCGGCCGCTGCTTCGGCAACGATGCATCCCCAAGTAATCGGCGTGGGAATCACGACGTGCCCGGATAACGGCGGCGGAACTATGACGTTCACTCCCGCCCTTGTGACCACTGGCGCTAGCGGGACTGAGCATGTGACCATCGTCGCGACGGGGAAACCGTGCGCCGGCGGATCACCTGTTCCCCACTCCTTCACCCTCAAGGCAGCCGCGACGATTTCAGGTCCCGGTGTGAACACCTGCTCGGATTTCTTTTCGGCGACGCCCCCGGGGGCAACTGTCCCCATCTCTGCGTCTTTCGCCGGAACCATCAGTTTCGGAGCGGGGATCACGAACTCGACGCTGAACTTCACGACCATGAAGTCGAAGGACACGACATCGGCAGCGGCGGTCAAATTCAAGGCTTCTCCGCTTACGATCACGCCCTCGTATCACACGACGACCGGCGTCTTAACTGTCAAGACCATCGCCACCGCCGGCACGCTCAACACCGACTGTGGTGGGGCGGGCGTTTCTGGAGTTGATTTCACTTCGACGGGCAGCGGAACATTCTGATCCGAACTCCTGATCAGACCTGAACAGTTCCGAATTCCTGAACAGATCAGGAGCCCTGCTCGTAGCAGTTGAACATCCACCTGATCCCGAAGCGATCGAGCGTGCATCCCCAGTAGGCCCACGGCATCTGCTGCATGCCGGTGGATTCGCTGCCACGTTCGCTCAGTGCGTCATACAGGCGGTCCGTCTCCTCTTTCGTGTCGGGCTCCAGGTTGATCGTCACGTTGTTCCCGATCCTGAGCTGATGACCCATGGATTCGAGCATGTCGGTGCCCATGAGCATGTGACCGCCGAGGATCGGGAGCTCTATGTGTGCGATCCGGTTCCTCTCTGATTCTGGAATTCCGGGAGCTTCAGGGTCGCTCGGTATGTCACCGCTCGGTATGTCACCCATCCGGGTGATCGGGCCATCGAAGTCCGTCCCGAAGACGGACTTGTAGAAGGTGAACGCTTCTTCTGTGTCACCCATGAAATTGAGGTAGGTACTTACTCGGCTCATCTCGGTTCCTCCCGACACTTCTCCGGCTTTTCGACCGGCCGGACTCACACACTAAGACGGGAGTGAGCGTCCGGACTCATCTGACGATCGGTTGTCGTGGTCGGCTTCGCTGACGGGGCCGCCACGTCACATCGACATGAGCGCGGAGAAGCCCGGGCCGGATGACCCGGGCTTCCACCGCGACTTACCAACTTCCTAAAAGTGATTTACCACTTTCCCTTCGAGGTGCTCAACGTCAGACTCCCGAGCCCGCTACTCGCGGTACATCCCGTTGCAACGGCTCCGGATGCTCCGGGCCAGTTGGTGTCGGAAAGTGAAGCCGTACCGGGCGAAGGACTGAAAGAGCCGCTGACGTGTCCCAGCGTTACGTTGATCTTCGCAAGGCTCGGTGCGCCTTTGAATTTGAACGACGGTGCTTGGGTCCACAGCGTCGGGTTGGCTCCTGCGGGACTGGTCCAAGTCATCTTGAACTTCGCCACTGCCGGGGTGATGGCCGTGCCCGAAAAGATCGTCGCGCAATCATTTGCGTGGCCGGCAATACTCAACGTGATCGTGCCAAGGATGCTTCCGAGCGCAATAACGCCGGTGTTGGTGACGCAGGGACTGGCCGTATTGCCGAGCGACGCCTTGACTACGATTTTTTCCACGTTTGCCGTGCCACCGAGCATGAGCGCAGGAGAAAAGGTCATTACGCCTGACCAAACTCCGTGCGCCGGCGTACATGTCACGGTCCCCGGGTAGGGCGGATTTACCGCAGCGCCCGCCGTTCCAATCTCGGCGATGAGCGTGAAGCCTGCTGACAAGCATGCCGCTGCCAGAATCAATACAGATTTACGAAACATAGACATCTCCCCACTTTGTTAGGTGCCCCGACTTCATGAGCTCATGAAGTTTCATGCAGTCTTGAGCACGATCCCGACCGCTGCAAGCGCTTTGCGGATATGAAGCCGCGGTTCCCTTACCGGAGCTGGGTTTTTGATGGGAAATGTCGTGTTTCAGTGCCGGATCAAAAATATCTGAGTTAGAGCATTTGCATTTTGATCCGACGCAAATGGTAGATACGTCGTAACTTTCGGCTTTCGAGTCGTTCCGGTCCGCTCCGTGTACTCAATACGTACCAGGGGCGGTCGATGATCCGAATTTCATGCCCGAGCGGTGTCGCATTTCAACCCTCGTCTCTGACTTCGTTGTCATCATCGGTCCCAAGGTCCACGCGTGCAAATGAAGTCACCGGGTTCTTAAAAATGACCTCTACGTCGCGCCATTGGAATTCGCTTCACTAGGGCCCGCCGAGCCACCGGCATGACTGTATTCCTCAAGCTGCGAGCCTTGGCCCACCGACCATTTCTTCCGAGTCGCGAGATGCGTGGTGGCCAAGCGATCGCTCCACGCCGCCACGAAAGACAAGGCAAAGTTCTTGAGGGCTTTTGGCAACGTGACCAGGAAGCTCGGGCTGAAGAAACCGTTCGCCCGATCGTCGAAGGTGCCGTGAGCGCCGTAGTCCTTGTCGACGTCAGCTGGCTTGTACAGGTTGACGGGTCGTCCAGGTTGATTTGGACGATCGGAGAGTTGCTCTTCCCATGCCCCTCGGGCTGCGAACTGGTTACCGAGACCGGGGGTTGCCCGCGAGGCCCAGACGAGGATCTTGTTCCAACTGCCGAGCACTTTCTCGCGCCTGCCACTAAGAGCCGCTTCGACTATGGCCTTTGCGCATTGTTCGGGTTGGTAGATGGGGGCCACTGGTTGGGGATGGCGGGAGAACACGGTCTTGCACCACTCGAATTGGGGCGTGTTTACAGCAGGCAGGTGAACCATTGACATGGTGACGCGGCTCTTCTCATGGATCAGTTCGGCCCGGGTCGCCTCGAAGAATCCTCGGCACGCGAATTTCGATGCGCAATAGGCCGACTGAAGAGGAATGCCAATGAACGCGAGAGCGGATCCCACATTGACAACCGAACCCCGGGCCCGAGGCTTCATGCGCGAAAGAGCGGCTTTGGTCCCCCAGACCTGTCCTAGGAAGGTCACTTCTACCGCACGACGAAAATCGGCTGGCTCGATTTCCGTGGCTGGGGCGAACACCGTGGTCATGGCATCGTTGACCCACACGTCGATCGGGCCGAGCTCGCGTTCCACCCGAGAGGCTGCGGCGTCCACTTCTTCGTAGACGGCCATATCGACGGAAATAGGAAGGGCTCGGACACCTAGTTCCTGCACCTCGTCTGCCGCTCTTGCGAGACCGTCGGCGCCACGAGCGAGTAGCGCGACGTCGAATCCCCGCTCGGCGAAAGCTCGGGCGGTTGCCCGACCTACTCCAGCTGATGCCCCTGTAACGACGACGACCGGGCGATTCGGATTCGTGCTTTGCGGCTGGGTTTCAGCGGCGATCAATACCATCGCTCTCCTTGTGTTGCGGGTTCGAAATCGCGGTCTCATCGCCTGAAGAGATCGATGACCGGGCGCAACGGTGCGCCTTGGACACTGGCTGCGTACCCACCTCGACCGGGTCAAAACTGTTCTGTCATGCCGTTTGGTGAACTTCCATGCGGGTAGCTGCAACGGGGATGCCGCGCGCCAGAAAGTCTGCAGTCATGAAAGGTGCATCCCAACAGGTGCGCGGTGGAAGCGCGTCGAAAAAAGCCAGACATGATCCCGGCCCGGCGCAGCCCGTTAGCCAAGTCTCCGACGTTCCGATTGTTCCGGCCCCTCATGTGCTCCGCGACTATGCGTTGCTAGCTGACGGGCACAGGGGGGTTCTTGTTGGTCCGCAAGGCGACTGCTCGTGGCTCTGCTTTCCCGGTTGGGCGGATCCTGCTGTATTCGCGTCCCTCATCGGATCGGGCGGCCAGTACCTGATCCAGCCGAAAGGTCGATGGGTGTGGGGTGGGTCCTATGAGGATGGGACGCTCATCTGGCGGAGTCGGTGGGTCACGGAGGAGGGCATATTCGAATCTCGCGACGCTCTTTGTTATCCGGGTCACCCGGACCGGGGAGTCATTCTTCGCCGCGTCCAGGCGCTCGGACAGTCCGGCACGGTGTTCGTCGCCCTGGATCTCCGCGGCGATTATGGCCGCCGATCCCTCGGGACTTGGCGCCGCCGCGGCGACGTATGGGAGCTGCGCGGAAAGGACATGGTGGCTCGCTGGTGGGGGGCGCGCGACGCGGAGCTGATCCAGGTGGGTCGTCACCGTCGGCTGGAGCTCACGTGTGATCTCGATCCCGGTGCGCACCGCGATCTCGTTCTCGAACTGATCACGAGCACGAGTCCTCACGTCGGCTCTCTCGATGCACCCGATCCCCAAGAACTCTGGAGTGCGACAGAGGATGCCTGGCGTCGATCGGTTCCCGACTTCTCGGAGGTAGTCGCGCAGCGCGACGTCAGACGCTCTTACGCTGTCCTTCGCGGGTTGACCGGTCAGGAAGGAGGAACTGTCGCTGCTGCTACGACTTCCCTGCCAGAGCGAGCCGACGGAAACCGCAACTACGACTATCGATACGTCTGGATTCGCGACACTTGTTACGTAGGCAGAGCGGGAGCTTCGATTCGAGGTGGCGAGGCGATGCTCGATGACGCAGTGCGGTGGGTAACGGCCCGGTTACAAGCCGATGGCGACCAACTCTCTCCGGCTTATACGAGCGATGGCCGGCTGGTCCCGGGAGTGGAGAAGCTGAACCTTCCTGGATACCCGGGCGGAAATGATGTGGTCGGCAACCGGATAGCGGACCAATTCCAACTCGACGCCTTTGGCGAAGCTTTATTGCTGTTCGCCATCAGCGCTTCACGGAGCCGTCTCGGAGCAGATGGAAGGCAAGCCGCGCAGATCGCCGCTCAAGCGATCGAGAAACGATGGACCGAACCGGACGCGGGCATCTGGGAACTCGAGCCCAGGACGTGGGCCAACAGTCGTCTCACATGCGTGGCCGGGTTACGGGCCTTCGCCGGAGCCGTCGACGATTCTGACTGGTCGCCTCGATACGTGGCCTTGGCCGACGTGATAGCTGCACAAGTGGCGGAAGACTGCCTTCATCCCACGGGGCGCTGGCAAAGGGCCGTCGGCGATCCCAGGGTGGACGCGTCACTGCTCCTTGCGCAGATCCGCGGTGCGGTTGCCCCGGGAGATCCTCGAAGCAGAGCCACCCGGCGCGCGGTTGTCGACGAACTGACAGAAGATGGCTATGTGTACCGGTACCGGCATGAGGGCTCCCCTTTGAGCGATGGAGAGGGTGCATTTCTGATCTGCAACTTCTGGTTGGCGTTGGCCTGTCTGGATGACGATGAAAAGATCGAGGGCATGCGTTGGTTTGAAAGAGCCCGTTCGTCGGCCGGCTCACCGGGGCTTCTGGCCGAGGAGTTCGATGTCGTCCAGCACCAACTGAGAGGAAACCTCCCTCAGGCTTTCGTACACGCCCTTCTTATCGAATGCGCCGCTGCCCAAGGGCCGATCTGATGCCGGGCTGCACCGCATGACGTCACGCTGGCAGAGTGCGAGGTCCCGTACTCGGCTTGTGGTCATGGCGATGGTCGGCGCTGCAGCTGGCATTCTGAGCGCCGCACTTGGAGCACCCCACTACGCGCCTCTGATCGGTTGGGACGCCGCCGTGTTGTGGTTCACCGTTTGGATCTGGGCGACGATTGCGCCGATGGACGCGAATGAAACAGAGAAGCATGCGCGCATCGAGGACCCAACCCGAACCTCCACCGACGTTTTACTCTTGACCGCAAGTGTTGCCAGCCTTGTAGCGGTCGGAATCGTCCTGGTCTCTGCCAGTTCTTCCAAAGGAGTCGATAAAGGTCTATTGGCGGGCCTAGCGGCCGGCAGTGTTGCCCTTTCCTGGTTGTTGGTGCACACGCTGTTCACCTTGCGTTACGCGCGTTTGTACGAGTCAATGCACGGCGGCGTCGAGTTCAACCAAAAGGAGCCTCCCCGTTATCTCGACTTCGCATATCTCGCTTTCACTATCGGCATGACATTTCAGGTTTCCGACACCGACATCGGGTCGAGCACCATCCGAGCGGCTGCACTACGTCACGCTCTGTTGTCCTATCTTTTCGGAGCCGTGATCCTCGCTACGAGCGTCAACTTCATCGTCAGTCTTTCTTAGCTTAGCCCTCCGCCATTCCTAGCCTTCCGCCCTTCTTGGCCCTCAGTCTTTTTAGCCTTCCGCCCTTCTTGGCCCTCAGTCTTTTTAGCCTTCCGCCTTCAAG
>JBAPRR010000009.1:0-6898 GCA_049281195.1 Acidimicrobiales bacterium
GACCGAGCCAGAGCGGACGGGATTCCTGTCCAGCTCACCGCCGAGCTCGGGATGCTCGGCTACACGCCTACTGCGGCCGACCCTTACATCTTCAATCAGCGGGTCTTCCCGACGACCTCGATGCTCGCGGATGCGCAGACCGTTCTCGGGATGATCGTCGGCGGTCCCGGCACCGGGGTTGTCGGTTGTCTCGGGGCTGCGCAGGTGGACTCGCTCGGGAATTTGAACTCGACCGACATCCCGGGGGGGCCATTCCTTGTTGGTTCCGGCGGGGCGAACGACGTCGCCAGTAGGGCAGCGGCGTGCGTTGTGATCGTGCTCGCGAAACCCGAGCGCTTGGTGGAGCGGGTCGGGTACGTAACGAGCCCCGGTCGCACGGTGGAGTCGATCGCGACCGACCTGGGCGTCCTGCGCAGGCGCGACGGGATCTTTCGTATCGACGCCGTGACTGCCGGCTCGGATCCGGTCGAGGAACGCGTCAAGCGGTTTCGGGCCAGTTGCGGCTGGGATGTCGAGGTGTCCGTCGGGGTGCAGGACCTCGCCCCCGCGTGCACCGGGGACGTGATCGCCCTCCGGCGCTACGACCCGGAGGGTCTGTTCCTCAACTAGTCACATGCGGGTCCATGTCCGGCACAATCTCTGTGCGGGTGCGAGACTGGTTACGAACTCATTACGGCCTCGTGCCGGAGGGGCGCGTGACTAGTTTGCGAGCTTTCTGGGAAAGTGACACCGGCGTCAGGTAGCGTGCGTCAACCCGGTCGCCGCGCCGCCAGCCGAGGTTGGCTCGCAGCCTCAATGGCACCACGCGCAAGAAGGGGAACGAAAGGGAATCCATGAACAGACGCCTCCGCGGGGTCCTGGTTTTTGTCGGCAGTATTGGGCTCGCCATCGCTCTCGCTTCGTGCGGCAACGCGAAAGCGAGCACTCAAACGACTCTTCCCGTAGGCGCGGGTCTGCCCGCGACCGGTCCCCACCCCGGCGTCACCTCCAACGCGATCTACGTCGGAACGCTCGCCACTGAGACCGGCCCGCTTGCTCCGGGCTTCGGCGAGATCGTGAACGGCGCACAGGCCTACTTCAACATGATCAACGCCGAAGGCGGCGTGAACGGCCGGAAGATCTACATCAAGTACGAGGAGAACGACGGCGGCTCGACGACCAATGACGAGACCGAGGCCCGCACCCTGGTCGAGCAGGACCACGTCTTCGCCGTTGTCGCAGTAGGTACTGCGTTCTTCACGGGTTCGACATTCCTGGCCCAGAGCGGTACGCCGACCTTCGGGTACGTGGTCACCCAGGACTGGAACAACTACCCGAACCTCTTCGGGGCCTACGGCTCCTACCTGGACTACACGACAGAAGAGCCGACCTCCGGGTACGTCGCTTCTGCGCTGCACGCGAAGTCGGTGGCGGTGCTGGCTTACAACTTCGGCGAGTCGTCAGCTCCGTGCGCGGACATCGCCACCGGGATCCAGCACTACGGGTTCCACCTCGGGTTCGAGGACCTCAACTTCGGCCTCGGGGCGTCCCCGACGGCAGACGTGCAGAAGATGAAGGCGGCCAACGTGGACCTGGTCTTCTCCTGCATGGAGGGGACCGACAACCTTGCGTTCTCGAAGGCGATGTACCAGTTCGGGATGCAGACCCACTTCGTCTGGCTCGACGGCTACAGCCAGCAGACGATCAAGGCCAACCCGACTGTCATGAACGGCGTGATCTTCGGCGAGCAGCACATCCCCTACGAGGCCGAGGAGCAGTTCGGATCCGGCGCCTTCCCGGCGCTCAAGCAGTACTTCACCACGATGGAGAAGTACTACCCGCAGTACGTATACGACGACACCGCGATCCAAGGCTGGATCGGCGCAGCGCAGTTCGTGGAAGGGCTGAGGGGCATCGGCAGGAACGTCACACAGAACCGGCTCGTCGACGAGATCAACAAGGAGACCGCCTACACAGCCAACGGTCTCGTTCCTCCGATCAACTGGGTAACCGGCCACACGTCTGCACTGCCTCCGTATTGTGGCGCCTACGTCGAGGACGAGAACGGGAAGACCTCGGTGGTCTTCAACCATGGGACCAAGATCTTCATCTGTCTGGGCGCGAACAGCGACGTGCCGATAACCAATCCACCGGGCACTCCAGGCGGCTGACCGGGCGCTGAAGCGGAGCTCTGGTGGGGACCTTTCTCAGTTACGCATTACCAGGGATCCCGACCGGCTGTGAGTACGCGCTCATGGCGGTGGGGCTGGTTATAACTTTCCGCGCCACCGGGGTTTTCAACATCGCCTTCGGGGCGCAGGCGTTCGTCTCGGCGTTCGCGTTTGACCTCTTGAACCAGTACGGTCCGCACTGGAACCAGTGGATCTGCTTCCTGATCTCGGTGCTCGTGATTGCTCCGGCAATCGGTCTGGCACTGGACCGGTTCCTCTTCCGGCATATACCGAGCGCTTCGACGACCGTGAAACTCGTGTCGTCACTCGGGTTGCTCGTGGCAATACCCCAGACAATCCCGATCATCTTCGGCGCGCAACCCCGCTACAACATCGGGTTTCTCTGGCTCAACCCTCAAACGGTCTACTTCCACGCCGAAGGAAATCCGGTCAACGGATGGCAGATAACGAACACGGTCCTGACCGTCGTGATCGTTTTCGGCCTGATGGCGGCTTTCAAGTGGACCTCGGTCGGTCTGAAGATGCGCGCGGTCGTGGAGTCGAGGCGACTGTCCCAGCTGGAGGGCGTGAACTCGTCCAGCGTCGCAGCCGGGGCGTGGGCACTCTCGAGCATCCTGGCGGGTCTCTCCGGCGTCTTGCTCCTGCCCATCCAGAACCCGCTCGACCCGACCAACACGCTGAGCTTCACGACGTTGCTCGTTGCCGGGGTTACCGCGGCAGCGATCGCGAGCCTGCGCAGCATCCCGGTGGCTTTGATCGCGGGCGTTGCGATCGGTATCGCCCAGAACATCCTGACCCTGGTAGTGCCGAGCACGAGCAGTATCGCGTCGAGCCTTCGTCAAGAGGCTTTGCCCTTCGTCCTCCTGGGGGGAGTTCTGCTCTTCAACAAGAGCCTGAGGACGATCGAGAACAGCTCGGACCCGATGTCCGCGGTCGATCCGCCGCCGCCTCCTCCGGCGGCGCAGATCCGGGACAAACGCCTCGAGTTCCCGACGAAGTGGGGGTGGCGGGCTCTGGTTGTCGCGTTCGTGATTTCGACCTTCACCTGGTTGCCACCCAACTGGGTCTTCGGAGTCTTCGGGGTCGGGATCGTCTTCTCGATCATCTTCTTGTCGATGACCCTGATCACGGGGATGAGCGGGCAGCTCTCCCTCTGCCAGATGTCTTTCGCCGGCATAGGCGGGTTCACGGCGGGCCAGCTGGCGAACCACATGAACCTTCCGGTCCTTTTAGGAGCTGTTGTCGGCGCGGTGTTCGCGGCGGCAGTGGGTGCCGTCATTGCTGTGGTCGCGATACGGATCTCGGGGCTCGCACTGGCTCTCTTCACGCTCGCGTTCGCGCTCTTCTGTGACCAGCTGCTCTTCAACTTCTCCTGGATCGGAGACGGGCAGCAGGGGATCAACGTCCCGCGGCCACAGATCGGATCGATCAACTTTCTCGCAGGCAACCCGGGGGACCGCTACTTCACGATCCTCGCCACCGTGGTCCTCGCGATCTGCATGGTCGGAGTGATGCTGATCCAAAGAGGAACCTTCGGAAGGTTCCTCGGGGCTATGCGCGGGAGCCCTACGGCTGCCGAAAGCCTTGGCATCAACCTGACCAAGGCCAAGGTCACGGTGTTCGCCCTCTCTGCCGGAGTGGCCGGCTTGGGTGGGGCGCTATACGGATCGTTAGAGGGAAACATCTCCTCGACGGACTTCCAGTACGCCCTGTCCCTGGCTTTCGTGGTCGTTGTCATCACGACCGGAACCTTCACCGTCGAAGGTGCTGTGCAAGCAGGCATGGGCTTTGCCCTCTTCCAGTTCATCCTGGACTACCAGATCTTCTCCCGGATCCAAGGGATCGAGTTCGTCCTGTTCGCATTCGGTGCCTTCACCTACGCTCAGCACCCGGAGGGGATCGTCGAGTACCAGAAGACACGGTGGATGAACCGGGTGGCTCGCGTTCTGGCGAAGTGGGATGCCCGACGAGGGAAACCCACAGCGATTCTGGACACGGGTACGAACGCAGACACGGGAGCCGAAGAGCTTGTCGTTGGAGCGCCACATGGCTGAGACCACGAATCTCCTCGAGGCGCGGTCAGTCTCCAAGCGATTCGGTGGCATCACCGCACTCCACGACATCACGTTGAGTGTGCGGGCAGGCGAGATTCTCGGTCTCGTCGGCCCGAACGGTGCCGGCAAAACGACGTTGTTCAATTGCTTGAACGGGCAGCTCCGGCCAGAGGAAGGAAACATCTGGTTCTCTGGGACCCTCATGAACGGGATGCCGCCGTACAAGCGAGCCAGGCTCGGCATCGGAAGGACGTTCCAGCGAGTCGAGGTATTTCCTGCATTAACGGTCTGGGAACACCTGGTGGTCGCGGTCAGGGCGCGTGAAGGCGACGCCCGGCTGTGGAGAGACCTCCTGAACATGTCGCGGCCGAAGAAACCCGAGATCGAACGTGTCGAAGAGCTTCTGGTGCTCTTGGGGCTGGTGCGTTACAAGGATCTTCCCGTTGCGGCCTTGAGCCTCGGGCACTGCAGACTCGTCGAGCTGGGCCGTGCACTCGCGACCGAGCCGAAGCTACTGATGGCCGACGAACCATCCTCGGGCCTCGATGTTCGCGAGACGGAAGCTCTGGCACGCACGGTTTGCGAGGTGCGCGAGAACAAGGGCACAGCGGTGATCCTCGTGGAGCACGACTTGGACATGGTCGCCCAGGTGGTAGACCGTGCCATCGTCTTAGATTTCGGCCACCAGATAGCAGCCGGCCCGTTGAGCGACGTGCTCGCGGACCCGAAGGTGCGCGAGGCCTACTTGGGGAAGACGGCATGAGCTTCCTCCGCTCGAGTACTCAAGATCAAGCGGCGGTTGTGAGCACGCTGTCGCCTGACACCCCGATCCTTGCAGTCGACGAGCTCTGTGCTTCTTATGGCTCGTACAGGGCGCTCTTCGGAGTCAACTTCAAGATTCCACAGAGCTCGATCGTCGCCCTGCTCGGCTCCAACGGAGCCGGAAAGTCCACAGTCGCCCGTGTCGTGAGCGGTCTGATCACCGCGACTTCGGGGACCGTGTCGTTCGCAGGACAGGACGTGACGGGGCTTCCGGCGTTCAAGATCGCCCGCCTGGGCATGGTCCACGTACCGGAGGGCCGGGGCATTTTCTCGAGCCTCAACGTGGAGGAGAACCTGCTTCTTTCGTTCCGGCAGCGAGCCGGGCGAAAGGAGGCGACCGCTTGTCTGGAGCGGGCCTACACGTCGTTCCCGATCCTGTCAGAGCGCAGGACGCAGATCGCAGGGACGTTGTCCGGCGGTCAGCAACGCATCTTGGCCCTGTCCCGGGTGCTCGCGAGCCCGCCGCGTCTTTTGATCGTGGACGAGCTCTCGCTCGGTCTCGCGCCTGCGATCGTCGACACGGTCTACGAAGCTCTTGTCGCAATCTGCAAGACCGGTTGCGCCATCCTCGTCGTCGAGCAGCAGGTCGACCGCGCCTTGGCGATCGCAGACCAGGCTGTCCTGCTCGCACACGGCTTGGTGGCGTGGTCCGGGTCGCCGAAAGATGCTTCAGCTGCAATGGAGAGCGTGCTCGGCGGCCGGTTGATCGCTGCGGCTGAGGCAGAGGCAGAGGCCGCCGGCGCCGCTGAGTCAACAGCTGATGCTTCTCGGGGACCTCGCACATCCTCGTCTAGTTCCTCCTCTTCCGGCGATGTTTCGACCGCCGTCGTGGAGGTCGACGAGATCACGATCACCAACGGTCCGGTCGGTCCTCCCATGCCGGGTCCTGGCGAGACGGAGAAGCCCGGGTTGAACGGACTCGGTCACCTGACAGCCGGGAGCAATGGGAACGGCGCAGTGACGCACCTTCAGTCGAATCCCTGAGCTCTTCCGCCCGCGTATCTGAAGCGGCTCGGGTCGGCGGAATCCGCCGAAGAACGATTTCGAATCACACACGAGAAGCAGCTGACAGCTGTGGCCACTTAGAAAGGAAGCCAAGATGGGTTTGCTCGACGGGCGTGTAGCAGTCGTCACCGGTGCCGGACGTGGCATCGGTCGCGACATAGCGCTTTGCCTGGCCTCGGAGGGGTCAAGCGTCGTAGTCAACGACATCGGCGCAAGTCTTTCGGGAGAAACCACAGCGGATGACCCGGCGTCTGAGACGGTTGCGCTGATCGAGAAGAACGGCGGGCATGCCATCACGAACGGTGAGTCGGTCTCTGATTTCGAAGGCGCCGGCCGGATCATCGCCTCCGCGGTCGACACGTTCGGGAAGATCGACATCCTGGTTAACAACGCGGGGATCGTGCGCGACAGAAGCCTTCTGAAGATGGATGAATCGGACTACGACGCCGTGATCGCTGTCCACCAGAAGGGAACCTTCAACACCACCAGGCACGCGGCGCCTTTGATGAAGGAAGCGGGATACGGACGCATCATCAACATCACCTCTTCGGCCGGGCTCAGGGGTAACTTCGGCCAGACCAACTATGGGGCTGCGAAAGCGGCCATCATGGGAATGACATTCGTCTGGGCACTGGAGCTCGGAAAGTACGGAATAACGGTGAACGCGATGGCGCCGGCCGGGTTCACGCGTATGACCGAGAACCTGTTCGGCGGAAAAGAGCCGCCTCCCGAGCAGGATCCCGCGCTGAACGCTCCTCTCATAGCGTTCCTCGCTTCAGAAGGTGCTTCATACGTCAACGGCCAGATCCTCGGACGCACCGGCTTCGCTTACACGCTGTTCCAGAC
>JBAPRR010000010.1:0-4471 GCA_049281195.1 Acidimicrobiales bacterium
CCCCGGCGTGACCTCGAAGGTGAATTGTCGCTTCGACCAACTGGCACAGGCCGGTGGCCCCTATCGGATGGCCGCGCGAGACGAGGCCTCCACTGGGGTTCACACAGACGGCGCTTCCGCCCGGGCCGGTCGCTCCAGCGAGGGTTGCGGCGCCGGCGTCACCGGGAGGAAAGAAGCCCATCGCTTCCAGTGCGTAAAGCTCCTCTGCGCTCGTGGCGTCGTGAAGCTCGATCAGGTCGATGTCCGCCGGACCTGCGCCCGCCGCTTTCCAACCTTCTTCGGCGACCTGTCCCAGACGTTCGTGGTACTCGGTGTCTCCGGTACCGGAGCGCACGATGCTGGCGTAGACCAGGGGGGCATCGGGAACCTTGCCCGCGGCGAGTACCAACGCAGCGGCCCCATCTGTGAACGACGAGCACATCAGCCGTCTGAGCGGGGGAGCGACAAAAGGTGATGCCAGAACTTCTTCGACAGTGAGTGGGGTCCTGAACTGAGCGAGCGGGTTCATCTCGCCGAAGCGGCGTGATTTCACCACCGTGGCTGCGATCTGCTCCTCTGTGGTGCCACGGGCCGTGATCTGATGGTTGACCCAGACCGCGTTCATCCCCATGAGGGTGCTGCCGGCCTCGCTGTAGCGATCACGAAGGGTGTAGCGCTCGTATGCGGGGAGGCCCTCTTCGATTCCTTCGATCGTGTCTACGCGCGACCCGGTCCACATCTTCTCGGCGCCGACGACGAGAACGGGTGACTCTCCCGCACTCGCGGCCATCACACCGACATGGAATCCCGAGGCGCCGCTCGCACACGAGTTGTCGACGTTGATCACGCCGACTCCGTCCAAGCCGATCGGCTTGAGCCACGTCTGGCCACGGATGCAGGCCTGGTCGTTGAGATTCCCGCCGAGGGCGTTCGCAGCGACGATCAACCCGACTTCCGAGGGCTTCAGTCCGGCATCGGCAAGTGCGTCGCGGGCAGCCCACGACATCAGCTCCTCCGGAGGAAGATCACGCCTCGACATGGGCGTCATCCCGACTCCGATAACGCTTACCGAGTCCTTCATGCCGGGCTGGTCCTGAACGCCGACGAGCTAGTCCCGAAGTCGGATGAGCTGGTCCGGAATCTGTTCTGGAACGACAAACGGGACGAGATCATCGAGAATCTGGACGAAACCATCGGGGTGGGAGGGGCCTCCACCGGTAAGCGGAGCCGGGCCTGAGTCAACGTCGATACGCCGCTCGGGGTGGGCACGGAGGCATGGTACCTGAGCTTGGACCAGCACGATCGGTTCACGTGTCGATCGATACCCTGCACGGCTTTGGCCGGAACACGGCAGAATGGGTGCAGGAGTGTGAATGAGCCAAGCCGAAGACAACACGAACGAACGTGCGTCTGTGATCGCTGACGGGGGTCCCGTTGCTGTGCCTACGGCCATGCCCGAGGTACGCAATGACCCGTCCGTGACCGGGCCGACAGACCGGACCCCGCCAACAGAATTGACTGGGTCAACACAATTGACTGAACCGGCAGACCTGACCGACGAGGAGCGGGCGAAGCGCGAAGCCGACCTCCGCGATCTGCTGGATCTCATGCGGCCGTCGGTCCAGGCCGACGGCGGGGATCTCGACCTGGTCGACTTCGATGTCCAGTCCGGACTGGTCGAGGTCCAACTTCGTGGAGCCTGCAGTTCGTGCGCGATCTCCTCGTCGACACTTCAAGGAGGGGTCGAACGCATACTCATGGGTCGGCTCGATTGGGTGACCGAAGTCAGAGGCGGAGTCGACGAATCGGAGGACCCTTTCGAGAGCGCGTCACTCGGCCAGGGCGGATACGTTCCAAAATGGTGAAGTGACAGTCCTGGACCCAAGTGGGCTCCCGCCGGATGCAGCTCGTCGGCTTAGTGAGCTAAAAGAGGATTCGGCCGGCGGCGGCTTCTTTACGTCTGACCTGTCGGTCAACGAGTTCCTCCTGGTAAAAGAAGCCGGCTTCCACCCGAGGGGCCTGGTTTTCGGCAGCTCGATTTACCACATCGGCCTGCAGAGAAAGGCCCGGTTCAGCTCGAGCGAGATGCAGGGATTGAGTCAGGCGATGTATACGGCTCGCCAGCTGGCAATGAGCCGGATGGAGTCGGAGGCCGACGTCCTCGGTGCCGACGGAGTCGTCGGAGTGCGGCTCGATGTCAACTTCTACGACTGGGGTCGCCACTCTGCGGAGTTCATCGCGATCGGGACCGCAGTCTCTGCGGAGGACCCGACGGTCATCCCCGGCGGAAGCTGGCGCACGCCGGCCGGTGTCCCGTTCACGAGTGATCTGTCAGGTCAGGACTTCTGGACCCTCGTGCGAGCCGGCTACGCGCCTCTGGGCCTGGTCATGGGGACCTGTGTGTACCGGGTCGGTTATCGCGGAATAGGGGCCACCCTCAATACTTCGATGCGCAATACCGAACTTCCGCACTTCACCCAGGCTCTTTACGAAGCACGGGAGCTCGCCATGGACCGGATGCAGCATGAGGCGACAGAGCTTGGAGCCGAGGGGATAGTCGGGGTGCAGCTGATCGAAAAGTCGCACTTCTGGGGCAGCCACGTGATCGAGTTCCTGGCTATCGGGACAGCAGTCAGACCGATCCGGCCCGATCATGTGATCCAGCCGCCTGTGATGGTCCTGACCCTGGATCACTGAGCCGGCTCGAGCGAGAGTCCGCAATCGGTGACAGATGCAGGCCCCCAAGGCCAGAACGCAGCGCAAAGCCATACCCCGGCCCAAGGCCAGGCTCCGGCTCAGTACGGATCCTTCGAGGACGATCAGGGAGACGGTTCCGGGCTTCCCGCGGCTGCTAGGGATCGGCTGGCTGCGAGCGCGTCTGCGCAGGGGAGCTGGACGAGCGACCTGTCCGTAGCCGAGTTGTCTGCGGTGAGGAGAGTGGGTTTCCGGCCCGCAGGCATGGTCGTCGGAATGAGCGTGTACCAGATCGCCATTCAGGGGATCGGCCCCTCTTACTTCGGACTTCCGGCGGCGGGTTGGGGATCGCTCGGCCAAGGGATGGGCGCGGGCTGGACGCCCGCCGGCTTCCGCGGGTACTTCAAGGGCTATCCCTGCATGCACGCCATCTACGGGATGGGACACGGCTACGGCGTCAACTTCGAGGACCTGTACTACGAGCAGGCGCTCTCAGAAACGTTCCGCCTGGCGCTCGATCGCTTGCGCGAGGAGGCCGCGGCGCTCGGTGCGCACGGGGTGGTGGGGGTCCGTCACACGATTACCAATCTGCCGATCGCCACGACCGCCCCGGTGATCGAGCTCAAGATGATCGGCACGGCCATTCGCCGCCCGAGTGCGCCTCCGCTCGACCAGCCGTTCACGTCGCATCTCTCGGGTCAGCAATTCGCAAAGCTGATCTCTACGGGCTGGATGGCCGCAGGCCTCGTCTACGGCGTCGGTTCTGTCAGGTCGATGGGTGGTTGCGTAGGCGGTCTCAACTCGCAGACCGCGTCGGGCGCGGAGTTCGTACAGAGAAGTGAGGCCGTCCACGAGGCTCAACGGATCGCCGTGGCAGAGATCGAGGAGCGCGCACGCGACCTCGGGGAGCAGGCGGTCGGAGTCGACGTGTCGATCACCGCTCGCGAGAGCGGCGAGTCGGCGATGTCAACCATGTACGCCATCGGAACGGCGGTGAGGCGCTTCAGGGATCACGAGCATCCACCAGCACCCGAGGTCTATCTGCGGATGTCGGACCACCCATGACCGGCGCACCAGATTCGGGCACTTCGGGCACGCCGGGCACGTCCGGAGCGGCAGCCTCCGGCGCCCCCAAGCGCGACGACGCCGATCTCGCGCTCGACGCGCTGAGAAGTGGCCCACCGCGTAGTGGCCACGGCCAGAAGAGGGGAGCGATCTCGTCGGATCTGAGCGTCGACGAGGCGATCGTGATCGAGCAGGCCGGCTACGAGCCGCGGGGTCTCGTATCCGGCACCTGTGTCTTCCGCCCCTACATCTTCGGGTCCTGGGCTCCGATGTCGCAGAACACCGAGCTCACCACTTTGTCTGGCGCGCTGCACGAAGCGAGGACCGTCGCGATGCGCAGGATGCGCAACCAGGCGGGCCGCGTTGCCGGCGAAGGAGTGGTCGGGGTACGGCTGTCTGTCGAGACGAGCTCCCGCGAGTTCCGGTTCACGGCGATCGGTACAGCGGTCGCCCGCAGAAACGCCCGGCCTTCCAACCAAGCCGAGCAGATCTTCACCAGCGACCTGAGTGGCAAGGACTTCGCTCTCCTCACCGCAGCGGGCTACAAGCCACTGGGTCTCGTGATGGGTGTCTGCGTGTACCACGTGGCGAGACAGAGCGCCGGCACTTGGCTCAAGAACCAAGGTCAGAACACAGAGCTCGTGCTCATAACGTCAGCGCTTTACGACTCGCGCGAGCTGGCAATGGGTCGGATGCAGGAAGAGGCGCTCGGGCTCGGTGCACACGGCGTGGT
>JBAPRR010000011.1:0-3197 GCA_049281195.1 Acidimicrobiales bacterium
GTTCAGCTGTCAGGCCGTCGATAGGCGTAGCCGCCGCGTCAACGACCGACAGGGCCGCCGGAATCGGCGCGAGCTGCTCGACCGTACACGTCACGTACTGGGCATAACACCCAGTCAGGCCTGGGTAGCCATAGACAGGCGCGCCCTCATAAAAACTGGCGAAGGAGCCGGTATCGCCTGCCACCACGCCGGCGAACTCCCCGCCCGGGATATAAGGAAGCGGACCCGGGTATCCGCCCTGCCGTAGGCTGACGTCCCACGGGCCGACCCCGGCGGCCATGACCCGGACGAGAATCTCGTCCTGTCCTGGCCTCGGTATGTCCACCTCCTCGACCCGCAGGACGTCGGGTCCGCCGAATTCGTTCACTCTGATCGCAAGCATGACCGCTCCTGCCCCCACACCCCTCGAACAGCTAGTCGGGCGGGTCGCCTGACCGATCGCGATCGATGAGCGCGATCCCGAGCTCGGGGCGCATCACTTTGCGCAGCTCAGCCGGATTCTCGGTCACGACAACTTGCAGCGCCGGGAACACTCGTGCCTCGATGAGGTGGCCACCGCGCGTTGTCCCCGTCTGGCAGCCCGAGCACGACGTGTGCGATCAGGCTAGGGCGGCGCTGGCGCCCTCCGCATCCCCAATCCGGACGGGCTCCCGGAATTTGGATGGGCCGCCGGCCAGCCGGAATCCGCTTCAGGAGCGGGCGCCCGGACTAGCCATTCGGGGGATTTGGCAAGTCCCGCCGCCGGAGAGGCTTTAGAGCGTTGCCGGCTCGGGCGCAACCCTGGCACTGGCCAGCTTCCGCTTCTGCGATCGAGGCGTCATCTGGCTGCCTGGTGGGATGGCCCGCTGATCGTCGACTACGAAGCCGCTATGCCGACAGGCAGAGGAGGAGAGATGGCTGACGATCTGAAGGGCATGAAGGTCGCGATCCTGGCCACCGATGGGGTCGAGCGGATCGAGCTCGAGCAGCCGCGGGGAGCACTGTACGGTGCGGGCGCTTCCAGTGACCTGCTATCGATCCATTCCGGCGAGATCCAGGCCCGGCAGTCCGACCTGATCTCGGCGGGAACGTTCCCAGTCGACCATTTGGTTACCGACGTGTCGGTCGAGGACTACGACGCGCTGCTGCTGCCCGGCGGCACCGTCAACCCCGACGGACTACGGATCGACCCTGATGCGGTTGGTTTTGTCAAGGCGTTCGTGGCTACCGGCAAGCCGGTCGCGGCGATCTGCCACGGTCCGTGGACGCTCATCGAGGCCGATGTCGTCCGCGGCCACCGGTTCACCTCCTGGCCGAGCCTGTGGACCGACCTGCGCCTCGCGGGCGCCGAGGCAGTCGACGAGGAGCTCGTCATCGACGGCCAGTTCACGTCCAGCCGTTCCCCGGCGGACCTGCCCGCCTTCTGCCCGGCGATCGTCGCGCAATTCGCCAAAGCCAGCGTTCCGGCCTAGGCGCCTGGCGGGATGCGATGATTACTACGGGATCGAGCGGAGCTTCGGGCACGGGCCCGGAGGGCGCGGCCGGCCCGCGCCCCCGGGTGGCGGTGCTGGGTACCGGGATAATGGGCGGCGCGATGGCCCGCAACCTGGTTCGTGCAGGGCTGCGCGTCGACGTATGGGATCGCAGGCCGGAAGCCACGGGGCGGCTGACCGAGGCGGGGGCGACCGCCTACGCAGGCCCCGACGAGGCCGTCGCGCACGCTGACGTCGTCATTACGATGCTGTCGGACGCCGCCGCCGTGACGTCGGTGGCCATCGGTCAGGGGATGCTCGCGGCGCTCAGGCAGGGAACGATCTGGGCGCAGATGGGTACCATCGGCGTGCGGGCCACGCAGCAGCTGGCGGCTAGCGTTGCGGACCAGCGCTCCGACGTGCTGTTCGTGGACGCTCCGGTATCCGGGACCCGCCAGCCAGCGGAAGCCGGCCAGCTGCTCATCCTCGCGTCAGGCCCGGAGAGTACGCGGGCGGTGCTCGCGCCCGTGTTCGGCGCCATCGGCAGCAGGACCCTCTGGCTGGGTCAGGCCGGCGCCGGCAGTCGGCTGAAGCTGGTGCTGAACACCTGGCTGGCGTTCCTCATGGAGGGCATCGCGGAATCGGTGGCTCTGGCCGACACGATTGGGGTGGACCACCAAGCGCTCCGTGACGCACTGCAGGGCAGCCCGGTCAACGCGCCTGTAGCGCTGTTGAAGCTAGCCAAGATTGATGCCGGAGACGAATCCCCGGACTTCTCGCTGCGCTGGGCGACCAAGGACGTCGACTTGGCGCTCGCCGAGGCGGGGGATCAGACACTGCCGGTTGCCGCCGCCATCGACCGCAGGTGGCATGCGCTGGTGGAAGCGGGCTTGGGACAGGCCGACGTCAGTGCCGTGCGGCAGGGGCTTGGCGAGGCCGCGGTGAAAGCTAAGGGTAGCTGCTGACCGGGCCGGACCCGAAATATGTCGTGGTGGCCCAGCGAGAATGCCTGGAGGCGGCCGGATGACCCCGGAAGGCACATACGAACAGCGCAGGCGCACCGGAGCGGCCCTCCGCCGCGATGTTCCGCGTTCCTCTCACGGGACCTGGAAGCCGCCGGCGAACCGCGCCGACCCGGTAACGGTCCTGGAGGAGAACAACCGCCCGCGGCTGCCGGATCTGGTTCCCGTCCGCTACGGGCGGATGCTCACATCGCCGTTCGCGTTCTTGCGTGGCTCCGCCGTGATCATGGCAAACGACCTCGCCATGACGCCCGCCACCGCGTTGCGGGTGCAAGCCTGCGGCGACGCTCACCTCGGTAACTTCGGCGTGTTCGGCACCCCAGAGCGGAACCTGGTCTTCGACGTCAACGACTTCGACGAAACCCTGCCCGGTCCCTGGGAGTGGGACGTCAAGCGCCTTGCGGTAAGCGTGGTCCTGGCTGCCCGCAACCTCCGTGTCGACGAAGGGCAGGCCGCCACGATGGCCGGTGCTGCCGTGCGGGCCTACCGCAGGCGGATGGGCGAACTCGCGACGATGGGACCGCTGGACGTCTGGTACGACCACATCGACGTCGCCACGGTCCTCGCGATCGCGAAGCAAGGGCAGGCCAAAGACCTCAGACGCCAGTTGCGCGTCGCTAGGGTCCGTCAGCGCACCAGCCTGCGGATCCTGCCGAAGCTCACTACGGAGGCCAACGGCACGCGGAAGATCATCGACGATCCGCCGCTGATCGGCCATCTCGAC
>JBAPRR010000012.1:0-2236 GCA_049281195.1 Acidimicrobiales bacterium
ACCGGCGATCCCGGGAAGTGCCAGGCAGCCGAGAGGGAGTCGGAGGGGGTCGTAGTAGTGACGACGGGCAGGACAACACAACCTGCTCAGAGCGAAGGGCCCCTGCTTCATCGGTGCACAACAATGAAGTGAGGAACGCTGATGAGTGCCGAGGAATCGGCTAGGTCCGTCAGACAGGCTCAAGGTCTGGACCCCGTTCGAGCACTTCAACGTGTGCTCTATCGCAGTGCCAAGCAGGACCGAACACGTCGGTTCCATGCCCTTTACGACAAGCTCGTCCGCAGCGATGTGATGTGGCGGGCGTGGGTTGACGTGGCCACCAACCACGGAGCTCCCGGCATAGACGGCGTATCCATCGCCGATATAGAAGCCGGGGGATCCGAGTCGGTGCGCACCTTCCTTGATGGCCTTGTCGCGGAACTTCGACTCGGTACTTACCGGCCGAAGCCATTGCGACGAGTCCACATTCCGAAACCGGGCAAACAGTCAGAGACCCGCCCGCTCGGTATTCCCACCATCGCCGACCGGGTGATCATGGCAGCAGCGAAGATCGTCTTAGAGCCGATCTTCGAAGCCGACTTCCACCCGGTGAGTTTCGGGTTCCGCCCGAAACGATCAGCGCAACAGGCGCTGGAGATTGTCCGCCAGACAGCCAACCAGGGCCGAGGATGGGTGCTCGACGCTGATATCAAAGCGTGCTTCGACAACATCGACCACGTCGCTCTAATGGCGCAGGTCGAACGTCGGATAGTCGACCGGCAGATGTTGAAGTTGCTTCGTGCTTGGCTTCGGGCTGGAGTGTTCGAGGGCGGGGTGGTCTCAAATACGGAGGCCGGAACCCCGCAAGGTTCGCCTGTTTCGCCCCTGCTCGCCAACATCGCTCTCCACGTCTTAGACGAGGCATGGGAAAACGGTGGAAAGCGACTGGGAACGCTGGTGCGTTTTTGCGACGATTTCGTCGTCCTCTGTCCGACGCAGGAGCGAGCCGAGCAAGCTCGTGACCTTGCCGAGGCGACTCTGGCACCACTCGGGCTGCTACTGCACCCCGACAAGACCAGGATCGTGGAACTTCGGCGAGGAGCAGAGGGTTTCGACTTCTTGGGCTTTCACCATCGGATGGTGAAGTCCTGGAAACAACCAGGTCGCTACTGGCTCCACAAGTGGCCGTCACCACGCGCCATGGCTTCGATCAGAACCAAGGTTCGTGCGCTGACAGCTCCAAGTCGAGTCGGGGCTGACCTGGGCGTAATCATCGATGACCTCAACCCTGTGTTGCGGGGCTGGGGCGCCTACTTCCGACAGGGCAACTCGTCGGCCAAGTTCGGCGCCATCGACGCCTACGTCCATGAAAGAGTCGCTCGACTGGCCAGCAGGAAACACGGGGTCCATGGGATCAACTGGCTGAACCGCTTCACGTGGGACTGGCTGGGAGACCTCGGGATCTACCGGCTCACAGGAACGGTGCGCTACCCGACTGCGCATGCACTGCGATGAACGATGTCGGAAAGCCGTGTGCCGGAGAACGGCATGCACGGTTTGATCGGGGGCCGCTGGGGACGGCAGGCGACACGTCGGAGATACAGAGAAGTGCCAAAGTGACGACCCTTCATCGGGCCACCGTCAGTCGCCGTCGTGATCAATCGCACAACCAGCGGCCTACCTTACCGATGAAAGCTCTGAATAGATAACCGCGCATCCGCGGAAAATGCCTCCCAGCTTGGGAAAATAGCGGTGTTCGAAGTCGCTGTTGACCACAACCAAAGGAGGCACTTTCTGTGCCTGCAGTATCGCGCGGAATCGACCGCATCGATGTGACCTTCGACGAGCCGAATCTGGTGGCGAACGCCGGGCTCTTGCTCGTCGCCACATTGGGCGGCCGTCTCGGTCTCGAGGCACTAATCAACACCTCGGTCAAGCTTTCTGGTGTCGGTGGTGCTGTTCCTGGACGAAAGGTGCTGACCTTGGTCCATGCAATGGTGGCCGGGGCGACGCACATCGATCACGCGGACATGCTCCGCTGCGGAGCGACCGAAGGAGTGCTCGGCCACCGCGTGATGGCGCCCTCGACACTTGGGACATTCCTCCGTTCCTTCACCTTCGGTCATGTCCGTCAGCTTGATGCGGTTCTCGGCGAGTCACTCAAAAGAGCGTGGTCCTTAGGAGCCGGACCGGGATCTGCCCGGCTCACGATCGACGTTGATTCCACCATCTGTGAGGTCTGTGGCAAGAACAAAGG
>JBAPRR010000013.1:0-3195 GCA_049281195.1 Acidimicrobiales bacterium
GCACTGGTGCCGTTACTGAGCGGTCGCGCGGCGAGGTGCCGTCATAGTCGTGCGCCAAGAGGGCCGGCTTGGCCCTATTGGCCGCCCAATTTTTCGTTCGCGAATCCGTGAAAGAAGGTTCGTCGGAGGACACGGTCGGAAACGCACCGTTCTACGGCAGTCGGAGATCCGGACCTCAAAGTACGGTCAACAGGCTTCGAGGTAGCGGCGAAGCGCGTCCCGGATCAGATCGGAGTTTGTGCGACCCTCTCGAACAGCGCGTTCCCGGAGCGCTTCGCTGAGTTCGGGGTCGAGTCGTACTGATTCAACTGACGCCGGCGCGGACCCCATCGTCGGGCGCCCGCCACGGCGTCGCAAGATCTCGTCGACATCCAATCCCTCTTCGGCCTCGGCTGTAAGCCTCGCCAAGAGATCATCGGTAATCACCTTGCCGCTGATCGTACGTCCGTAGTCCTCCTCGGCCATCCTCACCCTCCTGGGAGCAGTCGTCGATACTTGGCGCGCATCGCCATCGCGTGAATCACCAGTTCACCGTGCTCGTCTGCCCGAACGATGCTGATCACCTCGAGCAGCGATCCGGTTCGACTGGGGCCAAGGTAGAGACGGAGGTCGTCTCCGAGGTCGTCGGTGGCCATAGCGTTTCGCACGGCATGTTCGATGTCCTCAGCGGGGACGCCATGTTTGAGGGCTGAGGGAACGACATCCACACGATGCAATCGTACTACGAAACCGGTTGGCGAGGCTACAGCGAGCCGTTCAGACTGTCCCAAGCGCAGCCACCGGTGAAGTGGGCACGACACGCCTGACTCGACGCACGACGGCATCGAGGAGTCGGATATGGTGCACGGCACTCGTGCCGAACTAGGACGGGTGTGGCTACTTTGAGACGACGCTCCATTGACCTTTTGGGTGTAAGCGTTGCTGGTCTTGTTGGACGTGGAATGCCCAGTAGTCGTCGAGGTCTCCGGAGAGGTAGGTGGCGCGTAGGCGGAGCATGGCTTCGGCCATGTCCGGTGTCCAGCGCATGCCTGACCGCTCGAAGCGGTCCCTGACCAAATTTTTGCACGCCCCCTCGACGCAGCCGCTGGCGATGGGCCAACCGTTTGCGAGGTACTCGTGGTAGCGCATGCGGCTGCGGTTGTTGTAGTAGTAGCTGGCGACGCCGAGGATCGTTTTGGCCTTCGGTCCTTTCAGGTTGCGTTTCGTGACCATCTGACGCAATCCTTGGACGACGCCGGAGACCTGCCCGGAGAGGATGCGCAGGGCTCGTTGTCGTACGAAGTCCTCGGCCTCAGGGCTGCCTTCGCGGTGCAGCGCGTGGGCTGCGTCCCAAAGTTTCTCCAGGACATGTAGGAGGTCGAGGACCAAGGTGACGTCTTCGAAGGTGGCGGTGACACGGCGCTGGAGGGCTCGTTCGCCGTCGGTGACGATCACCCAGGGGTGTCCCGGAGCGGATCGCGCCTGGTCATCTCGGCTTTCACGTCGGCGATGAAGTTGTCCTTGCCGGCCAGCAGGCTGGCCCACACCCGTTTGTGGGTGGGCCGGCGGCGCGTCGGGCGGTCCTCGTCGTTGCGAGGGCCGGTGGCGAAAAGGCTGTCGACCACTGAGGCGGCGGTGCGCACCCGTGGGGCGGCGCTGAACACGGTGCCAGCTCCAGGCGGTCGGCGGCGTCGAGGCCGGGCTCAAACTCCAGCTGGTTCTGCAGGTGCATGACCATGGCGTCCCGGTCAGCCCACGGATATGGCGATCCGCAGGCGACGCAGAACTTGGCGGGCTTCAGATTGGCGTTCCCAACCCCGTGGTAGGACCCAAGCAATCGAGCGCTACACGTCGGGCAGGCAATGATCACGGGGGCGCCGCACCCGCCGCAGAATTGATCAATCGGCTGCTGGCGGAGTTCACGGCTTCGCTCAGCGAAGTGCCCGTGCACACAGACCGCTGCCGAGTATCGCTCAGCCACCGTTCGGCTCCTTTCGTCGATCATCGAACGCGGGTTCGATGGTACCGCCTCACAGGCCCAGACTGGACCCTTCCTCGCTGGCATGCGGCCGTACGTCGTGATCACCGATCCGGAGATCGCCGGTCGCACCACCACCGAGGAAGGAAGTGGTTCCATGTCCCAACCGACAAGCCCGGCGGAAGGTCCTGGTCACAAGACCTTGGTCATCCGTCTGGAGCTGCCCTTGCACGCGCAACTGTCCGTCATTGCCCAGTTGCGTGGCAGCACTATCACCGAAGAGATTCGCCAGGCGCTGCAAGCGCATGTCGAGTCCGTCCGTTCCGACACTGGCCTGACGGCCAAGGCCGACGCCGTCCGCGAGGACATTGAGCGAGAAGCCCAGGAACGGCGGGAGGCCATTGCCTCACTCTTTGGTGAACCACCCGTGGCCCCTACCCCGGCCGAGCCGCCCAAGGCGACGCCGCGTCGGAGCCGCAGCAGCGAAGGCTGACGCCTTCGCCCGCACCACCTCAGGTGGTGATCCCGGTGGGGAGACTGGTTCGAACTCGCAGGTTTCCTGCTTGCTCACCAGCTCTCCCCACCGTTTCACCCAAACACCAACACGCGAAAACAAATAGTGAGATATACAGAAGGCACATTACTAATGAGGAAGACGAATAAGGGGAAGACCTATCGAGAGGCGTTGTGGAATAGGCGACGAAGGTGTCGCGTTTACGTGCCGGGTATGAGACAATGGAGGGTGACAAAACAGGAATCATCCCAATGGATCATCGGCACGCCATAGAACTCGGTCACTATCTCCAAGACAGACGAGAAGCCCTCGGGCTCAGCGCCCGGCAACTTGCTCGCATGAGTGACATGAACTGCCAGACGGTGCTTAGGATCGAGCACGGCGAGTTTGCTACGCCAGGGCCGGACAAGCTGAAAGCCCTGGCCCGAGCCCTACAGCTCGACCTGACTGACGTCTGGTCGATGGCCGGCTACGCCTTCGACACCGACCTGCCGGCCCCGCTGCCGTACCTGCGGGCCAAGTACCGGAATCTGCCGGCCAAGGAACTGCGGGCTCTCAGCCGGGACGTGGTTCGAGTACTCGCCGAGCACGGCATCGACGGTACTCGTCGACCGGCGCCCGGTGAAGACGAAACAATGTAACCACCCTTTTGAGTCTTCCTCACTTACGAAAGGAGGAATGAAATGAATCACCATCAACGAACATCGACACGACAGGCCAGCCT
>JBAPRR010000014.1:0-4019 GCA_049281195.1 Acidimicrobiales bacterium
TCGGTTACGCGGTCCTCGAGGGGCGCGGCATCACCGTCGTGCTCAGCAGCGACGACATCTTGCTGCTCACCCTCGGCGGGCTTGCCGGCACGGCCCTGTGGGGCGCGATCGGCGCCGGCCTGGGAGCCATCATCCACAACCAAGTCGGCGCCATCATCGCCCTGCTCGCCTGGGGCCTCGTCGTCGACAACATCCTGTTCGGGCTTGTCCCCTCTGTTGGGCGGTTCATGCCAACGAATGCCTCGGACGCACTGATGGGCCTCCGTGAACACCATCTCCTCGCGCCAGGCGCCGGCGCCGTCATCTTGATTGCCTGGGCCGGTGCACTGGCGGTCGTCGGTATCACCCTGTCGGTACGGCAGGACATCAACTGACTCCCTGAGTGATCGGTAGAGGTCACCACTACGAGGTACCAGTGACCAGCAACGCCGCCTCCGGTAACTCTGTACCCGAAGAGTCGAGGTGGCGGCGTAAGGGTCGAAAGCTCTCCTGGCGAGCGGTTTCGCACATTGACACCTTTGTTTGTGAGGTCTTCACAATAAGCCCTGACCTGCTCGGATCTCCGAGAACTTCGATGCCGATCGCGGGTTAAGGAGGACACCAGCCACACGGTGTCAGTTCAGCGGCGTCCTCTCGGATCGAAGTCGAGAGCCGACTCTCCGATCGCCTCGAGTCTCGAGACAAGCTGCTTGATTCGCTTTTGGTTCTCGATCCAGCGCTGGTAGTCGCTTCGCTGCTCGGAAGTGAGCCATTTGCCGACCGTCTTTTGCTCGACCTTTCGGGTCCACTGGAAGTAGGGGCCGTGTGGCTCGGGCGGATCGGCCATGCACTTGCATCCGGCTCTGTTGCAGTGCGTGTGGCGCTCGGAGATGCTTCCGGCCAGGACCTCACCTGATCGGGCGATCGAAGCCAGCTCGGTGGCGATGCTGCGCAGCTCGTCGCGCTGTTTTGAGGTCAGCACCGCTTCACCTTGGCACCGGAGATCCACCCATGAGCGTCGATCGTACTGTAGTAATTACAGTACGATCACATCGGAGCAGGTAAGGGCCTACATCTGTGGCTTTCGCCCCTTGGGGGTGGGACCCGACGAGGCGGCCTTTGCCCGGTCGGTTGTTCTGAGCTCTTGTCCTTGTTCGGCCGGCCGGGCCCGATCGCTTCTTTGGGCTGCGTCGCGTCTTGCAGCTTTCGGAGCCCGGCGTGGCATGAGCCTTGATCCGGAGGTTCTTCTTCGGGTCTCTGTGATCGAGCGCTTCATGGCTGAGGCGTGTGACGACTACTCACTCGGCGCCAGGCGCACCGCGCGGTGCAACCTCTTGTGGCTCAACCGGCGCCTGCTGGACAAAAAGCCTCCTCTTGTCGCGTTGAGCCGCCAACGCTCGAGCGCACCGTATTCACAGACGGAGATAGCTGGCTACCTGGCGCTGGCAGACGCCCAGCCCACCGAGGCGCGCCGGATGAAGGCGTCCGCGCTGATAGCGCTCGGGGCCGGAGCGGGAATGTTCGGAACCGACCTCCGTCTGTTGAAAGGGACCGACGTAAAGCGGTCCTTGGGCGCTGTCTTAGTGGAGGTGTCCGGAACTCATGCACGGATCGTCCCGGTCAGAGCCGAGTTCTCTACTCGTGCGCTTCAATCTGCAGCCTGGGCCAATGACGACTTCATAATCGGTGGTGCAGATCCCAACCGAAGAAACCTGACAACCCCACTTTTGGCTTCGATGTCACGGGGGACCGACCTCGAACGCCTGAACCTCAGCCGGCTTCGATCCACCTGGCTCGTGGCCTGTGCGAGAGACATCGGACTTGGAACCTTCCTGGCCGCAGCCGGGGTTCGCTGTAGTCAGCGCTTGGGCGATCTAGCGGCTCACTTGGACCCCGGAGACCTCCAAAGGTCGATCGAGGTGTTAGGCGGGCTGTGCTGAAAGAGGCGCTCTGGCGCGCAGAAGAAATCATCGACCGTTGCGGTGTCGCAGACATCATCGAAGAACTGCTGCCGAAGATGGGACGCAGAAGACAGCTTCGGGTCCGCACGTTGTTGGTCGGGATCTTCTTGGCCATATCCGACGACCGGCCGGGTCATCTGACGAGGGTGCACGACGCCCTGGTCGCGCTCGGAGAAGCCGAACGAAGACGCCTCGAGGTGGAAGTCGTTTCAAAACGAGGGACTCACCTGCTCACCTATCGCCAGGTCGAGCACACCTTCTGGCTGATCAAGTCCGCGTTGAGTAAAGAGCGCCCCGACGGCGAGCCTTCAGAGGCGCTTAAAGACACCGTCGACCGGCTGTTGGAGGCGTCGATCCCCCACTGCTACAAGGACTCGTCGCGATCGTTGGCGCTCGACTGGAGCGACCACGAGACGTTCTCCTGTCCTCCTCTGTCCGACCGAGGATCCTGCGCAGATCTTGAGGCCTCATGGGGTCACCGCCGGGGAGGGCCGACGAAGGGGGAGCTGTTCTTCGGTTACTACTTCTCAGCGGCGACCATGGTGAAAGACGAACAAGGCGATCCCGTCCCAGAGCTCGTCAGAAGGATGAAGCTCAGCTCGTGTCACGTCGACCCGGCGAGCGCCTTCATAAGTGTGTTCGAACGCATGGTCAAAGCGGGAATGGCATTAGGAGACGTGCTCGTCGACTCTGGATACGCGCACAGAAGAGCGGAGAACTTCGCGCTTCCACTGCGCCTGCTCGGTGCAGAGTTGGTGATGGACCTCCACCCCCACGACCGCGGCCCACACGGGACCTACAAAGGGGCAGTCCTGAACAACGGATCGCTGTACTGTCCTTCGACGCCTGTTCAACTGCTGGGCCTCGGTCCGCTTAGCCGAGACTCGACCAAAGATGAGCGAGCCCTCCACGACGAAAAGTCAGCCGAACTCGAGTGTTACAGGCTCGGGCGCATCACCACCCCCGATGAAGACGGCTTTTTTCGGGTCAGCTGTCCGGCCAGTCAGGGAAAGGTCCGCTGTCCTAAGAAACCGTCTTCGATGCAGCTTTCATACGACCGCCCGGAAGTGATCACGCCACCAGTCGAACTCCAGGCGTGCTGCAGGCAGAACACGATCACCGTCTCACCCGACGTCAACGCCAAGACCTCTCAGAAGCACGCCTATCCCTCGGCCGCCCACCGGGAGTCATTCTCGAGGCGGACCGCCGTCGAGCGCAGCTACTCGACGTTGAAGGATCCCGCCAGCACCGACGTCACCCGTGGATGGTGCAGGGTCATGGGGCTCGCGGCAATCACCGTCTTTCTTGCGTGCGCCGTCGCGGTCAGGAATACGCGCATAACGGTCAGCTTCGAGCAACGAGCAACCGACAACGCCAAACGCAAGGCTGCCGGTCTCCCACCGAAGAGACGACGTCGTCGAAGACGGGCCATCAGCGATCTGGTCGGAAGCGGTCGAAGCGCCTGACGTTCGCCCAGGCGGCAATCAGAGACGCCGGCATAGCCGGTTAATTCACGACACCGACTCCAAAAACCCGCGATCCATGGATCGCGCGCTCCCTTGTGTGAACATGTAGGGACGTCACTTGTGAAGACGTCTTGGTGGAGGTAATGACAATGTTTTCAAACCGCTCTGACCAGGGACGATGCCTCCAGAAATTGCTCAGCCTGGCCGGTTGACGCTTTCTCGCTCAACTTCTCAAACCAGATTTCAGAGCCAAGATTTGGCGACAGCATCGGCGATGTCATCCTGAACTACTAATAAACGGTGCCCAAGGAAACATCGGCAGCAGGAGCTATGCCGGCGATCGTCGTCCGCTCTACTCCCTTTGTAGAACAACTGAGAAGCGGCATCGATCCGTCGATCTCGCTTCGCTGGGCGCTTCTGTGCGCGTGATCCACTGTCCTCAGCCGTTGTGTCGGTCATTGCGATGACTCCACCGGATCGCTGCAACGCCGAGCAGGATCACCCCGATGCAAAGCACGACCACCCAAACCGGCCGTGGTACGCCAAGGGCCGCCATGGCGGCGGCAATTACTGCTACGGCAAGCCCCGCAATACCCTCGGCCTTGAACTCGCT
>JBAPRR010000015.1:0-4508 GCA_049281195.1 Acidimicrobiales bacterium
GAGGTGCAGGATCTGGTCAATTATCTGGCCGGTCCGGCTTTCGTCTACACGCTGTCGCCTCCCCCGACACCCAAGGGTCAAAGTCCGCTGTTGACCTTTTTGGTCACGTACCGCCAGGGTTTCTGCCAGCAATTCGCCGGTGCCTTCGGCGTCCTTGCGAGGGAGCTGGGCATCCCGGTCCGCCTTGCGGTCGGGTTCACGACAGGACACCCCGTGTCGGCGGGTTCTGACGTCTACGAGGTGACAGGAGCCGATGCCCACGTCTGGCCCGAGGTCTATCTGGGCGGGCAACTCGGGTGGGTCTCTTTCGATCCGACACCGGGGCCGAGTACAGGCGAGCCGAAAGCCTCGGCGATCATCAAGACGAGGGCGGTAAAAGGCTCGACCCTCGGCGGCAGTAAGGGCTTTGGCGATGGCGACGTGGGGCCCAAGGACCACCGGGTCAAACCGGGATCCAAGATCGCATCCACAGCGACAACCGCTCCTCCCCTCACCACCAAAGTAACCACGCGGCATCGGGCTGCCGCTTCGGCGTCCGCGGCCTCAGGTCTGGCGCTCGGTGGAGTCATCGTCGCGGTACTGGTCGTCATCGGGCTCTTCATGTTGCGGCGGTTCCGGAGATCCGCGCATGGAGGAATACTTGCCGGCCACCTTTCCGCAGAGCCGGATCATGTGGTGCTCCGTTCGTGGCAACGCGCTTCCAATGCGCTCGGCCGTGCCGGGTTCACCCGGTCCCAGTGGGTCACGCCCATCGCCCACGCAGAAGCCGTGCGGACAGCCGTCAACGCCGGTGCAACCATCGGACGCGCCAAGACCGAAGACGCGTCAGCATCGCTCGGTGCGGCGACGTATGGATACATGGAGCTCGCCCACCTGGCAGAGCTCGCGTGCTACTGCCCGGGAAAGTGCACCAGCCGGGATGCCCGCCATGCAGAGCAGGAGGCATGGCGAATAGAGCGCTCGCTTCGGAGCTCGGGAATGCTCAGGCGCCTGCCGGGTCCTCCCCCGCCTACTCCGACGATGACACTCGTCAAAGGCCAGCGATGAGCTTTTCGACTCTCTCGTCGTGGGAACGGAAAGGATCCTTGAGCAAGACGGTTCGTTGAGCCTGGTCGTTCAGCTTCAGGTGGACCCAGTCAACTGTGAAGTCCCTCCGGCGCTCCTTTGCCCGCTTGATGAACTCCCCGCGCAAGCGGGCTCGGGTGGTGGCAGGCGGATCGTTCATGGCCACGGAGATCTGCTCGTCTTCACAGATCCGTTCAACTTTGTCGTGCGCGGCCAACCGGTAGTAGAGACCACGTGACCGGTTTACGTCGTGGTACTGCAGATCCACGAGAGCAACCTTCGGATGACCGAGGGTCAGACTGTGGCGGGCACGGTAGGCCTCGATGAGCTGGTACTTGGTGACCCAGTCACATTCCCGGGAAAGGCTCATCGGATCCGATTCGAGACCCTTCAGGCAGTGCTCCCACATGTCGAGCGCACGATCCTCCTGCGGCGAGAGCCCGTGCGAATCCCTGAAGCGAAGCGCTCGCGTGAGGTACTCGGACTGGATCGCGAGCGCACTCACCTCACGCCCGTTCGCCAGGCGGACCTTGCGTCGGCAGGTCAGGTCATGACTGATCTCGCGTATCGCCCTGATGGGATTTTCGAGCGTCAGGTCGCGAAGCACCGTGCCCGGATCTTCGAGCATCCGAAGCAGGATGCTGGTTGCTCCGACCTTCAAGAACGTGGCGTACTCGCTCATGTTCGAGTCGCCGACGATGACGTGAAGACGCCTGAAGCGCTCGGCATCGGCGTGTGGCTCGTCGCGGGTGTTGATGATCGGGCGGCTCCGCGTCGTTGCCGACGAGACACCTTCCCAGATGTGCTCCGCCCGTTGCGACAGGCAGAACACCGCTCCACGCGCGGTCTGTAGAACCTTGCCGGCACCGGCGTATATCTGTCTGCTTACCAAGAACGGGATCAGCACCTCGGTGTAATGGGAGAAGTCGTCGCGCCTGCCGGTCAGGTAGTTCTCGTGGCAGCCGTACGAGTTCCCGGCCGAGTCGGTGTTGTTCTTGAACAGATAGATGGTCCCTCTGATGCCCTCTTCACGGAGTCGCGCTTCTGCCCCATTCACAAGAGCGTCCAGGATCCGCTCGCCAGCTTTGTCGTGCGCCACAAGGTCGCTGATCGAGTCGCACTCCGGGGTGGCGTACTCCGGATGACTTCCTACGTCGAGATAGAGGCGGGCACCGTTTTCCAAGAAGACGTTCGACGATCTCCCCCAGCTGACGACGCGCCTGAAAAGGTACCTCGCAACCTCGTCCGGGCTGAGCCGTCTCTGCCCGCGCAGAGTACAGGTGACGCCGTACTCGTTCTCGAGCCCGAAGATTCGCCTGTCCATCTTCAGGTCACGCTAGCGGTCGGTCGGGACTTTCAAGTGGTCCCTGAACGCACAGCCCTGCTGTCCATCGCAAGAAGGCGAGGCTCCGAGGACATCCGGCGGGTAGCGTGCCTGCAATGGCTGGGATCTCAATGGTTCCCCTCACGGTGACCTCATCGGCATTTGAAGCCCAAGTCCTTTGCGCGCGGCTCGGAGCCGACGGGATCCTCACGGAGATGAAGGGGGCCTATCCCCTTGCGGGCCCCGTGACGGTCCTGGTCGAGGCCGTGAATGCTGACCTGGCGAGGGAACTGCTGCTGGCCGATCAAGTGGAAGCGGTATTCCATGAGGACGCCGAGGACTGAGCCAGGCCGCCTCTGAGCCACGGTGCCTAGGACTCGGAGACCGAACCGTCCTCGGATCCCGCACGCTTGCGGGCTTGGCGCCGTACCGGACGAGGCTCCAGAAGCCGACTCAGTTCGACCGAGTCGATGCGCCTGAACGCTCTACCGCCGTTTCCTCTCGTGAGAGCGACCCGCTCGAGTACGGCCACTTCGAGATCCTCTGGTCCGAGCGTTCGTTCCGGTCCGGCCAGGGCGGAGACGGTGGCGGCCAGAGCCTCATCGAGAGCCCAGTCCTTTCGCGCCGTGGCGCGAAGAGACTCGAGGATCGCATCGGCTTCACCACCCAGGACCGCAACGGTGTCCTCGTCGACGATCGTCCCCTCGTAAGCGATGTGATAGAGCTGGTCCTTGTCCTGATCCGTGCCCAGCTCGGCAACGAGAATCTCGACCTCCAACGGCTTCATCTCGTGGGTGAAGACCTGGCCGAGATATTGCGCGTAGACGTTTGCAAGGGACCGGGCATCGACGTCTTCGCGACTGAAGGCATAACCCTTGGTGTCGGCGTGACGCACCCCGGCGACTCGCAGCTGGTCGTACTCGTTGTATCTGCCGACACCGGCGAAGGCGATCCTGTCGTAGATCTCGCTCACCTTGTGAAGGGACCGGGAAGGGTTTTCTGCGACGATCAGGATGCCGCCCGCATAGATGGTCGCGGCCAACGACTTCCCGCGCGCAATGCCCTTCTGCGCATACTCCGCGCGGTCCTTCATAACCTGCTCGGGAGCTACGTAGAAAGGCATGGTCATGTCCGACCACCTCCACGCAACCGCTCTATCGTCGCCGCGAAACGCTGCGCCACTTCTACTTCGGGGACCTCCGAGTAACCGCCTTCTGTGACAGTCGCCACGACGGGATAAATACCTCTCACCACATCAGGACCGCCGGTGGCCGAATCTTCGTCTGCGGCTTCGTACAGCGCACGTACCGCGAGCTCTACGGCCTCGGCCTGAGGCATGCCGGCGCGCCAGCCCAACTTGATGGTCGTTCGCGCATCGCGCCCGCCAGAACCCGTCGTTGCGTGCTCGGTGTCCTCGTAGTGCCCACCTGTGACGTCGTAGCTGAAGATCCTGCCCTGACGCCGTGCCAGGTCGTAACCGGCGAAGAGGGGGACCACTACGAATCCCTGGAATGCCATCGGTAGGTGCTCGCGCACCATCTGACTGAGCTGGTTCGCCTTACCTTCGAGACTGAGAGCGACGCCTTCCACCTTTTCGTAGTGCTCCAGCTGGGTCTGAAAAAGGCGCACCATCTCGACGGCAGGACCTGCTGCTCCGGCGATCGCTACCGCCGAATGCCGGTCCGCGGGAAACACCTTCTGCATCGCACGATGGGCGATGAAGTTGCCTTCTGTGGCGCGCCGGTCTCCCGCCATGACCACACCATCAGCGAAACGGAGCGCCACCACTGTTGTGCCGTGGCGGAGAGTGGAGGGGTCCAGTGCGTTTTTCAACGCCGGCTGAGTTTCATAAGTCGATATTCGCTTCAACAGGGACGTGAAGCTCGGCCCCGGATCGCTCCCGGGGTCAAAAAAGGGAAGGGTCACGCGCGGCCCGGTGGGACCTGCATGTCCCGGATGTCTGAATCCGACAAAGAGTTGTGCACGCAGCTACTCGCCGCCCTTCTGGACGTAGTTGCGGACGAATTCTTCAGCGTTCTCCTCGAGGACCTCATCGATCTCGTCCAAAAGGTCGTCGAGCTCAGACTTGAGTTTTTCGCCCGTCTCAGAAGTGTGCGGC
>JBAPRR010000016.1:0-17026 GCA_049281195.1 Acidimicrobiales bacterium
TCAAATGCATCGTTTGAGCTAGTTGCGCCTAGTGGGCTGCACGAGGCATATGCGGCCCGTGTTTCGAATGTGGCGGTTGCTAAGGCACTGGCAGCCGCGCTCGCTGAAGAAGAAAGTGAATCAGCTAGAGCACCCTCTTCATTCACAGCCCCAGCCTCGACCTCCGATGACTTCGCCATCACCTCCCCTGAGCGCCATTCACGGAAGGTCCGCAATCAAAAAGGCGTCGCCGCCGTCGAGATGATTCTCGTGAGCCTCGTTCTTGCACTGCTGATGGCTTTTGCCGTGCCGAGGTTCATAACGACCACTCCGAAATCCAACGACCTGGTGGCCAAGGCGAATCTGATGAACGCCGTCTTGGAGGCGAAGGTGGTGTATTCGACAGTGCAGAGCTACTCGTCGAACGGCGGCGCGTATCCCTCGATCACATTTGCCACGGAAGCGCCGGGATTTTCCTGGAGCTCCGGATCGTGTTCGGGTGCAAACAGCAACTGCGTGAGCGAAAAGGTGGTGGACGTCAACGCGGCGGGAGACTCGCAGGGAGTGGTGCTCGCCACATGGAGCTCGACAACTCGCACATGCTGGTATGCGGTGGATCTCGAGAGCGTTCCTTCGGAGATCACAAGCGACACGATTGGCATACCCTTCGACAACGCGTCGAACGGAAACGGTGCGGTGAATTCGGCCGGAGTCTTCTTCGGCAAATCGAGTGACGGGTCGTCGTCCTGTGATGCCGTCAATGCCGTGGATGGTTTTACGCTCGCGCCCTCGGGATGGAGCTCGAGCATTCAGTCGGCGGGGCTGGTTGGCCAGACCGAGCCGCACGGTACCGACTGAGGAAGCGACCGACCGAGGAAGCAACCAACCGGTCCTGTTCGTACCCTGTCCCAGTCGAACTGATCGGTACTACAGCGGCGTGTTGTCGTGCCGCCTCTCGGGTAGGAGCTCTCGCCGGGTCGAAAGCATGGCCACGGCGTCGCTGATCATTTTGCGGGTTTCGGACGGATCGATGACTGCATCGACGAATCCCCGTTCGGCTGCGATCCACGGCGTCAGGTAGGCCGCCGAGTACTCCGCCTCGAGCTCCGGCCACTGATCGGGCGAAGCGCGGCGGTGAAGGATCTGCACCGCTCCCCGCGAGCCCATCACCGCTACCTCGGCGCTCGGCCATGCCAGGCAGAGATCGTTTCCCATTCCTTTCGAGTCCAACACGATGTACGCCCCGCCGTAGGCCTTGCGCAAGATCAGGCACACCCGAGGAACAGTGGCCTCCGCATACGCGTATGCAAGCTCGGCCCCGTGGCGGATCATTCCGCGCCATTCAAGATCTTTGCCCGGCAGGAAGCCCGGGGTGTCGACCAGGGTCACGATCGGAAGGTTGAAGGTATCGCACATCCGGACGAACCGGGCGGCCTTCTGAGACGCTGCTATGTCCAACGTTCCGGCCAACGCCCTCGGCTGGTTGGCGACTATCCCGATCGAACGTCCACCGACCGATGCGAGCGCAGTGACCAGCTGTGGCGCCCATGCCGGCCGGAGCTCCACGTGTTCGCCGTCGTCCACGAACGCTTCGATCACGTCGCGCACGTCGTATGAAGCGGTGGGCTCCGTCGGGACGACATCCAACAGCTCAGGGGTCAGCCGGTCCGGCGGGTCGGCTGTCTCGATGAACGGTGCAGGTTCGTCGGTGTGCGAAGGCAGGTAGGTGAGCACGTCTCCGAGCAACGCCATCGCGTGCTCAGGATCGTTCGCCGCAAGCGCGCACAGCCCGCTCGACGTCGCGTGCATGACCGTTCCGCCCAGTTCCGATCTTTCGATGTCGATTCCCGTGAAGTCGCGGACCATGTCCGGTCCGGACACGAACGCGAACGCATCGGGAGTCATCGTCACCACGTCGGCCAGCCCGAGCATCAAAGCCGTGCCCGAAATGGCCGGGCCCGTTACCGCAGCGAAAACCGGAACGATGCCCGAGCAGCGGGCCAGACCGGCTGCGCTCAGTCCCCAGCCATGCATTGCCGCGATTCCGGCAGTGACGTCCGCCCCCGAAGACGCGATCACAAGCACCAGGGGAACCCGCCGGTCCAGTGCGATGTCGGCTGCGTCCGCGATCGTCACCCCGTCCTCGTGGCCGATAGCGCCGCGGTTTCGTCCCGCCTTCGAACGCACGACGACCGCTAGGCGGCCGCCCACAAGCTCTGTGCCGGAACGTACGTTGCCGGGAACGTGAACGCGGGTGCTGTGGATCATGCGGTCGTCGTCGGTGGTATGCCACGACCCGCCGCTGCCTCCCGACGATGACCCGGATCCCCAACTGCCGCGTGGGCCGGATTGGGAGCCGGTCTTCGACCCGGAGCCAGGACCGGAAGAGGGCAGTATCGACCCGCTCGTGCGTACCGTGTCGGAGGAGGGAAGCACCCCGACTGGACCGCGACGAACCATTTGGCGAGCCTACGCCCGTCCTGCTCAACGGTGTGCGAGCATCGGGGCGTGCGTGCCTGTGTGATGCGTGAAGGCCGGCTGGTCGTGGACGAAGTTAGTGATCCCCGCCCAGGTCCAGGTCAGCTACTTGTCAGAACCCTCGCCTGCGGCATATGCGGTTCCGATCTCCACTTTTTGCGCTATGCCCCGACGCTTGTGGACCTGAGCGTCCAGCTGTCCACTTCGCTCGGCGACCTTGCCCCCATGCTTGCTCCGGCGATCGACCTCAATCGCGACATCATCATGGGTCACGAGTTCTGCGCCGAGGTGCTCGAAGCCGGGCCCGATACCGCCGGCCCCGATCCGGGAACGCCCGTCGTCTCGGTCCCGGTTCTTCTGTCCGACAAGGGAGTGTCCCAGCTCGCGTACAACAACGACTTTCCGGGTGGGTTCTCAGAGCGCTTCATCCTGTCCGCCCCGTTCGCCCTTCCTGTGCCGAACGGTCTCGAGCCCCGCATCGCAGCTCTGACCGAACCGTTGGCTGTAGGTGTCCATGCGGTGGAAGCGGCAGCTATGACGAAGGGTCACTCGGCCTGCGTGGTCGGCTGCGGTCCCGTCGGTCTGGCGGTGATCGCGGCGTTGAAGCTCAAAGGTGTCGAGATGATCGTCGCCTCCGACTTCTCGCCGGCCCGCAGAAGCCACGCGAAAGCGCTCGGAGCGACCGAGGTCGTCGATCCCAAAGAAGAGCCTTTGCTCGAGGCGTGGAGGCGCCTCGACGGTAGGAGCCAGCTCGTGTGCTTCGAAGCAGTCGGGGTACCAGGAATATTGGATGAGCTCACGCGTGACGCCCCACTCGCGTCGACAATCGTGATCGTCGGCGTGTGCATGGAACCGGACACCACGCGGCCCTTCTTCGCATCAGCGAAGGAGCTCTGCCTCAAATACGTCTTCGCGTACACGCCGGAGGAGTTCGCGAGGACGCTCAGGCATCTGGCCGAAGGCGAGGTTGACGTGTCGGCGATGATCACAGGCTCGGTCGACCTCGAAGGTACGCCGGGGGCGTTCGATGAGCTCGCTCATCCCGACAACCACGTCAAGATCCTGGTGGAGCCGACTGGCGGGTGAGCACGAGCGGGGAGCCGGTCCCCGGCCCACCCGCTGGGCCACCGCTCGGCGAGCCATCCTCCGCTTGGCTGGCGCCTGCCAAGCGGAGCAGATCGCAGCTGTACAAAAGGCTTCGCCCGGTGGCACGTGTCGTCTTCGCCCTCGTCGCGGTCGGGCTCATCGTGTGGGTCATCTCCGACCACACGGGAGAGCTGGAGGGCGCATCTTCGTACCTGACCCACATCGAGTGGTACTGGCTTTTGGCGGCAGTGATCGCGGAGTTCGGGTCGATCATCTGCTTCGCTCTGGTTCAACAGAAGCTTCTGGAGGCCGGTGGCTACCACAATCGTCTCCGTTGGTTCACGAGCGTCACCCTGGCGAACATCGCCATCAGCAACTCGCTTCCTACCGGCTCTGTCATCGCCACGATCTTCACTTACCGGCAGTACAGGCGGAGAGGTGCAGACGAGGTGCTCGCCGGTTGGTCGATGGTGGCGTTGCTCGTCGTCACGTCGCTCACGCTCGCGATCCTCGCTGCAGCCGGTGTCGGGATCGCCGGAAGTGAGAGCTCGAGCTTCGACCTGGTGGGGGTGACGATCGGAGTCCTCTTCATCACCATTGTCGTGGCCGGCCTGTTCATTCAACGCAGGGCGCTGTTGTGGATGCTGGGCAAGATCTCTGCGCTATTCGCGAAGGCGCTGCCGCGTAGCCGGTTCAAGCCGGACATCCTTTTCGAGCGCATGGAAGCACGGCTGTCGACGGTGCGAATGTCGCCCGGGCAGATCGTGGTTACAGCTGGGTGGGGACTCTTCAACTGGGTGTTCGACTGCGGTTGTCTCGTGCTCAGCTTCGCGGCCCTCGGAGTCGGTGTGCCGTGGCGGGGCTTGCTGCTCGCCTACGGGGCCGGGCAACTCGCCGCCAACCTGCCGATCACCCCGGGGGGCCTCGGCGTGGTCGAGGGCAGCCTGGTGATCGCTCTCGTCGCCTATGGGGGAGCCGAAACGTCGACGGTGGCCGCCGTCTTCCTGTACCGGTTGATCAGCTTCTGGGGTGAGCTCCCGTTCGGGTGGTTCGCGTGGGGATGGTTGTCGCGGCGCAAGAAGGGCGAAAGGCCGCTTTCGCCGAAGTTCCTTTCAGATGCCGAACAAGGCCAAGAGGAGCCCGCTGGCCAGGCTCCAACGGGAGGTTCAGGGATGGCAGACACCACGCAGGTCCACGCGCGGTGAGAATGGCATCAGCCATGGTGCAATTCTTGCGGGAGATGACACACCGGGGTCTCAACCGGGTGAAAGAGAGAAGCGTCTTTCTTTGCGTCGCGCTGGTGCTCGTGTCGACCGCGTCCTTGTCGGGATGCGCGGCTGATCGGGTGGACGTCGGCACCGCCTCAGCGCTTTGTTACTCGGCGATTCCCGTGGCAAAGGAGGCTCTGGGCAAACCCGCACCGGTCGTAGTTCCGAGCAGCGCCAGCACTACCACCACCTCAGGCGGGGGTTCTTCTTCGTCATCTACCGCTTCGACCGCGACGACGCAGGGTACGACGACCCGAACCTCGACTGCGGGGTCTTCAACGACAACGCTGCCGACCCGCCCCGGCCCGCAACCGGTGTTCGTCGGCGTGATAAACGCCTCTCAGAAGCAGATCGACGCTTTCGGCAAGACCCACAACTACAAGAAGAACGTGCTGGCGACAAGAAACGGCGGGCCGGTCCACAACGTGTGTCTGGTCGCGTTCAAGGGTTCTTTCGATCCGGCTTTGGTCAAATACGTGACCGGCCCGGTTCCGCCTCCCGGTCGGCGTCTGTTCGCCATGGTTGTCGTCTCGCAGCCGCACGACAAGGTGCTGGCTACGTTCATACGTACGAAAGAACCGATCAGGTTCACGCATTACACGGTCGGCGGCGGCTGATCCTCTTCAGAACCTTCAGAACCGGAGTCGAACGGCTGGAAAGGACGGAACGGTCCCAGTGGACCGAGAGGTCGCGGCGCGCTGCTGTGCGCGCGCCTGGCCCCCGCCCGCTCGGCGCGTTCTACACGTTCGAGCTGACGTTTGACTTCCTCCCAGGTCAAAGGGTTGGCGTCTATACCTTCGCGGTCAGAGCGCTGCGCGTCGGATAGTGCCTTCCACGCCGCGCTCCAGAGCACAGGGAGTGTCGACACCTTGGCTATGACCCCTGCCAATTGCTGGTCCACGAGTGGGCTGATCCGGAATGCCTGGTGTACGTGTTCAAAGCCGGGATAAAGCGGATGGTGGGCGAAGATGAAGATGATCGACGGGAAGCCCGGGATCACCGACTGCACGAACAGATACACGGCTCGGCCGACCGGAGTGGGGCGTGTCGCTCCCGGGATCCTCGAGATGACTGGCGCCCACAGGACGAATCCCGACGAGAGCAGTAGCGCGTCGAGCAGGGTGCGGGCGACCGCAGACGAGTTCTGAACAGCGACGGCCGGAGTCACCAGAGTGCCGATCGCGACCGCAGTGAAGACGACGACCGCGACGACGGGCCGGCTCACCATAGCGACCACCGAGTCCACTAGACGAGGTCTGGTCAGTCGCCCCGCAAGATGCTCGGGAAGCGCCAAAAGCAGCATCGGTGCCACTACGAGCACGAGCAGGAGGCGCTGCACGATCAGGGCGGTAAGCGACCAGTGGGCTGCGAGGTCCTCGAGCGGCCACGACCCGGCGATCAACAAGGCCAACATGGCCGTGGCGAAGCACCAATGCTGGCGAGGGGTGGCCCGGTCGTCGCCCCTGGTTACGAGCACGTAGCAGAGCACCGCGGCGACGACGACCACGAGGGTGAGGGGGTGGACGTGCGGTGACCAGGGTCCGGAGGTCCCAGCCGACGCCGAAGCTGCGGATTTAATTGGCTCTTTGGAGGCCCCTTCGACGAATACGAACGGGCGCATCAGATACTCGGCATACTCTGGCGCCCGTGGCACGGGTCGACCGTCTTGAACGGCTCACGGATCTGGTCCTCGTGCTGTTGAACACCACGAGGCCTTTGTCTCTCCGCGAGCTGGGTGATGCGGTACCCGGGTTCCCTCCCGAGGGTGAGGCTCGCAGGCAGGCTTTCGAACGCGACAAGCGGACGCTCAGGGACCAAGGGATCGCGGTTATCACCGAACCGATCGAGGGTCCCGAGCAGATGGGTTACAGGATTCGCCCCGAGGACTTCTACCTTCCCGATCTCGATCTCGAGCCCGACGAACAGGCGGCGTTGAACGTCGCCGTGGCCGAGGTCCACCTGGGCGATCCTAGCGGTAGGGATGCATTGTGGCGCCTGGGAATAACGTCGACGCAGGCACTTGCACCGGTCGCCGGGCTGCCCTCTCTGCCCGCGCTCCCTGTGCTGTTCGAGGCCGTGCGTTCACGCGCAAACGTCAAGTTCGACTACCGCGGTGACCAGCGAAACGTCGACCCGGCGCTGCTGCGGTTCAGGTCCGGGCGCTGGTACGTCGTGTGCTTCGACCGTGACCGCGACGCGGCGCGGACGTTTCGTGTCGACCGCATCGAAGGGGTACCGCAAGCGGGAAAACCCGGGTCGTCCAAGCTGCCCGCCGACTTCGAAGGCAAGCTCCCCGACGAGCCGTGGGCGATGGGCGAGGAGGACATCAAGACTGTTCATGTCCTGGTCGACGCGCTGGAGGGCCGCCGGGTTGCCCAGGAGCTCGGTGAGGAAAGCGTGGCCGGGCACCACGACGACGGTTCTGTGGTGGTGACGCTCGAGGTGTCGAATGAGGGTGCGCTCATCGGGTGGGTCCTTGCACTGGGACCGCATGCCCAGGTGCTTCACCCGCCCGAGGTGAGGGACCGGATGATCGAAAGGCTGAAGGCGTTCTGATGGGGGCGTTCTGATGGCGGAGGTACGAAGCGATGCCGGCAGCAGGCTCGAACGACTTCTTGCGGTTCTCTCGTGGCTGGCGCAGCGCGGGCAGGTGAGCCTGCACGAGCTGGCCGACCGGTTCGGGATGACCGCCGAGCAGCTGGTGGCAGACCTGGAGCTCGCGGCGTGCTGCGGCCTGCCGCCGTACACGCCCGATCGCCTGATGGAGATCATCGTGGGCGAGGAGATGGTCGAGGCGCAGCTCGGAACCGAACTGGCTCGGCCCCGCCGATTGAGCGCCCAGGAAGGCTTCGCACTTGCGGCCGCGGCCCGGGCGTCTGCCGCCGTGCGCGGCGGCGAGCCCGACGACTCGTTGGCGAGAGCGTTGACGAAGCTCGACTCGGCTCTAGGTGACCGGGGGTTGGGTGACGTAGATCTCGACGTGGATCTCGGTGAGCCCGCCCAGCTCGCGACCGTGCGCGACGCGGTGACGTCGGGAGCACAGTTACAGATCGATTATCTGTCGGCATGGCGCGACGCCCGTTCGACCCGTGTGGTCGATCCGGTACGGCTGGCCGCATACGAGGGTCATTGGTACCTCGATGCGTGGTGTCACGAAGCCGGGGGAACGCGCCGCTTCCGTGTAGACCGGATCCTGTCGGCGACGCCGACCGGCAAGCCCGTGGAGCACCATGATGTTGAGGCGGCGTCAGGGTCTGAGTCGGGGTCGAACGCGCGCAGCAGTGCCCCGGAATCTTCGGAGGATGGAAGGTCTGGCGCTCATTTTTCGGGCTTCGTCGGAGACGGTCCTTTTGTACCCGGCCCCGAGGCGACGCTCGTGCGCATCTCGGTCACACCCGACAGCGCGTGGCTCGTCGAGGCGGTCCCTGTGATCGAGACGTCCGATCTACCCGATGGACGGATGGTAGTGACCCTCGGTGTCGTGAGCACCGTGTGGCTCGAACGTTTGTTGCTCCAGCTGGGTCCGGATGCTGAGGTACTGGAGCCGGCGGAGTTCAAGGATCTCGGGCGTGAAGCTGCGAAGCGGGTGCTGGCGCTCTACGAGTGAGCCGTGGTGCGGGCAGTTGCGGTCTGTAGTGGTCTTTAGTCCTCGCAGGTTGGTCTCGAGAAAGTGATGTGTCCATGGCGTCCATCCAGCGACGGCGTCATTTTCCGTGGATTGGCCATTGACGGAATTAATACCAGTTGCCGCGTGATGCACGGCCAATTATCTTCCGCTACGACATGCAGGTTCGGCATTTCAAAGGCGCGACCACTTGGGGGAAACGTCAAATTTACGTGGGTAGGTAATGCAACGGCTCCTTTTACCGGGACGATCAAGCCCGGACCTGGTTGCAGTCATGATGGAGTCACATGCTCTGGGGGCTTTTCGACGATGTCAAAAATGACAATACGGTGCAAGCGAAGCGAAAACCAACCCTCTGGTGTGGACGTTTACCTGCCCGTAGTCACACCCGTTTGACCACCTGCCGGCCGGCGAAAAGGCCAACACCGGCAATGACGATCACAGCCACGCAGTTCGCTCCGGGGGTCACAAAGTAAGCCTTGGTCTGACCCGAGATCCCCGAGACCAGCAAGATCTGGCCGACCAAGGACGCGATTGCTCCCGCAGTAACGAGCAGAAAGCCTACTTGGACGAAATAGATGATGACTCGAGAACGGATGGCGCGAGCGTCGTCGAAGGACGCGAGCTGTGGCTCATCACCTTCGAATTCTTCACTCTCTAACTCTTCAATCTGTTGTGGACGCGATTGCCACCAGCAGACAGCAATCACTGAGAGAAGCAACACTGCCATTATCGGACTGGCCCATCCTGAGCCCGACTGGATCGCTGTCCCGATCGTCAGATTGCTATCAGGAATTTGGGATTGGTCGAAGTTGCTGGTATAGAGAATGCCCGCTACCAAGCCGCCGAGGACAACGACATAGAAGGCGAGCAAAATCGCCACTGCCGCGATGTCGGGAAGGTCCCACTTTGGACGATCCTCAGGTTCATCTTCTTCGTCGTCGTAGACGACAACGTCCGATTGTTGGTGGTCGGTCATCGATGAAGCCTATGTCCGGACAGGGTCCCCCTACGGCATGACGCATGACCCTTTGCCCGCGACCCATGTGTGTTTGACATCGACCATGCAGACGAGGCACTTGCGAAAGTAAGGTCGTCGGCGTGGGACCAGAACAGATCAGCATTGTGAATCGGCTCGAAATAGATGACCTCCTTACGCTGTACGCCACCGCCATCGACAGTCTCAACTTCGAGTTGCTCGACACCGTTTTCACCGCCGACGCACATCTCGATTACCGATCCGCGGGAGGGATCGAAGGTCCATACCCCGAGGTTCGCAAATGGCTGTCAGAAGTGCTTCCAATCTTCGACGCAACGCAGCACCTTGTTGTCAATCGGGTCTTCAAGGCTGACGAAGGTGAGGTTCAAACCACGTCGAGTTTCCTGAACACCAACCGGTTGAAGGTCGATGGCAAGCCTTGGACATTCACGGTAGGCGGTCGGTACCGTGATCGCTTCGTGAACGGGCCTGACGGTTGGCGGATAGCGCAGAGAGTGGAAGACACCCTGTGGTGGGACAATCCCATGCCGGGTTTGCCGGAGTCGCCCTTTACGGTCTTGGACTGAAGAGCGAAGGACCCGCCGATCGCGGTTTATATCCGGCGGTCGATGTCGCCTAGCAACTCCTGCGCCTTCTCGTAATCGTTGTCGTGACTACCGAGACGATTCTTTGCGTTGATAACGCTCTTTGCCAACACGATCGCCTCGCCGTGGTTGCCAGACCAATGAAGGTACGCGGCGAGCTGCAAACGCATCGTCAGCGTCTTGTGGTGGTCCGGACCTAAAAGTTCGGCGTTGGCTTCGACGACGTGCCGTTGGATCTCTATTGCGCGCTCGAATTCGTGACGGCGCACCAGGGCCAATGCCAGCCTCATCGACGCGTGGCTGGCCCACTCATGATTCTCACCCTTGAGATCCCCCAACCCCTGTGTAGCGGTTTCGAGAATCTCAACTGCTTCGTCGGGTCGACCCGCTTTGATCAGGGTTGAGCCGAGGCCCACGAGACCGTTCAAAGTCGACACAGCTTCGGGTCCGGCACTTGCTGTCGAAAGGCGAATGGCCTCGCGGAACGCGGTGATCGATTCGTCGTATCTGCCGCAGTCCGCCAGACATTGACCGAGCGATTTCTGGCAGTCGATCGTCAGAGGATGGCCCGGGCCGAGGAGTTCGGTCCGACGTGTCGCGGCTTCCTCGAGCAGAGGCAGGGCCTCCTGATACTGCCCCTCCTTACGTAATCGTGCTGCCTTCCAGACCAGACTGTTCACGAAGAGCTGGCTGTTGCGCCCTTGTCGATCGTTTGTCGACCGATCGGTGTTCAGTCGTTTGAATCTCCGCTTGAGAGTCATGTCGGAAATGCGGTCCAGAAGCCGGGCCAGCCAGCTCGGGGGTTCGTTCGCCCAACCATTCGCGTCCGCCTTCCGCACGGTGCGAAGCCTACTTACCGTGGGGGGAGCTCCAGACGCGTCCAGCGATCCGTCGCTCCGACAGTGGGGGGTCCTGGATGGGAGGATTTACGGATGGGGCCGGGGCTCAGCGAGCAAGCAGAGTGACCCTCAGCACAGACTTCACGAAACTGTTCGGCATCTCGCATCCGATAGCCCTCGCTCCGATGGGGGGTTCGGCCGGGGGCACCTTGGCCGCCGCGGTGTCGAACGGCGGGGGTCTCGGACTCGTCGGTGGCGGTCGGGAGGATGTCACCTGGATCGAGCACGAACTCGGGATTGTCACCGCCAAGACCGAAAAGCCCTGGGGGATCGGATTCCAGTCGTGGTCGGTCTCCGAAGACTCAGTTGCGCGTGCACTGGAGTTTCGTCCGCATGTCGTCATGCTGTCTTTCGGGGATCCGAAGCGACTGGCCGGCCTCGTGAGGGATGCGGGCTTGCGTTTGATCCTGCAAGTGACCGATCTGGCCGAGGCGAAGGAAGCTGTGGACCTCGGAGCCGACGTGATCGTCGCTCAGGGAATGGAAGCGGGTGGTCACAGCGGCAAAAGGACGACACTTCCTTTCGTGCCCATCGTGGTTGATCTGGCGGGAGGGATTCCGGTGCTTGCTGCCGGCGGAATCGCTGACGGGAGGGGAGTGGCGGCAGCTCTCGCTCTTGGAGCCGCGGGCGCTTTGATCGGCACGCGATTCCAGGTGACTCCGGAATCGATGAACTCTGCGCAAGTCACGAAGGCGATCATCGAAGGAAGTGGCGAGCAGACCGAACGAAGCCGAATTCTCGATATCGCCGGACGAAGAGAGACCTGGCCGGCCCGCTACCTTGCCCGCACGGTTCGCAACGAGTTCATAGATGAATGGCGCGGGCGGGAAGACGAGCTCGAGGCAGACGATGGAGCCAAGGCACGGTTTCGAGAGGGTGCAGACAAGGGTGACCCGGCAGCGGTGCCGGTCTGGGCGAGTGAGTCGATTGACCTCATCACCGACATCGTCCCTGCATCGGAACTTGTAGGGCTGCTGGCCGACGAGGCGGAAGCTGCTTTACGCCGAGCCGGTCGAGCCATTCGCCCCACTCCATGAACATCGAAGACCAGATCTCCGTTTGCGCCGCCGGCGAGTCGGCATGGCATGCCGCGGCTTATGCCGGCCTCGGGGCGGAGTGGCGCGAGGAGCCCGGCTGGGCCTGGGGCCCCGGTGGTCCTCCGCATCGTTTCCTTCTCACGGCTGTGACATTGGAGGCGGACCAACGTCCGCCGCCCTCGTTCTCCGAGAGTGGTCTTGGGATCTTGCGGGACTCATGGGCGGTCTGCACCGTGAACGACCTACCCGGTTGGACATCGTCGCCCACAGATCCATGGATGGTTCGTGATCCGGGCACGTGTGAGCACTCCGGTGTCGATGGAGTGGAAGTGAGACAGACAAGCGACGAGCTTCTGTTCGAGCGCGCAGCTTTTGTTGCAGCCGGTGGATCTCCACCGGCTGTTCCGGGGGAGCTCCATCCTCGCGGAAGCAGCAGGTTTCCCGGCTTGCATCTCTTTCTGGCCTGGCGCGACGAGGTCCCCATCGGGACCGCGATTGCGGTGCGTCACGAGACCGGGGTGGTCGTGAGTGGCGTGGCGGTGATCAAAGAGGAACGGCGCAAAGGAATCGGGGCATTGCTCACTACGTGCGCCGTGAGAGTCGACCACACCGTGCCGGCGACCCTGACTGCAACCGAGTTGGGTATCGGCACGTACCGTGAACTTGGTTTCCGGGAACTGATCTCGCCGGTGCACTGGAGCCCACCGCGGTCAGGGACCTGAGGGATCGGGCCCGGTTATCGCATCTTGGCCGCGCACCGGTGTGCAGTTGTACCGAGCTCGACAGCCCTTCTGTCGGCCCCACCCGGAAGTGGAATCCGTTGAACCGTGTATCCGAACGAGATTCCGTCGAACGGATCGTAGAAACCGAGAGCTCCTCCGAGACCGTCATGTCCGAAAGCCTGGTAGCTGCCCCAAGGGTAATGCTCTGTGGGTTTTTGGAAGATGATCGCGAACGCGTCTCGGATCAGGTAGTTCGTCAACGGGAACCCCTCCAGCTGTAGCTGGCTCATTCGTCCCATCGTGTCGTGATCGATCAGGCGGGGAATACCGGCGATCTCGTGTTGCGCCGCGGCGTACATTCCGGCGAGTCCTCTTGCGCTTGCGAGCCCCCCGGCTGCCGGCGTACCCGAACGACGAAAACGTGACTCATTGCACTCGAACCAGATTGGTGGACCGTCACGGGGACCGATCAATGCCGCGAGGGATCCAGGATCAGGGTTCGGCACGGCGTCCGGAAACTCAGACAGTTCGGTAGCCGTCGGCAGCTGCACCTTGATCACCCGATCGTCGACGTCCTCCGGTGTTCCGAGGTACACGTCGAGTTGGCGTGGTCCGGTGACGTGCTCTCGCAGATACATGCCGAGGGCCACCCCGGTCGTTTGACGGACCAGCTCGTCGGCGAGGACTCCGATGGTGACCCCGTGGTAGACGTGCGCTGCTCCGGGTTGCCACAACGGACGTTGGTCCGCCAAGCGGGTGGCGAGGGCGTCGTGGTCGTAAAGCTCTTCGTAGGTGTAGCCCCCGTCGACTCCACAGAGTCCGGCTTGGTGGCTCAACAGTTGGCGGACGGTGACGCCTCGCTTTCCGGCTGCCGCGAATTCGGGCCAGTAAGCGGCAACGACTTCGTCGAGATCGAGCAACTCGTCCCTTACCAGGCAGGCGATAACGAATGCGGCTGCACCCTTCGAGCTGGAGAAGATCGGAATGAGAGTGTCCGGACCTACACCTGGCCCCCACCACACGTCGACCACGGGTTCCGCGCCGAAGTACACGCACAGGGAACCCGAGTAAGTGGGATCTCGCGCTATGTATTCGTCAAGAAGCGACTGAACGGCGGCGAAACTTGGCTCGACCGAGCCGTCGATGGACTGAAGCCGCGTGGAATCGGACACGAGTAAATGCATACCATCGTGTCGAACCGCTTTGTCGGGTCAGTTGTGATCAGCCCAACAAGCGCGGCAGCTGATCCATCTGGTCGAACACCGTGTCCGTCCCGGCAGGAAATTGGTCCCGCCTGGTGACGCTGCCGGTGAACGCGAAGACGGTCATGCCTGCAGCCAGGCCAGCGGTGACACCGGAGACGCTGTCCTCGATCACCGCGCATCGTGAAGGCTCGTGGCCCATGGTCCGAGCCGCCAGAAAGAACAGATCGGGAGCCGGCTTGCCGTGCTCGACATCGTCGGCACTGAAGATCCTTCCTTCGAATCGCTCCAGCAGCCCTGTCAATCCGAGTGAGAACCGAATCGCTTCGTGGGTGCCGCTCGAGGCCACGCATACATCGATGTCGATGCCGTCCAAGGCTTCGAAGATTCCGTCGACCGGCACAAGCTCTTCTCTGAACACTTGCTGGGTTTTCTGCAGGTACTCGCTCTCCCAGTCGATCGGCCGACCGAGATATTGCTCGATCTCTCCTTGCATGTACGCCGCGGAACGTCCCACGAATCGGTCGATGACCTGTGATTCGGTCAGGGGCCAGCCCAACGATCCGAGGATCTCAACCTCCGTTCGTACGGCAAGGCGTTCGCTGTCGACGAGCACGCCGTCGCAGTCGAAGATCACAAGGTCGAATCGGTTCACCCGTGCTTTTCTACAAGGTGAACGGGTAGGGGGCCGGCGTTCAGCTCCGCTGCCACGACTTTGGCTTGATTTTCTTTCCAAGGACCGGAGATTTGAACCTTGCTTCCAAAACTCGTAAAAGTGGCCTGACTGGGCTCGGTGAGCGGAGCCTCGAGCAGTTGCCCATCGAGGTCGAACCCGATCAATGCGTGGAACTGCCGTTGCGCCAAGGCGTTCCATTGTCCGGACCCTGAGTGGTTGAAGCTGATGTCCAGAACCCAATCAGGAGAATCGAAAGCCACCTGGGCACTCGCGATATCGGAGCCGGTCACTTCGGCCGCACCTAGCAGAAGACGCGGCCCCGATATGGATTCGTTTGCCGATGGGACAAGCAACACCGGTTCCGTTGGGATGTCGGCCGAGGGCGGTGTCGTCGGTACGGCTGCCAGGGTCGCCCAAGGCGGGGGTGTGTTCAGAGTGCTTCCGGTGGACGTATTCACGGCCAGATTCGGTGCCGTTAGCTGATTCAGCGCGGGACAACGGTTAGGTACCGCGCCTGGTGGCGTCCCGTCCGGCAAGGAATAGGCCGGCGCTCCACACAGGACCGGGCGTAGGTAAAGGGTTCCCGAGCTCGTGAGATCCACAATGTCCGCCATCGCAGTTTTGCTCACAGGTGCGGGCGTCCGGATCGTGATGGCATCGCGTGAGGCGGAAACGGTCGAGTCGCCCAAACCGAATGCGCTCAGACGCTTGGTCAGGATTGCAACGTCATCCTTCAGTCCTGATGCACTCGACTCACCCTCTGCCACAAACCGGAGACTCACCCCAGGCGTGTTGTTCTTGTTCCGGTGAGTGGGTGTCACTCCGCCGGGCTTCGACGTTCCCCTGAAGCCGAGAACGAGCACCAGCACGAGGACGATCACGGCGGCGACCGTTATCAAAGCTCCGACCAGGTACCTGCCGGAGGGACTGGAGCCGCGGCCGGCAAGAACCAGACGTGCGGACCGGCGGGACCCACGAACGACGCTTTCCATCGCCTCGCGCGCCGTCACCGCTGGTGCACCTAGGTCGATGAGCTCCCGGATCTGTTCGTCGAGCTCAGGCATGGTTGGTCACCTCCATTGACGTGCGGAGCTTCTGCATGCCGCGTTCGAGGTGGGTCTGCACGGTGGTGAGCCGAGTCCCGGTCAGCTCCGCAACCTCTTGCAGGGTCCACGCGAAGCCGTAGACGAGGATCACCGCGACGCGCTGACGTTCTGAAAGCTTTTCCAAAGCCGGTGCGAGCCCCGGTTCGAACCAGGGCTCGGGTGCTTCTGGGAGGGGATAGAGCTTCGGTTCGCGTCGCTTGCGGCTCCGGGTCTGCCCGACCCGGTAGAGGTAGGCGACTTTGTTTTCGATCGTCGGCAACTGCTGACGATGCTCCCAGGCCCATCCCAGAGCTTCAGCCGTCGCCTCACGTCCTCGCTCGAACCCGTACGTGGCGACCAGAGCTCGGCGAAGTCGTGGTTCCACCTGGGCCACCAACTCTTCGAACTCTCCGACTTCGTCCATACGGGGACCCCTCGGTCGCTTCCTTCTATCGGACGTTGACCTGCAGAGAGGGGTCTTTTACGACACGGGATCAAAAGAAACCTGGAAAAACATGAAATCACATGAAATGATCCAGCACGTTACAGGAACTCGAGGGGGGAGGCTCGAGGAGGAAGAAGTGCTTCGGATCGCAAAGCTCGGGCTGGGTGGCGAGCGCTATTACATGCAGGCCGTCGGCATGGAGCCGGCAGGAGAGTGGATCGGAAGCGCCCATGGTCCGGACGGGAGCACCCTGGAGGGCGAGGTCGAAGGTCCGGACCTGGCAGCCCTGTTGGCGGGCCAGGAACCCTCTACTGGCCACGTGCTCGGCGGGAGGCGAGATCTAGTGACGGTGGCAGCCTTCGATCTGACCTTCGCGGCCGCAAAGGTAAGCTACACCCGTACCTCATGTCCAAAGCTGCCATCTACGCACGAGTGTCGGTCGATCGAGACCAGGACAAGGCCACGATCGAACGCCAAGAAGCCGACTGCCGGGCGCTCGCTGAAGCCAAGGGCTTCGATGAGTTCGAGCCCTTCATCGACCGGAACCTGTCGGCCTTTAAGCGAGGTGTGATTAGGCCCGCTTACGAAGATATGAAGGCTCGTGTTGCTGAAGGTGAGTTCAAGGCAGTGTTTGCCTACCGGCTGGACCGACTGAGCCGGTCGCTTGCCGAAGCTCTGAAGCTCATCGATCATCTAGACAAACACGGTACTGGCCTGGTGATGGTGAACGGAGACGTTGACACAACCACCAGCACTGGTCGGGCGTTCTTTCAGATGAGCGCAGTCTTTGCAGAGTTCGAGGCTGGATCGACTCGTGACCGACTGAAGAGCTACAACAAGGACGCTGCCGCCAAGGGCCAGATGAAGACTGGCGGCAGGCGTTGCTACGGATACGAGTACAACGGCACGGTCAAGCCGGAAGAGGTCGCTTACATCCGTA
>JBAPRR010000017.1:0-6052 GCA_049281195.1 Acidimicrobiales bacterium
TCCGACCGCACAAAACGTGCTGGCTGTGAGGCGCGCACTCGCCGATTGGGGCGTGACCATGATCGTTTATGCCGACCCTTCTGTCCTGCCCCGTTACGACCAGGGAACGGCGCCCGAGTCTGCACTGGGTTTGCTCACTCTGGCGGTTGGACGTACACCTCGGTTTGTCGATGACGCATGGGTGTGGAGCGATGTGGAGTCTCTCAGTGACAGGCTCGCCACCTCGACCCAATCGTTCAAGCTGTGCACGAGCGGGTTCGAGCTTGATCATGCGATCGGACAGACGGTGCTCGGCTGCGTAGTGGCGTCCGCGCACCGCGTCAGGTGACCGAACCAATCACAGAACGGATCGAAGCGCACGACGAGGCCGCTCCCTCGGCACCGGCAGGTTGGCGCAGATCAGTGGCGACGGTCGGTGGCGGATTCCTGGTGTTCCTCGTCTTGTCCGTCATTCTCTGGTGGCACGTATGGACCAGTCACCCGAGCACCGTGACGACGTGCGCGTGCGACGACCCGTCTCTGTTCGTGTGGTTCCTGGAGTGGCCCGCCTACGCCATCGCACACGGGCACAACCCGTTCTTCTCGAGCTCACTGTTCTACCCGCAGGGATTCAACCTGCTGTCGAACACCGGTGTTCTCGCCCTCGGGATCCCGCTTGCGCCGATCACGTGGCTCTTCGGCCCGGTGGTCACATTGAACGTCGTCTACACACTCGCACCCGCTCTGACCGCGACGTCGATGCTGTGGCTGCTGCGACGTTGGGTCAGCTGGACCCCCGCCGCGTTCATCGGCGGTCTGGTGTTCGGGTTCTCCCCTTTCGCATTCGCGAACCTTGCCTTGGCGCATTTCAACACCGAGATGCTCGTGTTCGTGCCGCTGATTCTGGGATGCCTCGACGAGATTCTGATCAGGCAGAAAAGGACGTACCGGACGGGCGGGCTCGTTCTCGGTCTACTGGTGACCGTGCAGTTCTTCCTCTCGACCGAGATGTTGGCCATCGTCGCGATAACCGGGCTACTCGGCTTGCTCATTCTTCTGGTTTACGCATCGGCCCGCCACAGAAGCGACATAGCTCGACTGTTCCCGCACGCGATAAAGGCTCTCGCTGTTGCCGCGGTGGTGGCGATCGTGCTGCTGGCATACCCGATCTGGTTCGACCTGGCCGGACCCGCTCACTTGTCCGGGCTGCTGTGGCCGAAGATCGTACCGGGAACAGGCGGGATCGTCTTGAGCGATCTTTGGCATCTGCGGTTCATGAGCGCCAACGCACTGCGCATCTATGGCGGGTACGAAGGCCCGAACGGGCTGCCACACGGCGCGTATCTGGGTATCGGGCTCCTCGTCGTCGTTGTCGCCGGGATTGTCGCCTTCCGGCGCGAACGGAAGCTGTGGTACTTCTGTGCCCTGGCCATATTGAGCGGGACCTTTTCTCTCGGGCTGCCCAGCACGTACTGGGTCCCGTGGAAGGTGCTGGCACACATCCCGGTGGTCCAGAACATCGCGGTGGCGCGCTTTTTTGCCATGCCCCTCCTGTGCATTTCGATTCTCCTCGCCATCACCGTCGACCGCGTCAGGACATCTGCGAAAGCGGCACTGGGGCGTGTTCTTGGAACGCATTTAGAACGGCGAACCGCGAAGACCGCACTTGTTGTATCGGCCGCATTCGGCATCGCAGTGGCCGCGGTCGCGGTGGTCCCGATGGGAAGTTCGGTGGCCAGAAATGTCCCCTTTACCGTGGAGGGGGTCGACTTGCCTGCTTGGTTTTCAGAGGTAGGCGCGCACCTGCCCGACGGGCAGGTGGTGCTGACGTTCCCGCCACCTGTCTCCGGTGGACAGGGAATGACCTGGCAGGCCATCGATCTGCTGCGGTTCGCAATGGCTACCGGTGGGGGCCCGCAGAGCATCTCTCAGCGCGCCGGAAAGGAAATGGCCGGATTCGACCTGATAACCCAGGCCTCATTGGTGTTCTCGCCGCCGCCGCCGGCCACACAGAACAACGTCCGGGCGGTGAGAGAAGCGCTGACGGGTTGGAACGTAAGCCAGATCGTGGTGCCCGATCCGAGCTCGGTGGAGCCGTTCTACGACCGCGGGGGGAGCACCGCGTGGGCACTGGGCATGTTCACGCTTGCGGTGGGTCGACCTCCCGCTTTCACAGACGACGCCTGGGTGTGGTCCGAAGTTCGTTCCCCAGGGCGGCGGCTAGTAGTCAGTCCCGGTCAATTCGCACGATGCACTGCGGGATCGTTCAACGAAGTTTCGCGATATTTGGCGGTCTCCGGCTGCATCATCTCCGCGGCGCGCTCGTGAGCACCATGTCTCACCCCGTCGGGTCGGTTCCCGTCTGTGCTCTTCGGCCGGCGCCTGCGGACCAAGCCGAACACGACAACCGCCAAGAGAATGATCCCCGAGACGAGGCTCACCGCCCAGCCGATGTTGAAGCTGGACGGGTCGTACGCGAACACGATCCGATCGTTACCGGGGGGCACTTCGACGCCACGTAACAGGTAGTCGACCTCGTAGATGGGGGCTGCCTTTCCGTTGACCGTCACCGTCCACCCCGGGTAATAGGTATCGGACAGCACCAACACCGAGCGGTGGTCGGCGTGTGCATCGATGGTCACCTGCTCGGCCTGGTAGTTCTTGATGTGCGCCTGTCCCGGGGAAGACGGATCTGTCGTGCTGTCGGCGATTCCCGCCAGGTGCCGACCGGTGATGACTGCGCTCTTGGCGTTGAATCCTGCAGAACCGATGGCCGTGAGCTGCTCACCGCTCGAAGGAATGACCTGCTGGCTGTCGACCAGCCAGGTCCGGGGCAAAGCATTGCTGTTGCGGTAGATCGTCGCATCCGGCCCGCTGTAGGCGACGTGCAGGCCCGGGAGTCGTAGGTCGCCCTGACCGGCTTGCTCGAGAAGATCGCTAACACCAAGAAGTGACAGGACCCTCAGCGCTCCCGGGTTCAGGTCCAGGTTGATGATGGGCACCTCCGGCGTGTTCACGGGGAGCAGGCTGTTTCCCGAACTGATGTAGCGGGTCCACAGGTCGCCGTATCGAGCCACGACCGGCAGGTCGTATCCCCGCGCGTCGTAAAGGTGGTAGTCGATGTTCACGTCCGGTGGGAGTGGATTGATCCCGACGTACGGCACCACCGCGACAAACCGCGCCGGGCTCTGTGCCTGGAGGAGCTTGATGGCCGGGGTTACCGGCTGGATCGCGTGTGAATCAGGAATAGAAGGGTTCTCCCCCATGCCGGCTTGGAATACGTCGCCCACCACCAGTCCGAGCGCAAGCACACAGAAGACGACGGGTGCGAGCTTTCGTCTCAGCCGCAGATATATGAGGACCATCGCCACCAGGGCGATCGTGAGCCAGATGATGAGCGCGGCCAATCTGACGATGGGTTCGACATTCGGCGCATCAGCTGCGGGACGCCCACCGAAGAACCATGCGATCTCGAACGCTCGCCCGATGAAGCGCCATGAGGTGCTTCTGATGGCGAGGATCACAATCACGGGAAGAACGAACAGACCGCCGGCGATCGATCCGGCCAATGCGGCAGTCCGACGCGAACGCGGCGCGAAAAGAAGGTCGTCGAAGCCCCAACCGGCGAGCAGGGCTATGGCCAGCAGGTAGAAGATCGTCAGGCGGCTCAGGTACGTCTCGTCGAAACCGGGCAGATGCCCCACGATGTGGAAGAAGGGCTGTATCCCGAGCACCACCAGGATGCAGCCGGCGGCGAATATGGCGATGACTATCCGTTCAACACGCGCCCGCAAAAGAGCAATGAGGGCGAGCATCAAAGGCAACACCCCGGCATAGAACGCGATCTGGATGGTGAAGCTCTGGGGCGCACCGTTGAAGTAGGTCGGAAGAAGCGATGCGAAGAAGAATTTCGGTTGGACGTAAACGTCACGCGGACGCGAAGTCAGATCAGAAGAGTTCTTCAGCAGCTCTCCGAACGGCAGAATCACGATCGCCGCGAGCGCGGTGCCGAGCACCACGGCAGCCACCAGATAGATGACGGGTCTTCGAACGGTGGTGAGGAACGCTCTTATCTTGGAGGTTTTCTTCCTGGCCGCTGAAGCGATCGCGTTGACCCCACCGGACGGTCCCTGCAGCACGCGCAGGATGAAGAAGCAGAGAACGCAGAAAAGCGCCTGGAAGCTGGACTCCGGGTGGCCTCCGAAGAACTGCAGCATCACGAGCGTGGCGAGACCGGCCAGGGGCAATGGGCCGGGCCTTCTGACCAGACGCTCTGTCGCAAACAGCATCCACGGGATCAAGGGAAAGACGTTGGTCAGAGGCCAAGGAATCCAGGCGATGAAGTAGAGACCGAACCCGAAGACGAGCCCGCACATGAATGCCCCGGCGAACCGCATGTTCAGCGAGCGCGCCAGCAGGTAGGCACCTATAGACGCGACTACGACCTTCATCACGGCGATGAAACTCAACGACCACCAGAACGACAGTACGTATGCGGGCAGGCTAAACGGGGAGAAGATCGCCGACTGCATGTCCGCCAGGTACGGGGTTCCTCCCATGATGTACGGATCCCACAGGGGAATATGGGGGAGCTGCGACCGTGTGTATTGGAGGAACGGCTCGAATACCGTGACCGAGTCGACCAGCTGCGGGTTGGAGCCGACCAGCAGGGGGTGGGTGCTCCACGTGTGCAAACCACTGGGGATCTGCGAGTTCCATGGAGCTGCGCTCCACAGGTAGTCCGCCGCCGAGGTGGTGTGGCCCGGCATCAGGCCAGGTCCGAAGAAGATCACGCCCAGAATGACGTAGAGGATCAGCGCCGCCCATGCCGGGTGTGCGAGGGCCCACCTGCGGAGGCCCTCGGGAACAATCCGACGCATAAGTGGCGCAAGGCTAGTTACGCTCCCCGCTTCAAGTACATTCACGAGCCTTATGGAGGGCGGCGCGTACAGCGAGATGTACGAGCTCGAAGACGACCACTGGTGGTTCCGTGGACGGCGCAGGATCATCTGGGCTCTTCTCTCTCGAGAGCGTCTCAAAGGCGAGCAGCGGGTTCTGGATGCCGGGTGCGGAACGGGCCGGAACCTCGTCGAGTTCGGGGGGCTGGGTCCGATCTCAGGGGTAGATCCGTCCGAAGAAGCCGTCGAGTTTTGTCATCACAGAGGACTGAAGAACGTCCAGCGCGCCGGGCTCGAGTGCTTGCCGTTCGAAGATGACAGCTTCGACCTGCTTCTTGCGTGCGACGTGATCGAACATGTGCGTCACGATTCCGAAGCGCTGGCCGAACTTCACCGGGTGGCTGCTCCCGGGGCCACGTTGATCATCACGGCCCCGGCCTACCAATGGATGTGGACCGAGCACGACGTCCAGCTGCACCACTTCCGCCGGTACACGCTAAGGGTCATCTGCGCCCGCGCCCGTGCCGCCGGATGGGAGATAGATCAAGCCACCTACTTCAACTCGATCCTCTTTCCTGTTGTCGCAGTGGCCCGCGTCATACAACGGGTCCTGGCCGTTCTCGGGCACGCCCGCCGGGGTCACACCGACCTCGACCGGACTCCTCAGGCCCTGAACACCGTCCTCGAGACGCCATTTGAGATGGAGGCCTGGTTGGTGGGAAGGGGCATCCGTCTCCCGGCGGGGGTCTCGCTGGGGGTCTCGGCAAGAAAGCGCAGGTGAGGAGGGGTCCCAGCTAGCCGCGACCCGGTCCTTGGCCTACACTGCCCGGCATTCCAGGCTCCCTTTCCATAGTTATCCCGGTCCTGAACGAGGAGGACGAGATAACGAGAATCCTCTCTGCGGCTACTGGTCAGCTGCAGAAACGTCGCGGGGATTGGGAGATTCTCGTCGTCGACAATGCGAGCACGGACAGCACTCTGCAACGGGTGGAGCCGTTCACCGCGGACAAACGCGTGCGTGTTCTTCGAAACGACACCAACCGGGGAAAAGGATTTTCGATAAAGCGCGGAATGCTCGAGGCGCGGGGCGATCTGCGTCTGATGTGTGACGCGGACTGCGTGACATCTCTCAATTCCCTGGGCAGGCTGGAGCAGGCGGCGGAGGAATACGACGT
>JBAPRR010000018.1:0-6315 GCA_049281195.1 Acidimicrobiales bacterium
GTTTTTGCCAGCTCGCGTGTAACTCATCGGCGCGTTGACGATATTGGTCACCGGAGGTGAAGGTGGTTGCCATCGAAGACAAACTCAAAGTGTCCGAGCGCCGTTCGGCCTCGGCGCCCGGAGAGTACCGAAAGCGCACGTACTCGTCCCCTGCGGAGTCCTCTTCGTACCGAGTGTTCGTCAGCTCACCTGCGATGATCGTCGAGGTGAAGTCATACGGGTGGTCATGCACGGGTGGCTCGCGATCGCAGTAGCTCGGGTCCCAGACGTGGAGTCGGTACTCCCGCCTGTCGTCAAGACGGAGGGCCATCAGCCCGATGTCCTGCATCCTCCACGCAAAGCCCTCGGCGTGTTGGAGCATGGTGAGAACCAGGGCCTTGCTAAGCGTCTCGCTCATAGCGTCCTCTCCGGACCACCGCTGGACGACTCGCCCAACCCCCAAATGACATCACTGTCATTTACCTAGGTCAAGGGCTTGACCAGCCATTTTCCACGAAGGCCGGCGTTCGGTCCTGGAGCCACGTCCAGCTCGGTAGCGAGGAGGCGCTAGCAAGGACAAGAAACCCAGATCAGCGAGTGTCTCAGTCCGCAACGCTGAATGTGGTCCATCGCAGAAATCCGGGGAAGTGACTAGCCAACCAGGCCGACGAGTGCCCGGACAGGAACCGCTTCTGCGAGGGTGACCGTCGGGGCAAGGGCTCGGCGCAGATGTTCGGCGAAACCATCGCGACGATCAATTGGAATCGAGTCTGGGGACAATGACGAGTAAACCCCACCGAGGATCTGCTCAAAAGTCAGCTCCGCCTCGTAGTCGTAAAAGATCTCGGAAACTTCGTAGCCAGCCGTAGCGAGGGCTTCCGCGTAGCGTCGCTGGGTGACTATGTCGGTGCCGCAAGTGGCAGTCGCCTTGACGCGGAACCATCCCTCGAGCGCGTCGCGCAGGGCACGAGACCAGTCGCTGTCTTGCTGCCACAAGGGGACTCCGTTTGAGATGACGGCCACTCCCCCACCTGTTCGCAGGAGGACCTTGGCGTCGCGGAACAGAGTTGTGTAGTCCATGAAGTGAAGCGCCTGACCGATGGTGATCGCCCCTAGTGTGTGTGGGCCGAGCAGCGATTGCACACTCAGAAGTTCGGCGTCCGAGCCGAGGAGCCAGACCACCCTGGAACGAAGGTCGGCGTCGGTGCACTGTCGTGCTATCGCCAGCATGTCGGCTTCGGGATCCACTCCGATGGCGATACGTGTTCGTCGCGCAAGTGGTCGAGTCAGAAGACCGGTCCCGCACCCCATATCGAGGACGGCGTCGTCCGAGCCAAGTCCAAGCCGTTGCACGACGGCGTCGACGACCACGTCGGGATAGCCCCGCCGGTACCTCGAATACTGGTCAGCTGTCTCGCTGGCGAAAGATCCCACTCACCCAAGCATGCCGTGGCAGAGGGCGACCCTTCGCCACGGTCGTATTGTCGCTGGTGAGCACAACGACGGACTTCTCGAGCTACTGGATCTTGAAGGCGGAGGATTTGGATGATCCTACGGATTAGGGCGGTCCTCTCGGTCTTTCGCCGCGTACCGACGGCCGAGGTAATCCTGCCGAATGCGCTGACGGAGTGTCCGTGGTCGGCACTTCGCGAACATCCCACGGACCAAATCAAAGGCGCACCAGTGACAAGAAGCGAACCCCGGCTCGAATACGACAGCCGCGGTCACGGGCAGGCAACTTCGAACGTCAACAAAACTGGATGTTGATTCCCTCGAGGGTCGAAGCCTTGGCTACGAGCCACCTGATCTCACGGAGCACATATCCCGGTTGCAGTAACCACACCGCCTTGGTCGCGGCCGGTGAATGTTCCGACTCCAGAGACCGTCACGGGTGTGCCCGCCGGCTTGGTCTCAGACACTGAGCCGATCGCCGGTCCTTTCACCGTGAGTACCCCGGCACTTGCCCTGAAGGTCAGTGTGGAGATCGCTCTCGATGTTTTGCCACAGACGGACGTCAGCTCGGTGACTACGGGAGGCGCGTCGTGGATGTTTTCGGCCACGTAGGTGGACAACTTGGCCGGACACCGCCAGGTTCCGGCAGAAGCGTCTTGAAAGCCCATGAAGTGCGCAACGAGGCAGGATGCCAAGGCGTCAGTCGGGGACCAGGAAGTCCCGGACTCTGCCGCAGAGACGACACTCATGAGGGTTGGTACGGCATCGTTCAGGGCTTCAGCGTTAGCCAGTTCGTGGGCAACGAGGGCCAGAGTCGGCGAGCCTCCGAAGACCGTGTGTACGACCCCACCCAAGGCGGACGTGCAACCGGTACCGGTACCGGGGATAAAGCCACAACGGGTCTCGGTGTCCCCCATGCTCCAGCTCCAATTCGATCCCGGCTCGATTCCCGCACGCTCTACCTCAGCGACCATCGCTGCGATAGACGGTCCTGTGACTGAGACGGTCACCACGGAAGGCCGCTCAGGCACTCGCGTGGTCTTCGGGGCCACAACTGCCGTAGTGGGAGTCGTTCTGACCGCGGGCGCTTCTTTGTAGGAGGTGACCAGGTGAGACCGCTGCGGGTTGATGATTCGTCCCGTCTTGGCCTGCGACTTTGCCGAACCCGTGGATTGCGGGGCGCCAATAAAGGCCCCGACCAGGGCAGCAGTAGCAGCGAGCGTCACCAGCCCGACGCAAATGATCAGACGACGATGGGTCCGACTCCGACGTGAGCCCTGGTCGACTTGGCCCAAGGGCGGGACTTCCGCCTCGACAGCGGGGAGGGGCGAAGAGTCGGGAGCGAGGCTTTCAACCATGTGTTGAAGAATACCAGATCTTCAACACATGGTTGTCAACACATGGTTGAAGACCTCCGCCACAGCCGTTACGATGCTCAAATGCAATCGGATCTCACAAATATCTCGGACCGCGTCGTTGAAGACGGTCGACACGAGGCTCTAGTTGGTGTGACCGGAGAACCGGCAGAGTCGCTGGCCGTCCTTCAATATGCGGATTTCCTTCGGCGTTCGGCGGAACGCCTCTCTCAGGCGTCAGCCGAGGCCGCCCGTGAGCACGGAGCCAGCTGGAAGCAAATTGGCCAGGCCGTCGGGGGGATCACTCCGCAGGGTGCCGAACATCGGTTCAGTCCCGCCGCCAAGGAGCGCAGATCGAAGGCGTCGAAAGTGGAGTGGACAGGGAAAGAGCGCAGGGTTGCCGTGCGGTGAGGTGATGTAGTTCGACGGCCTCCACCAACCTCAAACACGCGATCGCGGGATATCCGATTTCTCCGAGCAGGCCGATACTTGACGTGGGATCCGCCACTCGGCAGAGCCGGGCCGGCCACTCGGAGTACGAGGAGAAGATGACGATGACCCTCCCGACGTACATCGCTAAGTGCGAGAACATCGCCAGAACCCACGAGGACCTACCCGATGCTTTGACCGGTGCTGCTACGTCTCGCGTGGACTTCGCTTCGACGCCCGAAAACGTCGTCGTGACGCGGACGCTCCTATCTCTACGAGACACCGCGGCAGCTCTGGACGATCTGTGGACTCGCGTGGAAGTCGAAAAACGAGGAGGCGTGGCGATTGCAGTCGCCGAGGCCAGCCATTCCGTCCACCGGGCTCTCTCATCCCTGGCGAACGCGATCACGTCGGAAGCCTCGTCAGAGCATCGCGAGAGGACAGCGCAGAACGCGCAGTCGACGTCGCCGATCGTCGATTCACCTCACGGCGCGCAATCGCTCCCGGCTCGAGAGCGGGACTGTTCATGGACAGCAGGCCTGAGCGAGGCAGTGCGATGACCACTCCGAACGCACATGTAACGTGCTCCATCACTTCCAACGAGCCACGGCCGGAGGCCATCTGTCCAGGAGTCCTTCTGGCATCGATAGCGATTCGAGTTCGCGTGCAATGGCACGCCGGGGTGATAGACGCGGACACTGCCATGAAGGAACTCGATTCGGCACTCGTCGAGATCTGTGCTCTTCGCCAACAGAATCAAACGCTGGCCATAAGTGGCAGACGCAGGTGCGAGACTCAGTAGTGGCAGTAGCAACCGACATGAAGGGGTTCTGCCGCTGAGGCACCGACAGACGGGGATTCAACATGGCGAAAGATGAGACTGACGCTTCGAAGAAGATCGACGAGCGGATCAGGCAACTGAACGATTGGCGCGGTGAGACGCTCGGCAGGGTTCGCGAGCTCATCAAGGAGGCCGACCCGGAAGTCGTCGAGGAGTGGAAGTGGGTCAAACCTACCAATCCAGGTATACCGGTGTGGTCCCACAATGGTGGAATTTGTACAGGGGAGACGTACCAGAAGGCGGTCAAGCTGACGTTCTTCAAAGGAGCATCTCTGAAGGATCCTTCGGGTCTATTCACCTCCAGCCTCGGTGGCAACGTCAGGCGTGCCATCGACTTTAAAGAGGGTGGGAAGATCAACGACCGAGCATTTAAGAGCCTCATAAAAGAAGCCGTGGAGCTAAACATAAAGAAAACCAAGTGATCCCTCTGTGAAAGGATCTTTTCCGTGAGGAGAAGGACGGGAAAGCCGGCGACGCTCTTCTTGATGTTGCCCGTGTGCTCCCTGATGGTCAGCTCCTGCGTGTCAGGTCCCAGGGCTCAAGCCACGGCGCGACCACAACACGGGGTCGCCGTAGCCCTTTCATCATCCAGCACGATTGCGGATCCCCCGTACTTCGTGTACACCACAACCAATGGAACCGTGGAGTTCCGATCGCCGACGACAGGAGCCCTCGTCAAGATCCTCGCCCATTTCGGTCAAGCACTGACAGGAAACGGATCTTCGCTTTCGCCCAATGGCTCGAACGATTTTGTATCCCTCATCGGCAGGAAGGATCTTTATACAGAACGCATCCACACGTCGACCGCAGCAGCCTTGTTTGAAGTAGACGGCATCGAGGCAGCCGTAAGCCCGAGTGGAAAATACCTTGCTTACACGCCGGGCCCCGACTACTCGAGCACCCTTTCGGTCAAGAACCTGTCGGCCGGTTCGGTGTCGACGATCAACCTCGAGTCGCTTCTCGGAAAAGACATGGATCTGATGAACTCCACGATCACATGGCTCGGTGACGGATCACAGATCGTGATAATGCCGAGTGGAGTTGCCTCGGCGACCGCACACCGCGATTCCGTTTCCTCGGTGAGTTTGCAGTCCCAGTCTGCCAAAAGCGATTCTTGTAGTGCCTCCATGGCGCGAACCTCCGTGTGCCTCATACTTGTGCATTTCAGCGCGTCGCGATCTGCCCTCACGGCCGAACGGGTCGTGGTAAACGGCATCGGTGGCGTCTTCAACGTGATCTCTGCTGCACAGAGCCGGCCTCGCACTTTGGCACTCGCAGCGTGGGGCGAACATACAAAGGTGTACTGGCTCACGTTCTCGGGCACCGCCGTGCAAGTCTCCCACCTGGTGACGATGGGAATGGTCTTGCCCGTGGCGTTCGACGCACTGGGGACCCGACTTCTGTACGTGGTCGGACATGGACCCGTCTACCTGTGGGTAACCAAATTCGGGGCAGGCCATCTGGTCGATGCCCACAAACTCCTGAACAGCAATGACATGTCTGGGGCCACCTGGTAGCTGTCGTGATCTTCGCCACTCACTCAACGGCCCCGTGGTATTTCATCTTTCCAGCGCTGATCCTTTTGGTCGCTTCCTGGCGGTTTCGTCGTGGCCGTGGCGGCAGAGGCCCGTTCGGGCAGGGACCGTCCGGAGACTCTGGTGACGGCATTTGAACAATGACCGGCATGGCCGTTCGGATCCTCCACTGATGCCAACAACGATGCGAGCGCGCTCGGCGATGATGATCGCTCTCGCTGGTGCCGTAATCCTTTTAGCCGGGTGCAGCGGAGGAACTACGTCTGCCACGACGACCAGCACCACGGTTGTGGTTGTGCCGGTCGTAACTTCGCTCGATGTCATCGGCGCTCCTACGAAAGTGGCCGAAACCGCGGCAGGTGCCGTCGGCTACCGCGAGGTCGGAACTGGGACCCCAATCGTGCTCATCATGGGACTCGGTGGTTCGATCGACGACTGGCAGCCGTCCTTTGTCGCGACGCTGGCTAGGGGACACAAAGTCGTCGTGCTCGACAACGCCGGAGTGGGCCGGACCGCATCGCTGCCGGCGCCGCTCAGTATCACCGAGATGGCCGATCAGACGAGCGCGCTCATCTCGACTCTCGGGCTTGGTCGCGTGGCAGTACTCGGGTGGTCGATGGGCGGCATGATCGCCCAAGCCCTGGCGGTCTTGCATCCGGCACAAGTGTCCAAGTTGGTACTCGCGGCCACTCAGCCCGGCACCGGACACGCCGTCCCGATCCCC
>JBAPRR010000019.1:0-7522 GCA_049281195.1 Acidimicrobiales bacterium
GTCGAGATCGCGACCGGGTGTGTGACACGTGCGCTGGAAACTGGGACCACCGACTTCATGACCGAGATCGGCAACGTCGTTCCGATCACCATGATCAGTCGACTCATTGGCTTTCACGACAGTAACCTCGACCAGCTATTGAACGCGGCTTTCGACTCGACAGCAATGTTGGGTGCGACGCTGTGCCTTGACGAGCTGATGGAACTCATCAGTCGAGTTGGCGAAATTCAAAGCTGGCTCGCAGATCAACTCGCAACCGCGATGGGACAACCAAGAGAGGATCTCCTTGGTGCGGTCGCCCGCGGCGTGCAGGGCGAGGTGTTCAGCGACTTCGAAGCCCTCACCATCTTGCACACGCTGCTAAGCGCTGGGGGAGAGTCCACAACCAGCCTGCTGGGCAATGCGGTCCGCCTAATGGCCGAGCACCCGCATGTTCAAGAGCACCTTCGCAAGAACCCTGGGGACATCCCCGCTTTCGTCGAAGAGGCGTTACGCCTGGAGCCGCCATTCCGGTACCACATGCGTGTCGCTCCTAAGGAAACGACACTAGGCGCTGTGCGAATTCCCGCCGGATCGACGGTCCTGTTGCTTTGGGGCGCAGCCAACCGCGATGCCTCCATTTTCGAACGACCCGACGAGATTGATCTCCAACGGAAGGTTCCGCGGCGTCATGTGGCATTCGGGCGCGGCATCCACCATTGCGTCGGGGCGCCTCTCGCGCGCATCGAGGCACGCGTCGTGCTCAGTGTGCTTCTTGAGCGCACCAGGAGCATCACCCTTGACGTCGAGCACCCACCGCAGTGGGCCAACAGTCTTATGGTTCGACGACATGCACAACTCCCTGTACGACTCGTCGCCCGATGAGCCTCTGAAGGCTCCGGCAGGCGGTGGCGCCATGGGCACCGATGAGTCGTGAATCGCAGCGAGCCGCCTTCCTGCCACGAGATCCCAGAGATCGTTATCGATCGTCAGGATGGTAAAGCGCAGCTCTCACCATCGCACGCGGCCGCGTCACCGTCAGAGACGACCAGTTCCGGAGCCTTATTAGCCCACGCCTCTTCAAGAACCTGGAGGATCGATTGGGGACTCTGTGCACCGGAGATGCCGTAGCGTCGATCAACCACGAAGAACGGCACCCCAGTGATTCCGAAAGCTCGTGCGTCTGCCTCATCCGTGCGTACCTCGTCGGCATAACGTCCCGACTCGAGGACTTCTTTGGCCTTTGCCCCATCAAGACCGACTTCCTCCGCGAGACGGACAAGCGTGGGGTGGTCCGAAATCGTCTCTCCGTCGCGGAAGTAAGCCTCGAAGAGCCGCTCTTTCAATGCGTCCTGGCGACCGACCTCGAGTGCATAGTGCAAGAGGCGATGCGCATCGAAGGTGTTCGCCCGTCGAGCCCGATCGAAGTGGAACTCCAGCCCCTCTTCCGCCGCCATGGCTGACAGCCGCTCCTGAGAGGCCATGGCCTCATCTCTCGTCATGCCGTACTTTTCCGCTAGGTGCGACACCAGGTCGACCTCCACGAGAGCCGGGGCTCCCGGGTCCAGTTCGAAAGCACGCCAGATGATGTCGACCTCGTCGCGGTGAGGGAAACGTTCGAGCGCAGCTTCGAAGCGACGCTTTCCGATTGCACACCACGGACACACCACGTCAGAAAACACTTCTATCTTCATGTAGAAGGCAACCATCATTCTAGCCGGGATATTTCCAAGTCGACTAGCGCTACGAGACCCCTCGGGCCCGGTAATGCTCCGAACCGACGTTGTTGGTACCGTCACGCTCAGGAGGTCTCGGATATGACTACCGCTCTCATCGGCACTGGAGGGATCGGGTCCACCATCGCCCGCCACCTGGCTTCAGGCGGCGAGACCCTGCGGCTCTCGAGCGCTGACAATCAGTCGGCCCGAAAACTGGCTGCAGAGATCGGTGGAGGTGCGGTCGTCGCCGTCGACAACACCGACGTGTTGCAGGGTGCCCGTGCGGTCTTTCTCGCGCTGCGGTTTACGGTCCTGAAGGGCGTCATAGATGAAATCGCCGACGCTTTGACCGACAAGGTTGTGGTCGTTCCGAGCAACCCGGTCGGACTCGACACGCAAGGAAATATCGAACGTCTTCTGCCGAAAGGACAATCCTCTGGCGAGGTTGTGGCGGGGTGGTTGCCGGCGGGAGCCAGATTGGCTATGGCGTTTGGATCCATGTCGGCCGATATCTTCGAGTCGGCTAGCAACCGATCACCGGAGTTGGCGGTCCTCTTCTACGTGACCGATGATGACCGGGCTGGCGAGGAAGTCGAGCGGTTGATCCGAACTGCCGGCTTCGCTCCGGTAAAGGTCGGGGGAATCGAGCACTCAAGTCGACTCGAGGTGGGCGGCGACCTTCATGATCTCGTAGTCGCCTCAACAGAAGCGCGGTCATTGATTGGTGACGTCTGACACTTTCCTGCCGACTCGCCGCACGCGGTTTTGCGGCTTTTCTGAATGTTGGACTTTTCCTCTAAGCGATGATGGGCGAGGAACCGCACATCGAGCCGGTCTCGAACGGATTGCGCAAGCCGGCGCGCAGCCGATCACCTGGGGGTCGCCGGCGTGTGAGCTCAAGCAGGACCGGGCTCGAGTCGAGACAGTCCCCCAAGTCCGTCGACATCGTGTTACCACTCGCCTGCTCAAGTCCGCATAACTGAGGCCACCTCACTCCGGGTTCAATCCACCGAAGAGGCATCCAGAGATTTCGCCGGCAGCCAATTGATGAAGTGGTCACTTGACCTTCCAGCAAGTCAGAAGCAGCATGAGGTCGGAGGCAACTCCCCGCGACATGGACGGAGGATCCAGTGACCTCATTGATGACGATGGAGCACGCGGGTGAGGGTGCGGTCCCGGCTGATGTCGCCAACTACGACCGGCGGTGGTGGATTCTCGGAGTGCTGGGAATCGCCCAGTTGATGGTCATTCTCGACAGCACCATCGTGAACATCGCCTTACCCACCGCTCAGCACGCTCTGCATTTCTCTAATGCTGATCGCCAGTGGATCGTCACTGCGTACTCACTTGCCTTCGGCAGTTTGCTCTTGTTGGGTGGCCGTATCGGGGACATGGTCGGCCGCAAACGGGCGCTCATCATCGGACTTGCCGGCTTCGCCGTCGCCTCAGCTATCGGTGGCAGCTCGGTCAACTTCGCGATGCTGGTCATCGCCCGAACAGTCCAAGGTGCGTTCGGGGCCCTGCTCGCGCCCTCGGTGCTGGCCCTGTTGACCACCACCTTCACCGATCCGGGAGAGCGCGGACGGGCATTCGGGATCTACGGTGCAATCGCCGGCGCAGGTAGCGCGCTGGGCCTGCTGCTCGGCGGAATACTCACGTCCTACGCGTCATGGCGATGGACGCTCTTCGTAAATCTCGTGTTCGCTGTGGGCGCAGCCGCCGGCGCCCTCCTGTGGTTGAAAAACGACGAAGGGGCTGACCGCGATCCCATAGACCTACCCGGTTTATTCCTTGTGGCCGGTGGACTGTTTTCGATCGTCTTCGGTTTCTCACACGCCGAGACGACGGCGTGGCGCAATCCCGTCACCATCGGGTTCCTCGTGGCCGGGGTGGTGTTGCTCGCGTCTTTCGCCTATTTCGAGACCAGGGCCAAGTATCCGTTGCTTCCGCCGCGGGTTGTGCTCAGCCGAACACGCGGAGGATCTTTATTCGTGATGCTCTTCGCCAGCGTCGGCATTTTCGGGGTGTTTCTGTTCCTGACCTACTACCTGCAGGCCACGCTGGGGTTCAGCCCGGTGAAGACCGGCGTGGCGTTCCTCCCCCTGGTAGTTGCCTTGGCATCGGTGGCCCAAGTTTCCAATCGCATTCTTTTGCCGCGGTTCGGGCCGAAGCCGATCGTGCCGGTCGGACTGCTCGTGTGTGCAGTGGCGATGTTCGGGCTCCACCTGGTCGGTTTGCATACTTCGTACGCCAGCCACGTGCTGCCATATCTCCTCGTATTGGGAATCGGGTTCGGACTGAGCGTTTCCCCGTCGTTCAGCACGGGCACCCTCGGCTTGGCCCCCCAGGACGCCGGCGTGGGATCGGCCATCCTCAATACGTCCCAACAGGTGGGGGGATCCATCGGCACTTCGCTGCTCAATACCCTGGCCGCCGGTGCTGCCGCGTCTTACCTTGTCGGTCGCGCGGTCACGCCTGCGACCTTGCAGTTAGCCCTGCTCCACAGCTACACGACGGCGTTCCTATGGTCCGCTTCGATCTTCGTGGCCGGAGCCGTCGTAGCCGGTCTGTTGCTGCGGCGGGGAAATCTGAAGGCACTTGCGTCCGAGGGCCCGACCGAAAAAGTCGACCACGGAAATAAACACCCAGCTCGGGTTCACACCTGCCGGGTCCGGGTGGCTTGTCGCTGAGCCGCTCAAACCTGCGTAGAGCGTATGCGACGTAGTTGCGTGGGCAAGCAATTGCCACAACTTCGTACACCTGTACACGACGGGCCCGTTCATCTGGATGTCGCTGTACTGACGCGATTTCACGGCTCCATGATGAGTGCCAAGGTCCGGATGGCCTCGACGCACCCGACTCGGCTCATCAGGGATGATGTGCAAAATGGACGTCGGCGATTCGCCAAGAGGTGCGTTTCAGGATGAAGCTTCGTCGGCCGTGCCGAGCGACGACTCGGCGATCTACTGGAGGCGCAGAAATGACAAGTTCGTTCATCGATCCCGAGGTACCACCGAGTGGAACCGGGTGCGTCGAGTGTCTCGAGGCCGGAGGCTGGTGGCTCCACCTGCGGCGGTGCACGGAGTGCGGGCATATCGGATGTTGTGATGATTCCCTCGAGCGGCATGCAACCGCCCATGCGCACTCCTCCGGACACCAGATAATTCGCAGCTTCGAGCCGGGGGAAGATTGGTTCTGGGATTACCGCACCAACGAATTCATCGAAGGCCCTCACCTGGCGCCGCCGTTGCACCACCCCACTGACCAACCCGTACCGGGGCCACGCGGGAGCGTTCCGAGCAACTGGCAGCAGATCCTGGTTGCTCACTCTGGTAGGTAGGCGTGAGCGGCTCCTGTGACCGGGAAGAAATTCGTACGACTATATGGAGTCGCGTGAAGGTCTTCCTTGATCAGCCGTAAGGCTGCCAGGAGCGCGCAGATGGTTCGAACGACGGACAGTTCTCCCGCCCGGAACGTTCGTGGGCGTGACGCCGGACTGGCGCTGTCCACAGAGCAGAGGTATTGGGTGCTCTCGCTGCCAAGGGTGCGATCGACAGGTAGAGACGAAGGACCACGACGACCAGAGGATCCGGTGACCTGTCCTGTCGGCGACACCGTCGGCAGGGGATACTCGCAGTCGTGATCCCCCTCATGTTGGCCACGTTGACCGACCGTCGCGTTTTCGGTGAAGATTGGTTTCTGGAGCGAAAGTTCGACGGAGAGCGCTGTGTCGCACGCAAAAAGGCCGGCGAGGTGCGACTTGAATCGCGCTCAGGGAAGGATCTCACCTCCACCTATCCCGAGGTGTGCGCGGCAATAGCAGGTCAACCCTCCAGCGACCTGCTTCTGGATGGCGAAGTGGTGGCATTCGACGGTGACCAGACGTCTTTCAGCAGATTGCAGCAACGCTTGGGAGATACTCGCCCTACTCCAGAACAGGTGAAAAAATATCCGGTCGTCTATTGCGTGTTCGATCTCCTCAAAGTGGATAGGGAGGATCTCACCGCTCGGCCCCTGGTCGAGCGCCGTTCTCGACTGTTGAAGAGCGTGCGTCCCAGCACGGCATTGCAGCACAGCGAGGCCTGGCGTGACGACTCCGAGGGCCGGTTCGCGGCGGCGTGCAGATCCGGGTGGGAAGGGCTCATCGCCAAGCGCGCCGATGCACCGTACGTCGCTGGCCGCTCGAAAGACTGGTTGAAGCTGAAGTGCATCTGGGAGCAGGAGTTCGTCGTCGGCGGTTTCACCGATCCGGCCGGCAGCCGGACAGACTTCGGTGCGCTGCTGGTCGGCTACTACGAGCAGGGCTCACTCCGCTACGCCGGAAAGGTCGGCACCGGCTATACCAAAGAGACACTGCGTGACCTTGGTATCCGGATGCGCAAGCTGGAAACGGCTGAGGGGGCGTTCGTAGATGCTCGACCGGTTCCCCGTGGCGCGCACTGGATACGGCCCGTGCTCGTGGCTCAGATCGGATTCGCCGAATGGACGAACGACGCCCGGCTCCGGCAACCCCGCTATTTAGGTCTCCGCGACGACAAGAACGCGACAGAGGTCGTCCGTGAACGCCCGCAGTGAATAGGGGAGCGCCCCGATCACGGTGAAGGGCCGCTACCTGCTCCGACTTGGAAGCGCGGCCAGAACTACTACGCCGGCCACGGCCACAACCACTGCGGCGATGATGAGCCCGAGATCCATGCCAGACACGAAACCGCTGCGAGCGCTTTCCGCCAAGGCCACCCCGGCTTTTCCCGGCACATGCGCGGCCACGCCCAAGGCACCTCCAAGCGATCCGAGAATGAGGCTGTTGATACTGGCCGGGATGTGCTGGTGTGCCAGTAGGGGCGTCATGAAGTTCTGATATCGGATGTTGAGGGCCGTTCCGAGCACCGCGACTCCGAGCGCGCCTCCCAGCTGCATCGAAGTGTCGTTCGTAGCGGAACCAACCCCGGCGTCGGAGGTCGGAAGCGACCCCATGACGGACTCGATGGAGGGAGCAAGACCGAAGCCCACCCCGACTCCGATCAGCGCGATGAAAGGCACTGCGTGTGCGTACGTTTCGTGGACAGTGGTCCGTGAAAGGAGCCCGAGTCCGATGGCAACCAGGAAAAGTCCACCGGCGACGATCGGCTTCGTACCGAATCGCCGAACGAGGATCACCGACGCCGGGGCAGCCACCAACAGGGCCAGGGCGACCGGAGCGATCGCCAAACCTGTTTTCAAGGGGCTGAAGGCGAGACCGAATTGTAGATACTGAGTGAAGAGAAAAAACAAGCCCAGTAAGGCGAATAATAGCAGCGCCAATGATGCGATCGCGGCGCTATATCGACGATTGCCGAAGAACTCCAGAGGGAGCATGGGATGGTCGATCCTTCGTTCCCACAGAACGAAGAAAGCGATAACCACGACACAAGCAGCCAGGGCACCAATGATGAGGGGTGAGGTCCAGGTGCGATTGGGAGCCTCGATGATCCCCCAGAGCAGCAACCCGATCCCGATGACTGACAAGGCTGCGCCCAGCGGGTCCGGCCGCCTCGCGTGCGGGCTCTTCGAGTTCGGGACGACAAAAGCGGTTGCGATGAGACCGATCAGGGCTACGGGCACATTGATGAGGAAAACTGAACCCCACCAAAAGTGAACCAAAAGAAATCCACCCAACATCGGCCCGATTGCCACCCCCAGGCCAGCAGCTGCGGACCATATGCCGATTGCCCGGGCCCGTTCTCGATCCGCAGTGAACACATTGGTAAGGATCGACAACGTGGACGGCATCAAGGCGGCCGCTCCCACCCCCATGACCGCGCGTGTTGCAGTGAGCCGGTCCGGAG
>JBAPRR010000020.1:0-5771 GCA_049281195.1 Acidimicrobiales bacterium
GCGACAGGGGGCCTACTCAGGGAGTCGGGGATCATGGTGCGTCAACACCTCCCTGGCTCCGCACTCAACGGGCTGTGAGCAGATTCGCCAGCGGGTCCCTTAGACCGGCCCCGGAGGGGTTTGATTCCCCCACAGTCCACTAGTGCCTTCATCGGCCAGTTTATCTCCTTACAGTAGGTATTACCAGCCCCCGTGCCGATCGACGTGTCGACATGGCTTCCGAGAGAGCGTGTCAACATGGCGGTTTCAAAAAGTCAGGCGGACAAGGCCGGAGCCATCCTGCGACGTTGGTGGCAGAGCACCGAACCAGCGACAGACGAAATACAAACGGCGATAACCGTCGTGTGGCAATACCGCGCCTTGTTCGGCTATCCCACAACGAAGGTCAATGCGAACCTCCGGCACTATGTTCGCAAGACCGGAGCAGAGCTTGTGACACAACGGTGGAAGCGCCTTCCCAGAATGGCCGACAAGCTTGTTAGGCATCCCAATATGCGGCTATCACAGATGCAGGATGTGGGTGGCTGCCGTGCGATCCTCCCGGATCAAAACGCCGTCAACAGCGTCCTCACAGGACTCAGGCGCAACTGGGACATCATCACTGTCGATGACTACGTCGCAACGCCCCAGATAACGGGTTACCGAGCGATCCATGTCATGGTAAGGAAGGACAACCTTCCCGTAGAGGTGCAGCTTCGTACAGTCGGGCAGCAGGACTGGGCCGACGAAATCGAGCGCATCGATGGACTTCTCCCAGGATGGTCGCTCAAGGACGGCGACGGACCGGACGACGTAGTCGCATATACAAAGCTCCTAGCAACCGTTATAGCAAGCCAGGAGGCTGGTCATCCTTCCGATAGCGCTACGCTTCAAGAGCTGAATAGACTCAGTCGGCTAGTGCCATGAGGATAGGGGTGTCTCAGATTAGAGCCCACTGTCTTGAGAGGAGGTAGGCATGCAGCACTTTCTGCTGATTTACGACCACCAAGAGCATCGCCTGCGTGACTCCCGCCAGTTCGCGAGCGATGAGTGCCTTGAGGCGACGAAGGCGTACGAGGAGGCAGAAGCTCAGCATCAGGGCGACGAGAACATCGAAATTGTGCTCATTGGCGCTGACTCGATCGACATCATCAAGCGCACTCATGGTCACTACTTCGATGGCACAGATCGCCTCGCGAAATACCTGACGCCAGCGGCCTCCTGACGAAGCAGCCGATGGTGGACAGGCGTCAGAACGACCGGTCAAGCGAGGAAGCGGCAGCCCATCCAGAGGGACGTGGGGGCTTCCTCCGCGATCTCGCTAAGGCTACGAAGCCGCTAGACCCCGACGACGAGCCGACGAAGCCAACAGACTCTTGAACATCGGCTCCAAATCCGCCCGGTGGTTGTAGCGATACACATACTCGTTCACGTAGCCCTGCATCCACTTCTCGGATACTGAGTGGTGAGCGCCGTGCAGTCCACGCTTGAGGAGCGACCAGAAACCTTCGATCTGCTGCGTGTGAATATGATCGTTAACGTAAGAGCCGCGGCTATGAGCAATCTTGTATCGCAGGTGATCCCCGCCTAGCGATGCTCGATCGTAAAGTCGAGAGTCATCCGTGTAGATGCTCGCACCTGACTTCAGGTGATCTGCCACTTTGTCAGTGATCGTGGTATGCAAGATCTCCTTCGGCACGACCCAGGCAGCAACCTGACCGTGTTCGAGAATGACGGGCCTTGTCCGACCATCTTCAAAGAGCCGTCGATTGCGTTCGACCATGCCGAACACCGGAGTCTTCTTTTCGGCTGCCCACGATTGCGCCTGCGCAACCGTTGTTCGTCTCGGATCATTCCACTTGCGTCTGTCCGATGCGCGCGCCTTACCACCCCAATACGTTTCGTCCATTTCGACTCGGTCACCCAGCACTAGGTCAGGGTCCTGTTCCATTAGCTGATTACGAATCAGGTTGGCCATTCTCCATGCAGTTTTGTAGGTGACGCCCAGCTCTCGCTCAAGCTGTTTGGCTGAAGTTCCGCATCGCGTAGATGACATCAAGAAGATTGCTCGGAACCAGATATCGAGTCCCGTACTGCTCTTGTGAAAAATCGTTCCTGCTGTGGGATGCAGATGGTGGCCACACACATCGCACGAATACGACGGACGACTGACTACCCGGTGGAACTTGCGAGCCTGATCACATTTCGGGCATAAGGCATGGGATCCGTCCCAGGAGCAGTTCTGTCTCCAGAGGTAGTCGAGGCACGTGGCATCGTCGGGGAACTCTCGTTCCATGTCGGCCCGTGTGTAGTTGCTACCGCTGGATGCCGACGCCTTCGGGACATTGCGATTGCGGGGAGCCATGAGGGTAACCTACCATCAGGGGATACCTACTGTCAAGGGATAGTTGCCCTGTTTGGCTGCCTTTACGATACGTAACCCGCAGGTTGCATGTCAACCGGGGCCGCGCACCCGTACGCTCCGGGAATGCAGACGCTGCCGGTGATCGACATGACTGCGATCCGGTCCGCCGGAGACCGGACGACTGGACCAGCGGGCCACGCCGAGTCAGAGGTGGTGGAGTCGATCCATGCCGCCTGCCGCGACGTCGGGTTCTTCTACGCCGTGGGCCACGGCATGGACCCCTCGCTCCTCCACCGGCTCGACTCGCTGTCGCGGGAGTTCTTCGCTCTGCCCGAATTCGAAAAACGACACATCGCGATGGCCCGTGCCGGGCGGGCGTGGAGAGGGTGGTTCCCGGTCGGTGCAGAATTAACGTCGGGGATACCCGACATGAAAGAAGGCATCTATTTCGGTGCGGAACTCGCCCGAAACGATCCGCGGGTAGTTGCGGGAACCCTTCTGCACGGCCCGAACCTCTTCCCGGAGCGGCCGCCGGATCTTTCTTCTGTGGTCCTGTCGTACATGGATGCGATGACGCGCATAGCCCAGTCGTTGCTTTCGGCGATGGGAATGGCGCTCGGTTTGGGAGGGACGTGGTTCAGGGAGAACCTCACCGCGGATCCGCTCATCCTTTTCAGGATCTTCCGCTATCCGCCTGTGGAAGCCGACGACGAAAGGTGGAGTGTCGGCGAGCACTCCGACTACGGCCTTCTCACGCTTGTTGCCCAGGACGACTCAGGTGGCCTCGAGGTTAAGACCGCGGCTGGATGGATCGAGGCGCCGCCGATACCCGGCTCGTTCGTCTGCAATCTGGGCGACATGCTCGAGCGGTTGACCGGCGGCATGTACCGCTCCACGCCACACCGGGTTCGCAACACGCAGACACGCGACCGGCTGTCGTTCCCCTTCTTTCTGGATCCGTCGTGGAACGCCCTTGTCAACCGGCTCCCGTTCACGGCACGTCCCGACGACTTACAGGCCACGGATCGCTGGGACCACACCAACGTTCATGAGCTCAGCGGCACCTACGGTGAGTACATCACCGACAAGGTCAAGAAGGTGTTCCCCGCTCTATCAGACCGGGAATCGTGAACGCTCAGAGGTCGTAGGTCTGGCCCGCGGTGCGATGGATGGTGAACACCGCGATGACGGCACCGATCAACAGCAGGACTCCGGAAATTTCGAGCGCGACATCGAGCCCGGAGCCGAACGCGGCGTAAGCCGCCTTCACCACCTTCGTCGCAATCTGAGCAATCTCCGCATTCTTGGAATGCTCCGCCTGGTTCGCCTCTCCACTGCTTCCGAGGCCTCCTCCGGTCACCGCATGCAGCACGAAACCTTGAAGGCTCGGTGGAATCCCGATCTGCTTGAGCCGGGCGCCGAGCTCGCCGGTGAGCTTGGCGTTCACAATGGCGCCCAGCACGGCAACGCCGAAGACCGCTCCCAACTCACGGCTCGTGTTGGTGGCCGATGCGGCCATGCCCGAGCGTTCCGGACGTACCACTGTGAGCGGCGTCGATGTAACAGGAACAAGGGCCATGCCGAAGCCGATGCCGGCGATGGGAAGTATGAAGCCGAGGGTCGTGAAGTCGACCGTCGGCGACAGGACCGCCCGGGTGGCGAGGATGCCTCCGGCTGCAAGCACGCAACCCACGGTCATCGGGATTCGCGGGCCGATGCGTCCGATCCACGGTCCGGTGAGCGCCGACGCGATGATCAACCCGGCGGCCATCGGGATGAAGTCGAGGGCGGTCTGATAAGGCGACGCGTTCGCGACGACCTGTAAATAGAGCGCGGTGAAGAAGAAGATCGAGAACGTGCCGAAGTAACAGGCGAACGCCACGAAGTTCGAGCCCCAGAACGGGGGTCGCTTGAACATCGACAGATCCAGCATCGGATCGTGCGTCTTGTGCTCGACCAGAACGAAGATCACACCGGTGGCCGCCGAGAGCGCGAACAGAGCCAGGATCCACCACGTGAAGTAGCCCGACTGCTCTCCCTGGATCACCGCGAACGACATCGCCGCGAGCGCGCCGGCCGCGAGGACGATCCCCGGTATGTCGACACGGCGTCCGCGACGGTCGGAGGTCTCCGGTACGAATACGAATGCCATCGAGAACGCCACGGCACCGATCGCCAGGTTGAACCAGAAGATCGCCCGCCAGTCGGATATCCCGACGAGCACACCGCCGATCACGGGACCGAGTGCCAGCGCCAGTCCGGAGACCGCGGCCCATACTCCCAGCGCGTCAGCACGCGTCTTTTTGTCGGGATACACGTGCCTGATGATCGACAGTGTCCCCGGCTCCGACGCTGCGGCACCGATACCCATCACCACCCGGCCCACGATCAACCAGTCGACGTTCGGCGCGAGCGCGGCTACGACCGATCCGGCGCAGAACACGCCGACACCGCCGAGCATGATCTTCTTGCGGCCGAGCAGATCGCCGAGAGTGCCTCCGGCGAGCATCAATGAGGCGAACACCAGCGCGTAGCCGTTCACGACCCACTGAAGCGAGATGATCCCGGCGTGGAGCTTGCTCTGGATGTTCGCCAGGCCGACGCTCACCACCGTGTTGTCGAGGAAGGTCAGGAATAGGACTGCGCACAACGTCGCCAGCGCGACGGCCTGAGCACGCGATCCCAGTCCCCCACTTTTGGTCTCCAGCCCCGGTACGGCTCCGGTATCAGACGATTCGGCTTTTACGCTCACGCTCTACGGGACGTCTCCTCGTGTGTTTCGGCGCCTATACCCATGAGTGCGCTCATCTTGTCCTGTCGGCACTGCGATTCCAATGGTTTTCGTTTCTGAACTGGTGCCTTCCTCCGTGAAGATTGGTGCCTTCCCCATTGAGTGGGAATCATTTTCATGGCTAACTCGTTGTTGACAGATGATCGTGAAACGCACGTGCCGTCACAACAGCAGAACACGGATGAGCACATGATCACAGGGGTTGTGCTGGCCCTTTTGGCCAGCGTTTTTACAGCATCAGCGTCGATAACGCAGCGTTTCGCGGCCGCCCCCGACACGAGCGAGATCTCCTTCGGCCTGCAGCTCATTCGTGAATTGATTCGCAAGCCGATCTGGTTTATCGGGATCCTGTGCATGATCATCGGGTTCGGCTTCCAGCTCGACGCGCTGCGGGTCAGCAGTCTGAGCCTGGTTCAACCCGTCATCGCCACAGAGCTACTTCTCGTCTTCGGCTTTCTGGCCTTCCGCAGTCCGGGCCGGGTACAGAAGCGTGACTGGGTTGCGGCGGGAGCGATGGCGGTGGGGCTGGCAACATTTCTTGCTATCGCCCACCCCGAAGGAGCGTCCGACCGCGCACCCTTCTCGTATTGGGCCATCGCCGCACTCGGCACAATCGCCGCGGCGGCAGTTTTCTGG
>JBAPRR010000021.1:0-10201 GCA_049281195.1 Acidimicrobiales bacterium
GAACCGGTGATCCTTCGGGATGAGCTGCTCCGCCACCTCGGGATCCTTCACGATGTCGCGGATCTTCTGGGCGATGAATTCGCACCAGGCCTCGTTGGCGGCCGGCTCGAACAGAAGATCGGTGTAATTGCTGTTGAGCTTTGCGAACCCCGGGCTGTTCCACATGCCCTCGAAGAAGGCCCGCCGGTCGGCGTCCGAATCGTCGAAAGTCGCACGGTCGTGCGCAGGGTGCAGAAATCCGTGAATCGAGGTGCTGAGCGTGTCGCGCATCTGTTCGAATTCTCTGCGGAGTTGCGCGCGCTCGTCGTCGGTGAGCGGTGCATTGTTCAGCGGGGTGCACCAGTTCGCGGTCCGTTGGTACACGGTGAGTGACTCGACCTCGTCCGCGATGGCCGGGATCACCTGAACACCGCTCGACCCGGTACCGATCACGGCCACACGCTTGTTCACGAAGTCGACCGGCTGTTTCGGCCATAGCCCGGTGTGGATCGATTGGCCACCGAAATCGTCGCGCCCGGGGACATCCGGAAAGTAGGGCACGGACAGGACGCCGGTGGCGGCGACGACGAAGCGTGCTGACAGCTTCAATCCATCGGCAGTTTCGACCTTCCACACGCACTGATCGTTGTCGTAAGCCGCTCTCGTGACCTTCGATCCGAGGCGTATGTGACCCGATAGGTCAAACCGGTCCACGACGTGGTTCAGATAACGCTCGGTCTCGGGTTGTGCCGGGAATTGCTCTTGCCAGTCCCACTCGCTGAACAGCTCAGTCGAGTGCACATAGCCGTAGGTGTAGCTCTCCGAATCGGTACGGGCACCCGGATAGCGGTTCCAGTACCAGGTTCCCCCTACGCCTTGTCCCGCCTCGAGCAGACACGCCGAGAAGCCTGCTTCTTTGGCACGATGAAGCTGGTAGATCCCGGTGATTCCGGCGCCTACGACCAGCACGTCAACGAGTTCGGAAGGATCCGGGAACATTGTACCGACCGGTTAGTATACGGTTCCGCGCTGAGCCGCCAGGAGCCTGAAAGGGGTATGGCGTGGCTATCGCCGATCAGAAGCGACAGGGGCTCTCCGTGCCCTTTGCGATCGAGGTCCCGGACCGGATCCGCAAGGAGCGTTACCACGACCCCACCTTCTACGAAATGGAGGCCGAGCTCCTCTGGCCGAGGGTGTGGCAGATGGCATGCCGGCTCGAAGAGATCCCTCATGCCGGCGACTTCGTCGAGTACGAAATCCTCGACCAGTCGGTCATCGTGCTTCGCACCGACGATATGGGAGTCCGGTCATTCCAGAACGCGTGCAGACACCGTGGCGTCAAGATCGTTGAAGGCCGAGGCACGACAGACAACGGCTTCACCTGCCCGTTCCACGGGTGGTGTTATGGCAACGACGGCAAGAACACCTTTGTTGCGAGCCCGAAGTCGTTCTCAGAACACAACCTCGAACCCGGGGACATCAACCTGGTGCCCGTGCGCTGCGAAACATGGGGCGGTTGCGCATGGATCAACCTCGACGATCAAGCGCCGCCACTGAGGCAGTGTCTCGAGCCGAGCGCCACGATCCTCGACGGGTGGAAGGTCGAGTCACTTCGTACCGAGTGGTGGCACGCGTGCCGCCTCCCCGTCAACTGGAAGCTCGCTCAGGAGGCCTTCGTCGAGCAGTACCACGTGATCGAGACGCATCCGCAGCTCAGGATTCCCGGACGTTTCCCTCCGCGCGACAGCCGCGCCTTCGACCCCAAGGTGTTCATCGAATCCGAGCTTCATTACCTCCATGTGATGAGCGATGGAATGGATGGGATGGTGCACCCGAACGACGTGCGCATCGCCGAGGGCCTGCGCGACATCGAGCTACCCGCCGATCCTGCTCGTGCCAGGTCCATTTGGGATCGCACTCTTAACGACGCGGTCATGGACTTCTACCGCGAGGCGGGCTGCGAGATCCCCGACCTGAACGAGCTCGAAGCTCAGGGCATCAACGAGCCGATGGGCTACTGCTTCCCGCATTACTTCGTTCTCCCCATGTACAGCAGCGCGTCCTCCTACCGGTTCCGGCCACTCGGTCCAGAAGAAACCCTGATGGAGATCTGGTCCCTGACGCGCTTCCCTGAAGACCAGGATCGCGACAGGCCCACTCCATCCGAAATATGGGAAGTCGACGATCAGAGATGGCCTCCGATCCCCACTCAGGACTTCTCGAACTTGCCCAGGCAGCAGAAAGGGCTCCATGCGAAGGGCTTCGAGTACATGCGCCTGTCGGAGAAGATGGAGGGCCACATCTCCAACTTCCACCGCACTATCGATGGATTTTTGGCAGGACTCCCCCATGAACGGCTCTTCGGAGCTCTGAGATCGGTGAACGTCAATCCGCTCACCATGCCGATCGTCGACTTCGACCTCTGATCACCGGGCCGGACCGGCGTCGATCACGCGGAATACGTCGTCGGCGGGAACCGTCGACCTAACTTCATGTAGCAACCATGTCGCTCCGGCGTAGGCCCATTCGTCCACGGGGTGGTCGTCCGCATGGACCACCACGTCCAATCCCGTTCCTGTAACGGCGAGTACCTGTTGGAGCGTTTCCGGTCCCTCGAGACGTAGGGGAACAACTCCCTGGTAGCGGGCAGCGCGGCGCAAAGGCTTGCGGTTCGGCCACTCGGCGGCGACCCAGATCGGAAGCGGCTTCTGAACAGGGGTCGGCAAGAAGGTGACGCCGTCGACCTTGTAGTGCGCTCCCGAATGGTGCACTTCGACCCCGGTCCACAGCTCCTCGATCACATCGAGGGCTTCGTCGAGCATCTCCCCACGCACGACGTTGTCTTCCTCCTCGCCGAACTGTGTGATCTCGGGGGTTCCGCGCGCCCCGATCCCTACACCGAGCACGCCCCGACCGCCGGACAGATGATCGAGCGTGGCCGCCTGTCTGGCCACGTTCCACGGCCGGCGTCGCGGAAGTGGCGTGACCAGCGTGCCCAGAAGGATGCGGTCGGTCGTCATGGCGCACGCCGCCAGTGTCATGAACGGATCGGCGTTCGGCTCGTTGCCCGCCCGGTGCACGACATGGTCCCAGAGAAACCAGCCGTCCCACCCCGAGCTCTCCGCCCGGGTAGCCATCTCCGAGACGAGCCTGGCGTCGCCGAACGTGCCGAAATTCGGGGTGAACAATGCGTGGCGCATCGATCGGGCCTCCTGGCTCTGGTCAGGCCTGCTGCTTGCCGACAGACTCTCCCATGGCCCGAAACACATATGTGGCGCTCATGCGGGGGATCAATGTCGGCGGAGGACGGCGGATCACCATGAACGACCTCCGTAACCTGATCAGTGACCTCGGCCACTCTGACGTTCTGAGCTACGTCCAGAGCGGCAACATCGTGTTCAAGGCAGACGAGCCGGATCCGGCTGTTCTGAGCGCTGCGATCGAGGAGAGGATCGCCACGGAACTGGGGCTCGACGTAGCTGTGCTGATCCGCACATCCAAGGAGCTGACGTCGATCACAAAGCGCAACCCGTTCACCGAGCGCGAGGAGAACCCGAAGGCGTTGCACGTCACCTTTTTGGAGGACGCTCCCACGAAGTCCGTGGTAGCCAACCTTCCCGACCGCACTGGCGGGACCGACGAGCTCAAGATCGTCGGTCGTGAGGTGTTCTTGTGGCTCCCGAAGGGCTACGCCGACACCAAGCTCCAGAACGCCTTCTTCGAGAAGAACCTCGGGAGCCGGGCTACGACCCGCAACTGGAAGACGGTTCTCCAGCTGACTCAGATGTCGGCTTGAAATGCCTACCTAGCGCAGCCTGCGATAAGTTCAACTCATGGCCGTCGTCAAGCCGAAGCCCACCAAAGCGGACACCCGTCTCACGCTCCTGAAGCTGATCATCGGGGTCATAGTCGGGTCGATCGCCGTCGGCGTCATCGGTCCGATCATCGCCGCGATCGTCGTCGGGGAGATCTGGGGTCACTGATCTCCGGGGCCTACCGGACCCCCCGCCTCGCCAGAGCCGCCAGCCCTCGTCGGAGAGCGCATCCGCTCCAATCCCGAGTTCACCGCCTTGGTGATGAGCTTGTCGTTGTCCTTCGAGATGAATCTGTGCACCCGCCGCTCAAGAAGCATTCGGAGCACCGGATTGAACGCGTGATAACGCTCGGTGAAGTGGATCCTCGTCCGCCCGTCACCAAGGTCCTCCAGCCGGGTAAAGCCCTCGGCCTTGGACCACAAAGGCTTCCCCACTGCGTCGTACTTCCACGACTCATAGGGCTTGACCTGGGTCAGCCACTCCCACGAGTAACCCACACCGCCCGTCATCAGGTACTTGGGCACCTTGAACGTGCAATGCCTGACCAGGCCCTCACCGGTCTCGTCGCCGGGATGCAGGATCTCGATCCCCACCCCGTCGGTCTTCGGGCGCGGACCCCGGTACCAGAAGAGCTTCCACACCTGTTGCGGCGTCCCGTTGACGACAACCGAATAGCTGTGCTCCTGCAAGCCTCGTCTCCCTCAGCCCCGACCAGATCCTCAGCCCCGACCAGATCCTCAGCCCGGCACGCTCACCAGGGATTCCCGTAAACGTCCCTGTAGGTCTTGCCGGCGACCGGCTCCCGTCTTGGCGGGCCGAGCGTACGCGAGGGCCACCCGATCGGCACCGCCGCGAACGGGATCACATGCTCGGGCAGGCCCACCAGTTGTGAAACCTGCGCTCCGTCCACCACCGGAAGCGTGGTGAGGGCGCTGCCGAGACCTCGCGCCGACGCTGCCAGCAGCAGGTTCTGCACCGCAGGGAAGATCGAAGAGGCCAGGGCCTGCCGATGCCCCCTGGACGCGTCGCCACACACCACGATGACCACCGGCGCCGCAGCCACACCCCCGCGGGCTCCCTGGTCGACATCGGCCAGCAATCCCGGGTCCAGCCTCGACTCCGAATGAGCTCTGGCGCCTGCGTCCCAGGCACTCTCGTAGATCGCTCCGATTTGACGGCGCAGGTCGTCGCGGCGCACGACCACGAACACCCAGGGCTGACGGTTCTCGGCGCTGGGTGCGTGGGACGCTGCGGTGAGAATCTCCTCGACCAGCTCGTCTGACACCGGGTCGTGGGTAAAGCTCCGACAGGCGCGTTGGCGGCGTACTACCTCCAAAAGCAAGTCGCCGTCCGGCTGATCTGGCATCGTGAGTTGCCCCAGTGGGTCCGTGAGTTGTCCCAGTGGGCGCCGTGAGTTGCCCCATGGGGCGCCATGTGTTGCCCGAGTGAAAGAGGCCGTAGGTTAACAGCCGGTATGTCGCAGATCGCCATAGAGGTGACGGACCTCGTCAAGTCGTTCGGCTCTGACATCAAGGCCGTCGACGGGGTCAGTTTCGACGTAAAGGCCGGGACGGTGTTCGGTCTCCTCGGACCGAACGGTGCCGGGAAGACCACGATCGTGCGCATCCTCTCCACGATCCTTCCGCCCGATGGCGGAACCGCCACCGTCCTCGGTTACGACGTGGCGAAGCAGGCTCAGACCGTGCGGAAGCTGATCGGTCTCGCCGGCCAGTACGCCGCGGTGGACGAGAACCTGACCGGACGGGAGAACCTGCGCATGATCGGCCGGTTGAACCACCTCCCGTGGTCCGTCGTCAACGAGCGGACCACTGAACTGCTCGAACGGTTCGACCTGACCGATGCTGCCAACCGCCCCGCCAAGACGTACTCCGGAGGTATGCGCCGCCGTCTCGATGTCGGGGCCGCCCTTGTGACGACCCCACGCATCCTCTTTCTCGACGAACCCACTACGGGACTCGACCCACAGAGCAGGTCGGAGGTCTGGTCGATGGTCGAGCAACTCGTCGAATCAGGCACGACCGTCCTGCTAACGACCCAGTACCTCGAAGAGGCCGACCGCCTCGCCAGCCAGCTGGTGGTGATCGATCACGGCAAGCTCATCGCCCAGGGCACTCCGGCGACGCTCAAGGCCGGTCTGGGCGCCACCGTGTTGGACATCGGCATGCCCGACAAGCCCTCGGCCGAGCGCGCGGCTCAAGCGCTTCGAGGTGCACGTGGCCTCAACCCGACCATCGAGGGCACCACGGTCGAGCTGAACGTCGACGACGGCCCGCGGGTTGTCTCAGAGGCGCTTCGGATCCTCGAAGACAACGGCCTCGCGCCAACGACGCTCGCGCTCAGAGAACCCAGCCTCGATGACGTGTTCCTCTCTCTGACCGGTCACCGCACCGACAACCCGGAACCGGAACCCGAACCGGCGACGGCACGACCTACATGACCTCATGACCGCAACCCTCCCTCAGACCAACGTGACCTCGCCGCCGGCGGAGGAGGACTCAGGGCGCGTCGGGATCAAGTGGGTCGTCCTCGACACGCTTACGGTCACCAAGCGCAACCTGATCGCATTCACCCGCGTTCCAGAAGCGCTCTTCTTTTCGAGCATCCAGCCGATCATGTTCGTGCTGTTGTTCCGCTATGTGTTCGGCGGAGCGATCCGCACGCCCGGCTTCCCGTACGTCGACTACATGATGCCCGGCATATTCGTGCAGACCGTGTCGTTCGGCGCCATGAACACGGCCATCGGGATCGCGGAAGACCTCCAAAAGGGTTTGATCGAACGCTTCAGGGCACTTCCGATGGCCCGCTCGGCGGTGTTGGCCGGACGGACCACGTCTGATCTCCTGCGCAACATCGGCGTCGTGGTGCTGCTCACGCTCATCGGTTACGCAGTCGGCTTCCGGATCGGCACCAACATCCCCGAGTACATCTGCGGGGCGCTTCTGATCCTCGGATTCGCATATGCGCTCAGCTGGGGAGCCGCCGTCATCGGTCTCAGCGCGACCAACAGCGAGACGGCGCAGTTGATGGGATTCCCGATCCTGCTTCCTCTCACCTTCGCGTCTTCTGCGTTCGTCCCGGTTTCGACCATGCCTGGATGGCTCCAAGCCTTCGCCCAACACCAGCCGGTCACCATCGTGATCAACGCAGCCAGAGCGCTGATGAACGGCCATCCGGCGACCTCGGCAGCAACCGCCCATCTGTTCTCGACCACGTCCACGGGGACGGCCGTGTGGCAGGCCCTGGCGTGGATAGGCGGGATCCTTATCGTGCTCGTGCCCCTTGCAGTGCGCCGTTACAGAAAGCGCGTCTAACCGAAGAGGAGATTCACCGGCATGTCACCCACCCCCGCGAACGGCTCCGACAGCTTCAGTTCCAAGTCGACCATGTCGATCGGCGGACGCAGCTTGAAGGTTCACCGTCTTGACGCGCTCTCCGACCGGTTCCAGGTCGAGAAGCTTCCTTTCTGCCTGAAGGTTCTGCTGGAGAACCTTCTGCGCCACGAGGACGGCATCAACGTCCACGCGTCAGATATCGAAGCCGTGGCCGCAGCCACCGCGCCCGGCGCCAAGGCCTCGGCCGGGGGCGAGATCGGCTTCAGCCCCGAACGGGTGCTCATGCAGGACCTGACCGGTGTTCCCGCGATCGTCGACCTGGCGGCGATGCGCGACGCCATCAGCCAGCTCGGCGGCGACGCCGGCAAGATCAACCCGCTCGTCCCCGTCGAGCTCGTCGTAGACCACTCGGTGATCGCCGAGTCGTCGGGCCTGCCGACTTCCTTCGCCACGAACGTCGACATCGAGTACAGCCGCAACCGCGAGCGCTACCAGTTGCTCAAGTGGGCGCAGCAAGCCTTTGACGGTGTGAAGGTCGTGCCGCCGGGTACCGGCATCTGCCACCAGGTGAACCTGGAGTACCTGGCCCGCGTGGTGTTCGAGACCACCGACGGTTGGGCTTTCCCCGACACGTTGGTAGGGACCGACTCGCACACCACGATGGTCAACGGCCTCGGCGTGCTCGGTTGGGGTGTGGGCGGTATCGAGGCCGAGGCCGCAATGTTGGGGCAGGCCATCTCGATGCTCGTGCCCCCCGTCGTCGGTTTCAAGCTGGAAGGCCAGCTGCCGAGTGGAGTGACCGCAACCGATCTTGTTTTGACGGTCACCCAGATGCTCAGGGCGCACGGGGTGGTCGGGAAGTTCGTCGAGTTCACCGGGCCCGGTTTGGCCAGCCTTCCCGTCGAGCACAGGGCCACGATCGCCAACATGTCGCCCGAGTACGGAGCGACGTGCGGGATCTTCCCCATCGACGAAGCCACGCTTACTTACCTTCGCTTCACCGGCCGCTCGGACGATCATGTAGCTCTGGTCGAGGCCTATGCCAAGGAGCAGGGCATGTGGGCTAACGAGGTCGAACCGACCTTCTCCGAGATATTGGGGCTCGACCTCTCCACCGTCGTCCCCAGCCTGGCCGGTCCATCGCGCCCGCAGGACCGGGTCTCTTTGTCCGACGCCAAGACCGGTCTGCACAAGGCACTGGATCAGGCGAGCGGCGGCGCCAAGTCGAACGGTCACAGCGCGGTGGCGACGCTCGAAGACGGCACGAAGGCCGACCTGACCGATGGGAGCGTGGTGATCGCGGCGATCACCAGTTGCACCAACACCTCGAATCCCTACGTCCTGGTGGCCGCCGGTCTGGTGGCCAAAAAGGCGGTCGAGCTCGGCCTCAAACAGAAGCCGTGGGTGAAGACCTCTCTCGCGCCTGGATCACGCGTCGTCATGGACTACCTGGAGCGCGCGAACCTGCTCGAGCCCCTCGACGCTCTCGGCTTCGAACTGGTCGGCTTCGGTTGTACCACTTGCATCGGCAACTCTGGACCGCTGTTGCCGGGTGTATCGGAGGCGGTTAAAGACGGTTCGCTTTCCGTTGCGTCCGTTCTGTCCGGGAACCGCAACTTCGAAGGCCGGGTCCACAACGAGGTCCGTCTCAACTACCTGGCCTCTCCCCCGCTCGTCGTGGCGTACGCGCTGTCAGGGACCATGGACTTCGATCCGGACAATGATCCGATCGCAGAGACTCCTGACGGGCGGCCGGTCACTCTGGCGGAGCTGTGGCCGAGCGACGCGGAAATAGTCGAAACAGTCCGTGCGTCGGTCACGAACGCCATGTACCGCGAGCGTTACTCGGCCGTCTACGACGGTGACGAACGTTGGGCCGGGATCGACACCTCCACCGGCGACACCTACGCCTGGGATCCGAACTCGACGTATGCAAAGAGGCCTCCCTACTTCGACGGGATGGGCATGACGCCGAAGCCCGTCACCGACGTGCACGGTGCGCGGGTTCTGGCCATCCTCGGCGACAGTGTCACCACCGACCACATCTCGCCGGCCGGGTCGATCGCGGCGAACACCCCCGCGGCGCGTTACCTCGAGGAGCACGGCGTGCAGAGGGCGGACTTCAACTCCTACGGCGCTCGGCGCGGCAACCACGAGGTGATGGTGCGCGGTACTTTCGCCAACATCCGCTTGAAGAATCTGCTCGCCCCTGGCACCGAGGGCGGCGTCACACAGCATCAGCCCGACGGGGAACAGACCTCGATCTTCGACGCGTCGGTGCGTTACCAGTCAGAAGGGACCCCGCTCGTCGTGCTCGCCGGACGAGAATACGGATCAGGATCCTCTCGTGACTGGGCCGCCAAGGGACCTTCTCTGCTCGGAGTGCGCGCGGTCATAGCGCAGAGCTTCGAGCGCATCCACCGTTCCAACCTGATCGGCATGGGTGTGCTGCCGTTGCAGTTCCCCGACGGCGGTTCTGTGGAGAGCCTCGGCCTCACCGGACACGAGGTGTTCGAGATCACCGGAGTCGAAACGCTGAACAACGGGGAGATCCCGAAAGAGGTTCGGGTCAAAGCCGACTCGGTGTCCTTCAATGCGCGGGTGCGTATCGATACCCCCATGGAGGCCGACTACTACCGCCACGGCGGCATCCTGCACTACGTGCTTCGCCAGCTCGCCTCGCGCTGACCGACACAGCCGAACACGGTCAACCGCACGCACCGGTCGTAACGATGCGAAGACAAGGTTCTATGGGTTGACTGACGCGGCGATCCGCACGACAGACTCGGAGAAGAAACTCACTCGACGTAGGGGCAGTGCCTACACCCTGAGTCACAACAAGTTCCGCGTGCTCCGAGGTACGCCGAGGTGAAGACGAAGTAGCCGGAAACCGGATCGGTGTATCCGTTCCGGCCTTCTTTCAAGGACTGGTGGTGGGCCGCGATGATCTCGTCACGTTTCGGATGATCCGTGCTCAGGCGCGACGGATGAGGCTCGTCGCTCAAAGGACGCACGCCGTCCTCCGACTCTCCTCGGACGTGCTCGGGCTGTGAC
>JBAPRR010000022.1:0-7343 GCA_049281195.1 Acidimicrobiales bacterium
GGCGGCATCCGGGCTACACGGCGTGCGCAGCGTAGTCACTTGTTCACAATATCCTCGGGCTGCGGCTGCTCTTTTGTCGCCGTTTCAAAGGTGATTTGGCTGTGGAGCTCGGTCGTCCCCGGCTCCACCGGGAGTCTCCCCATTAAAACGGTCGTCGGTTCGACCACTCCGAAGCTCGGGGAGTACCAGCCGAGCAGGGGGCTTCTCTCACCTCTGTGCTTTGCCCACTCGGCCTGGACGGGGAGCTCCATGCGGGCGGAACCTGAAGGCCAACTGAGCTCGGCCACGTTGTTTTCGAGCCGGCAGGAGACAGACGGTCCCAGGTGGAACATGAGTCTTGCCTCATGGTTTCCGCCGATGGCTACTCCACTTGCACGAGCTCCGCTTGTGAGGACATCGCGGATGTCGATCTGCAGAATGTCGGCGTCGAGACTCACGATCCTCTTGTGGCTGATCGGGGGATCCAGAGACTCGTACCCGTCGTGCTCCGCGGACCATCTTCTGACTGTGGCCCCTTCTTCGGTGTACTCGACCGCGACTCCTTTGGTGTTCGCATGCCGGAGCCACATGAACGGGCCTCCGGACGCGGACTGATCCTGGGAGGCGATCTCGACGGTGTTGTGGGCGACGGTCGAGCGGAAATAGTCACGGAATTCCGGCTCGCCGTGGTAACAGTAGGTGCCGGGGTCGACAAGAATCTCGGTTCCTTCGAGTCGCACCTCCACCGAGAGCGCGTCGGCGTGTGCGTGCCCGGCTATGGACAGGAACCCGTGAGGGCCGCCGTCGCACCGGCACCAGATTTCAGGTCGGACACTTTCTGGCGTACGGAGCACGGTGATCCCGGCGTCGGAGAAATGCGACGGTCTGGTCCGTGGTGTGGAGGCGGGCCGCCGCGTCCTTGTGTCGCACATGGCGCCGAGCAGGGTGCTGGTCACGGTGGGCTCCACTTTCGGCCACCACGGCGCGGGCCCGATCACCGAAGCGCCGACGGAAAGAAGCATGGCCGAGCGGTTGATCTCGAACGGATCGGTGACGAGCACCTTCCCGTCGTCGCCGTCGCCTTGTCGGGGGTGCTCGAGTGTGGAGTCGAGGACGGCTGCGCCCGCATCGAGCATCCGGGCCAGACGGTCCCAAGTCGCCGATGACAACGGATGCCCGCTGGCGTCCGCCTCTACGGCAGAGACGATGCCGAGCTCGATTACGAACCAGTGGTACTCGCTCGCCAACTCGCGGTTCATCCCGCTCGGGAAGGTGTTGAGCTCGAGCTCCTTCTGAAGCAGCTGAGCGGCCTGATCCCTCCACCTGTCGCTTCGGTCGAACCACCTGAACGCACAGCTCGCGGTCAGTTGCCCTGCCGCCTCTGCGATCGCGTGATTGTTCGAGGAGGAACCGCGGCTTTGAAACGTGCCCAGATACTCCTGATGCCACCTGATCTGGGCAATGGCCAGTGGGTTGTTCTCGAAAAGATCCGCTATTCCCGTCCACCCGTCGAGCAGCCGTCTGATCCATACGAAGCTGATGAGCCTGATACCGACTTCGATCCCGCTCGTCCAGTTGACCCCGGAAAGAAAGGGGTTCTGCTCCCACCACGACCGCAGCTGGTCGCTCACCGCGGCCGCGTAAGCGTCGTTTCCCGACAACTTCCACGCCGCGGCAAGCACCGTGAGGTGGTGGAGCCGCGAGATCTCCCACACCTGCTTGATGTTTCCGGTCACTTCTTCCGAACGATGGGCGATGTTGAACGCGTAGGTGTCGGACGGGGCTCGCCTCTTTGTCACCGGATCGAAGAACCAATCGGGAGCCGCCAGATCGGTCCTCTCCACACCGAGCAGGACCAGTGTGCCGGCGAGGATCTCGTCTGCTTGCGCCAGGAGGGCCTTGGCCGCGTCCACGGCGATGAGGTCGGAGACTCCGTCGGGAAGCGTCGACGTGATCGCCGGTCCGGGGAGCCTCGTCTCGGGGCCGATGGGTGCACCCGGTCGAACCTGTCGGCGCTTCCACAGCTCGTGAAAGGCCGTGTCGCGGGCGCGCCACGCCACCTCGGTCGGTGACATGCGCTGGATGCGCCTCAGGTACCAGCCGAGACGCGACGTGTTCAAACCGTCTCCGGACGTCCGGATGCCTGGCTCGCGGCCACCGCAAACGTGGCACGGGTCGTTGCTGCGAGGGAGTCCAACGAGATTGGCATCTTCGAACCGGTCTTCAATGAGGTGAGGAATGCCTCGAGCTGGCCGGCCTGGCCCTTGTCGAGAGAGCCGAAAGTGCGCGCCACGCGTTTGCGTCGGCCCGACCACACCGAGGCACTGCGGAAGTTGTCCAGTCTGGCTGTGGATCCGGAAGCCGAAACGTCGAAGACTTCTTTCGGGAATTTCGAGTTCCCGTTCGTCACGTATGTCAACGTGGCGATGGAGCCGTCGGAGAACCGCAGGTTGATCAGCAGGTCGTGAGGATCCTTTGTGGTCATGGTGAAGACTTCCGTGGGAAGCGCGTCGAACCACCAGCTCAACGTGTCGATGAAATGCCCTCCCTCACCGGCGAATCGCGAACCCTCGAGCTTCTCGTCGTTGTACCAGCTGCGTGATCCGAGCGTTCCCGCGTTCACGGCGTAACGGGCCACCGATCCGGTCGTGCGCGAGCCGAAGCGCGTGCGCATCTCGGTGAACATCGGTGCGAAGCGCCGGTTGAATCCCACCATGAGCCGGTCGTTTCCGGTTCTCTCTACCGTATCGAGCACCGCGGTCAGCTGATCCTCCGTGAGAGCCAGGGGCTTCTCGACGAAGACGGCTTTGCCTGCTTCGAGGGCGCGGCAGGTGATGTCGGCGTGCGAGTGGTGACGGGTGACGACGAAAACGCAATCGATGCTGTCGTCCGACAAGATGTCGTCCGAGTTGGTGCTGGCGTCGGCGAAGCCGAACCTGCGCTTGGCATCGAGTGCGCTCAGCGATCGGTTCGTGGCCACGCGCCGCAGTTCGACATCGGGCTTTCCGGTCAGGTGAGGCAGCAACATCGAAGACGCGTAGTTACCCGCGCCGATGAATCCGACGCTCACGGTGGATCGCGGAGCCCTATTGACGCGCGTAGTGCCCGCGGGCTTTGCAATGGTCAGCTTCGGCGGATGCGTTGCGGCTGGATGATCGGGGTCTTCTTCCGGACGCGGGTATTCGAAAAGGAAACCCACGCCCTTCAATTCTCCCGAGGCGAGCTGGTCGTAGACCTCGACCGCCTTGTCCACGGGGAATGTCCCGTTCACCAGAGGCAGGACGTCGAGCTCTTCTCTGGCGATCAAGTCAATGAAGCACGCCAGGTTCCTGCGCTCGGTCCAACGCACGTATCCGGCCGGATAGTCGATGCCCTCGAGCTCGTAGCGGTCGTCGTAACGACCGGGCCCGTACGAGCGCGAGAAACGGACGTCGAGCTCCTTGTCGTAATAGGCGTTCCACGGCAGATCGAGCCGGGTCTTTCCGATGTCGACGACAGTGGCCCGGTCGCGGGCGAGAGTGGCAGCCGCCTCGACCGGTCCGTTCGAAGTTCCGCCGGCCACGATGAGGATGTGGTCGGCCCCGAGCCCGCCGGTGGCGTCAGCGAGGACCCGTCCGATGCGGTCGATCCCTTCGGCGTCCGGACTGGTGCAGGACATGGCGCCCGCGGCTTCAGCCATCTTGCAACGCTCCGCGACGGGGTCGAGCCCGACCACGCGAACTCCCGCCGCCACCAGCAGCTGCACTGCGAGCTGGCCGACCAGCCCGAGCCCGATCACACAGGCGGTGTCTCCGAGCTGTGCCTCACAACGCCTGACCCCCTGCATGGCGATCGCCCCGACCGTGGCGAAGGCCGCAAACTCGGGCTTCACGTGTTCTGGAACAGGCACGCACAGGTTGACCGGTACCCAGTTCACCTCGGCGTGGAGGGCATGTTCGTTTCCGGCGCAGGCCACGAGCTGGCCCACGCTGAACTCCTCGGCGCCCGCCCCCACCTGCTCCACTACTCCGCAAAGCGAATACCCGAGCGGCGTGTAGCTGTCGAGCTTGTTCATCACCTTTTTGTACGCGGCTACAGGGCCCTGCTGGGTCACCGTGTCCACGACCTGCCTGACCTGCTCCGGTCGCGCACGCGCCTTGCCGGCGAGCGACAGCCGCGCTTCTTTCACCTTCATCACCTCGGTGCCGGTCGAGATGAGCGAGTAGAGAGACCTGACGAGCACTCCGCCCGGCCTGAGCGCCGGAGGCGGCGTGTCCAGCACGGTAAGCTCTCCTGAGCGGTAGTTCTGTGCAACCTGTTTCATGTGCCCTCCCGCGATCGTCCTAGCTCGCCACGCCGAGGCTGGTGACGTTCCTCAGCCACAGCTCGAGCGTCAGCAATTGCCAGATCTGCTTAGAACGGTCTTCGCGCCCGGTGCGCTCCTCTTCGACCAGACGGTCGAGCGCCGGCTTTCTTATGAAGCCCGTCTGAACCAGCTCTCCGTTCATCAGCAGGTCGTTGACGACCGGTTGAAGCTCGTGGCCGACCCAGGCGCGAAGCGGCGCACTGAACGACCCTTTCGGTCTGTCGATTATCTCGTCTGGCAGCCACGACCGTGCGGCCTCTTTGAGAGCGACCTTCTGGCGACGATGGCGGATCTTGTCCGAACCCGGAAGCGAAAAAGCGGCCCTCGCCACCACCGGATCCACGAACGGCACCCGCACCTCGGTGGACGCCGCCATGCTCGCCCGGTCGGTGTAGGTGAGGTTCAAACCGGGAAGGAACATCCTCGAATCGGCCAGGCACATCCGATTTTCGAGATCGTGAAGGCCGGTGTCCCAGTAGGTGTCGCGATGCTCGGAGATCACATCGTCGACACACGACGCCAGCTCGGGGTTCACCAGGGCCGCCAGCTCGGGTGGGTCGTAGAGCGTGTAGCTGCGCCGGAAAGCCTCTTCCTCCGGTAGCTCCGCGAAGGTCAGAAAACGCTTGGCCCACCGGGCGTACCGGAAGCCCCGGCCCGCGGTGGCCACAGGAAGCGCACCGACCGCCTTGTCCGCAAGCTCGCGTAGCGGCCGCGGGACGCGCTGGTACTGGGCAGCCATCACGCACGCCAGTTGCTTTCTGTACCCGCCGAACAGCTCGTCTGCACCGGTCCCGGACAACAGAACCTTGACGCCGGCTTCGCGAGCGGCCTCGCACATCAGAAATGTGTTGATCGCAGCCGCGTCGCCTATCGGCTCGTCCAGGATGTCGACCATCCGCGGAAGCAACTCCACAATGTCAGGAGCTATCTCGATCTCGTGAAGCGGTATACCGAACTGATCGGCGAGCTTCCGGGCATAGAGGGCGTCGTCGGGCATCGCCTCGAGCTTCTGGTCCTGCTCGCGGAACCGGATCGTGTAGGCATCCATGTCCGGGTTGGAACGCTGAGCGAGGATCGTGATGATGCTCGAGTCGAGGCCGCCTGACAGGAATGCGGACACCGGAACGTCACTGACGAGGTGTGCTTTCACCGATGCCTCGACGACCTCGCGCAGGTCCTCTTTCGGACCGTAGCTGGCGTCCATGGCAAGATCGGGAAGCGAGAAGTAGCGCTCGGTCGAGATCTTGCCGTCGGGGGAGATCTCCATGTAGCAACCCGGGGGGAGCTTCTGCACCCCGGCGAGCGAGCATCGCTGATCGGGGACCCAGTAGTAGAGCATCGAAGCCACGAGAGAGGCGGAATCGACCACCAGCTCTTTGCCGATCGCGGCGACGAGGGCCTTCAGTTCCGACGCGAAGACGACACCGTTTTGCCGGGACGACCAGTACAGCGGCTTTATGCCGAACTGGTCGCGTACCAAAAAGAGCTTCCCGGTCTTTTCGTCGAGAAGGGCGAACGCGAACATGCCACGGAATCTCTTGAGCGCGGCAGGCCCGTAATGCCTCCATGCTTCCAGCACCACCTCTGTGTCGGAGGTGGTCCGGAATTTGACGCCGGCCCGTGACAGCTCGGCGCGGATCTCCTTGTAGTTGTAGAGCTCCCCGTTGTAGGAGATGACCATGCCGTCGTTCTTGAACGGCTGATCGGCGGCCGCGCTCAAATCGATGATGGACAAGCGGCGGTGCGCAAGCTGCACGTTCACCCGCGAGTCGTTGAATGAGTGCAGCCCGTCGGCATCAGGCCCGCGATGCGCGATCCTGTCGTTCATCAGCCTGACGATCGACTCTCCGTCGGTCTGCTGGTAGCAGCCCGCAATCCCGCACACAGGTGAACCTTTCTCAGGCCGTTCTGGCGCTGATGAATCTTTCGGGCTCGCTGCGCGTCACACGCGGCGCATTCCCGAGGAGCTCGTCGTACACCCTCACATAATTGCCTCGCTGATGGCTCCAAGCGAGCTCGTCTTCTACCCTTTCTCTGGCGATGATCCCCATCTCTTTGCGCTTCGGCTCGTCGTCCAAAAGCTCGAGGATCTTCCTTGCGTAGTCCTCGATCTCATTGGGCTTCGCGTAGACGGCGGAGTCCTGAGCTGAAACCTTGGTCTCTATGAGATCGAACGCTACGGTCGGAATCCCGAATGCCATGTACTCCATGGTCTTGTTCATAGTGGACACGTCGTTCAGAGGGTTCTTCGGATCAGGAGAGAGACCCAGATCAGCGGTGGACAGCACCTTTGCGACCAGCTCGTCGGGAGCCCGTCCGGTGAACTCGACGTAGTCGGAGAGCCCGAGCTCGTCACGAAGAGCGACCAGCTCGTCGAAGCAATCGCCCTTCCCCATCAAAGTGAAAGAGACGTCGTGGCGATCGAGCTTGTGGATGATGATGTCGGCGGCACGAACCACTATGTCGACGCCGTCCTGGGGTCCCATCACCCCTATGTACGCCGCCAGATAGCGCCGGCCACGGCGTTGCGAAAAGTCGGGATCCCCGGCGCGGAGCTTGTTGGCGTCCGGTCCTGTTCGTACCACCGTCACGTGCTCAGGCTTTTTGTTCCCCCGTTCAAGCGCCTTGCGTCTGTAGGACTCGTTCGTGGACAGAACACGCGACGCGGTGGCGAATGTGGCCTTCTCCAGCCCCCTCAGTCCCAGGTAGGCCACACGCGACCCGTCGGGGAACCGGGACTCGAAGAGCTCAGGGCAAAGGTCGTGGTGATCGAACACGTAGTAAGAGTGCCCCAGCGCTTTGAACAGAAGTCCGAGTGGCCAGAAGATGTCAGGTGGGTTGCAGGCCTGAAGGGCGCTGAAGTGCTTCTTTCGCCACACCTTGGACACGAGCCACGCGGTGGCGCAGAACGAATAGACGTACTCGATCAGGAAGCCGATCGTTCCGAGCCCGCCTGAATAAGGCTTGTACTTGTAGATCTCGATCCCGTCGATGACCTGATAGTCGGGATCCCCCTGAC
>JBAPRR010000023.1:0-17098 GCA_049281195.1 Acidimicrobiales bacterium
CGTGACGCTCCGGGGAACCTTGTAATTGGCCATATGTTCCCGGCACCACGCCAGGATCTCGCCCTCGTCCTGGCTCGCTCCCGGGCGGACCACCACGAAGGCCTTTCCGACCTCACCCAGGCGGTCGTCGGGAACCCCGATGACGGCGACCTGGGAGATCGCCGGGTTCACGACCATGATCCCCTCGATCTCAGCGGGGTAGGCGTTGAAGCCGCCCACGATGAACATGTCCTTTTTGCGGTCCGTTATCCGCAGGTTGCCGCCGTCATCCACCAGGCCTATGTCGCCGGTACCGAACCAGCCGTCCGCGTCAATGGCCGACGCGGTTGCTTCCGGATCGCAGAAGTACTCCTTCATGACGTTGAACCCACGGACCAAGATCTCGCCGGGGGAACCGTGAAGAACTTCCGCACCCGAATGGTCCACTATCCGCAATTCGACCCCGGGTAGTGGGCGACCCACGGTCGTGGCGATCGTTTCAGCAGGATCGTCGTGGCGGCACATGCTCACAGTGCCTGTCGTCTCTGTCAGCCCGTAGCCGGTCACCACCGTCTCGAACTTCAGCTCGTCGCGCATGCGCCTCACCACCTCGACGGGAACCGTGGCCGCTCCGGTGACCGACAACCTGAGACTGGAAAGGTCGAAGCTGCTGAAGGCCGGATGGTCGAGTATCGATTGGAAAACTGTGGGGGGCCCGGGGAGCATCGAGATCCGCTCCGTGGTGACCTTGTCCATAATGGTCTCCACGTCGAACACGGCCTGCGGGATCATGGTCGATCCGCGAAGCGCGCACGCGAGCACCCCGGACTTGAGCCCTGCCGTGTGAAAGAACGGGTAGACGATCAGGTACCTGTCCCCCCGCCTCAGCCCCACCAGCTCCGACCACGCCATGTACGTGCGCACGCTCGCCGAGTGGGTGAGAACCGCTCCCTTGGGCTTACCGGTCGTTCCCGAGGTGAAGATGATGTCGGACGGATCATCGCCGTCGATCGACTCACCTCGACGCGTCAGCTCCTCAGCATCGGCCTTCACCGATCTGGCCACTAGCTCAGGCCAACTGGCGAGACCCCTGGACTGCGGGCCGGAAAGAACGACGACCTCTTCCACGGAGGAAAGGAGCCCGCTGTCCGCATCGTCGAGCAGAGCCACCAGGTCGGTGCCCGCCGCATCGGTCGACGCGAGCAGAAGCTTGGACCCGGCCGTGTTGAGAACGTGCCCGGCTTCGTTCCCCTTGAATCGCGTATTGATCGGTACCAGTATCCCCCCGGCCGAATAGACGGCAAAGCTCGCCACGATCCACTCGAGGGAGTTCTGAGCCCAGATACTCACCCGGTCGCCGGGTTCGATGCCGCTGGCGATCAGCCCCAGCGCGGCATCGTGAACCGAACCGGCGAGGTCGCGGAAGCTGATTCGCCATGAGCCGTCGACCACGGCCTCGAGATCTCCGAAATCGTCAGCCGCCTCTTTCAAGACGGCTGGGATCGTCTCGATCCCGCTGCCGGCGTTCAAGGCTCGAGGTCGAGACCGAGAAGCCTTATGGCGTTGCCTCGCGCAATCTTGTTGATCGTCTCGGGTTCGAGATGACCGAACTGCGAAGCCGCGGCATCTCTCGAGTTCGGCCAGGTTCCGTCCTGATGCGGGTAGTCGGTCTCGAATGCGATGTGATCCTCCCCCACGTATTCGAGCAGATCGATGCCCACCCTGTCCTTGAAGAAACAGCTGTAGATCTGCCGGCGGTAATAGAAGGAGGGCGGTTGCGGGCAATGGAGCTTGCTCTCGCTCCAACCGCGATGTGTCTCCCAAACGTCGTCGGCTCTTTCGAGCAGATACGGGATCCAGCCGATCTGCGCTTCCGCATAAAGAAGCTTCAGGTCAGGCCGGCGATCGAGCAGGCCCGAGAACATGAAGTCGGCCATGCTGGCGACGCTGTTGCCGAAGAGGATGGTGGCGTCCACGGCATCAGGAGCGTCGTCTGAGGTATGCGGCGTCTTCGTGCCGGACCCGATGTGCATGCAGACCACCGTTTCGGACTCTTCGCACGCAGAGAAGAACGGTTCCCAGTAGCCGCTGTAGATACTCGGCAAGCCGAGATAAGGAGGTAGCTCGCTGAACGCCACGGCCCTCACCCCGCGCTCCGCGTTTCGAAGCACCTCTGCGGCCGCGAGCTCGGCATCCCAAAGCGGCACTATGCACAGCGGGATCAGTCGCCCGCCGCTCGGGGCGCACCACTCCTCGACCATCCAGTCGTTGTAGGCCTGAACGCAGAGCAGCGAGAGGTCCTTGTCCTTCCCCCGTAGGAAGAGCTGGCCGCAGAACCGCGGGTAGTTGGGAAAGGCGAGCTGGGCTTGCACACCGTTCAAGTCCATGTCGGCTATGCGTGCGGCCGCGTCGTAACACCCCGGCCGCATCTCCTCGTAGGTGATGCTCGTAAGAGTGATCTCGTCGGCGGGATAGCCTGCGGCCGCGATCATGCGCTTGAGCGAGTACATGTGGTCCTCGTAGTGCCACCACGACGCGAGCGGACCCTCAGTCCCCGGCCGCTCGATGTAGGCACCGCCGTCCAAGACGAGCTCCCCCGCCGGCAGGTACTCGATGCGCGGCCCGGTGTGGCGGTAGCGCAAGGGAAGCCTGCTCGACCACACGTCGCGCGGTTCGACGACATGAGCGTCGAGATCGACGATGAGCGGGATCTCCTCAGTCAGCGTTGCGGAATGTTGATCGGGAAGCACAATTGTCGTCATCACACCTCGCTAGGAGCTCTCATCCCACCACCGACCGGGCGCGGAGCTTTTCGATCTCCCCGTCGGAGAGACCGAGCTCTTCTTTGAGCACCTCATCGGTGTTCTCGCCCAGCCACGGGACACTCGAGTTGTTGTCGGCGGTTCCTCTCAGCTTTATCGGGTTGCCAGGCACCAAGACCGGTTGGGCCACACCGTCGGTCCTTTCGATCTCGAGCAGCATGCGATGGCTCTTTATGTGCGGATCGACGACCAGCTCTTCCGGCCGCAGGCACGGGCCTGCCGCTATCCCTGCGTCGCTCAGCACCTCGCACACTTGAGCCTTGGTCATCGTTGACGCCCAGGCTTCGAGAGCGGGGCGTAAATCACTTTCGAGGTGATCCATCCACCCGTGACGGGTGGCGAAGCGCGGATCGGTTATCCACTCCGGCCGACCTATCAGCTCTACCAACCGGGCGAAATGATGCTCGCGACCAACCTGGATGATGAACCATCCGTCGCGGGCGCGGAACCCATGATTGATCACCGGGCTCAGCTCTCCGTCGCGCAGTCCGAGGGACCACAGGTTGGCGACGATGTCTGTCATTGCCACCACAGAGTCGAACATCGCCACATCGACGTACTGACCTTTCCCGGTCATATCTTTCTGGCGCAGCGCGCCGAGGATCGCAACCGTGGCAAACAGGCCTGCTCCGATGTCGGCCAGAGCGCCGACCGGGGAAACCACAGGCGGCTGGTCGCCGATGCGCTTCAACTCGTATATCCCCGACATCGCTTCGACGATCGGCGCATACGCCGGCCATTCGCGATATGGCGACGGACCATTTCCGAAACCGGAGATCGACAGGTAGATGCACTCGGGATTGACCACCCTTACTTCCTCGTAGCCGAGACCGAGACGCGAGACCGCTCCCGCCTTGAAATTCTCCACGAAGATGTCGAAGCGAGGCGCCAGGCGAAGGACCAGATCCCGACCGGCTTCGTTCTTGAGGTCGATGCTGAGCGTGCGCTTGCCGAGATTGTTGCGCAGGAAGGTCGCTCCCACGCGGCCTCCGGTCTGGTCCGCCATGTCAGGAAGCGATGCCCGTCCGAGCTCGCCGGCAAGCGGCTCGATCTTCACCACGTCCGCGCCCAGCCTGGCCAGCAGTTGCGTCGCGAACGGCAGCGCCTGCATCTGCTCGAGCGCGAGGATCCGCACGCCGGAAAGAGGTGCCGGAGGTTCAGGGTTCTGAGATCCGGCGACCATGAATAAATAATATCTTCTGCAACTTGTGGACCCTGCTGGTGCTCCGGACCGGGGCACTGTTGGCAGGCGTCAGGTCCAGGCCACTACGGGACCAGCGGCTTCGATCATCTGGCCCATCTGATTGCCGTCGGTGGCGAGCGTCCACGCCCCATTCAGATCACCGGTCACGGCCAGGTTGAGTCTCTCCTCGTGCTCGGATGCAGAAAGAGCGTCGCCTTCGGGTCCCCACACCTCCACAGGTATGGAGATCCCCATGCGCAGTGCCTCCTCGAGCAACAACTCGGATTCCTCGGACAGTGGCGCATCGGTGACCGCCAAACAACGGATGTGCCTGCGGCGAAGCCTGGCCACGAGACATGCGGCCACCGCGCTCCCCCTCGAGTCGCGCTCTGAGGGGACCACCGCGCTCCTGAGCACTTTGGTGGCGAACGTCCTCGCCACCCAGTAACCGGCCACGCCCGGGTCGGCGGCCACGATGCCGGAACCGATTGTTCGCGAATAGGTAAGTGTGACCCTGGTCGGGCCGAGCGGGGCCATGTGCCGGGTCCACCCGCTCTGGGTGACAGCGGCCAAGCGCTCGCGCAGCACAGGCATGGTGGGAGTGGCCCGCGCGTGGGGCCATGACTCCGCCAGCCTGGAAAGCGCTGACGTTTCGACCGTCACATGCGGAACCGCGCCCCACAGCTCCACCGGTGACTCGAGAGGATCGATACCGGTGGCGATGACGAGATCGCATTGAGGCAGGCCGCCGAGGTCGAAGTCATCGCGCTGGAGACCCACGGTCGCAAAGTGATGGATGCTCCTCCAGTCGAAGACGCCTTTCGCTCCCCAGGTGTTGAGCACACCGAGACCCCCCGAGGCGGCGAGCTGGTGCAGTCCCGCGACCGCATCGTCACGGACCACGCCGGGTCCGCACACAACCGTGATGCGCGGCGCTTTTCTGATTTGGTCGACAACCTGTTCGGACGGATCGGTCCACCGGTCGGGTCCCGTCGCTTCTCCCACCCGGACATCGGTCGGATTTCTGAGGTCGGTTCTCAACTCGATCTCGACTCCGCCACGCATGGGTACATCGAGCAAGGAGGCGATGTCCCCGGGATCCTCTACGACGACCCGGTGCGTGGCCATTCCAGCGCCCGGGTTTACGTGGAGCGTGCCAACACCGGAATGCGACGCAGCCAACCGGCCGTGAACGCGCTCGTGAGCCCGCGCCACGGTCTTAGCCACCAGAGGATCCATCTGAAGAACATCGAGGCCGAAGATGGGCGCTCCGTATATGGCCTCGACACCTGCCGCGTCGAGAACGCGGGTCAGAAGCTCGCCGGTGATCAAGCCGAGCCTGCTTCAGGCGGCGCCCATATCGGCTCACGCTTTTCGGCGAAAGCAAGCGGGCCTTCGGTCTGGTCGGGATGCCCCCACATCGAAACCAGGTGCGCGGCCCCGGCGCGACAGGCGTCGGTCAGGCCCGATTCGAGCGCACCCCACAATGCCTGTTTGGTCGCCCTCATCGCCGCGGGGGAGTTCTGCGCGATCTTCTCTGCCAGCGCCTGAGCCTCCTCGCGCAGTCGCTCCGGGGGATCGACGATCTGGCTGATCATCCCGAGATCTAGAGCGCGCCTGGCGTCGATTCGTTCGTGGCGGCCGACCAGCGCCATCCTCATGACCGCCTCGAAGGGCATCTTGCGGGTCAGTCCGATGGCCTCGAGAGCGACGACCTGCCCCACTGAGACGTGCGGGTCGAAGAACTGGGCGTCAGACGCTGCTATCACCACGTCGGCATCGGCGACCCAGTGGAAGCCTCCGCCGGCGCATATCCCGTTGACCGCGGTGATCACCGGCTTCCACACCTTTTGGTGCCACGCGGTGAAGTGGAGATCGAAGTCCTCGACCGACTGCCTGTAGCGCTCCATGCCTACGCCGTCTGACGCGATCTCGACTACGTCGACACCGGTTTGGAAGGCCTTTCCCTGGCCCGTGTGGACGATGACCCGTACAGAGGGATCCTCGTCAAGCTCACGCCAGGCCACGGCGAACTCGTCGCGCATCTTGGCGTTCATGGCGTTCAGGCGTTGTGGACGGTTGTTGATCAACCACCCGACAGGCCCGTGCCTCTCGATGAGGAGGCACTCGTAGGACGCGCTCATCGTCTCGGACACCCCGGTCTCTCCGTCACTTTCATCGGGATCACTTCCACATCGGCTCGCGCTTCTCTGAGAACGCAAGCGGTCCTTCGGTCTGGTCGGGATGTCCCCACATCGACACCAGGTGCCCGCCACCGTCGCGACAGGCGTCGGTCAGGCCCGATTCGAGCGCACCCCACAAAGCCTGCTTGGTCGCTTTCATCGCCGCGGGTGAGTTCTGCGCGATCTTCTCTGCCAGCGCCTGAGCCTCCTCGCGCAGTCGCTCGGGGGGATCGACGATCTGGCTGATCATCCCGAGATCTAGAGCGCGCCCGGCGTCGATGCGTTCGTGACGGCCGACCAGGGCCATCCTCATCACGGCCTCGAATGGCATCTTGCGGGCCAGTCCGATGGTCTCGAACGCGCTGGCTTGGCCCACCGACACGTGAGGATCGAGAAACTGCGCGTTCGACGAAGCAATCACGATGTCGGCGTCGGCCACGAAGTGCAGGCCCCCGCCGGCGCACAACCCGTTCACCGCGGCGATCACCGGCTTCCACACTTTGTTGTGCCACGCGGTGAGCTTCAACTCTGCGGCCTTCGCCCGCCTCGACTGCTCTCTTAACGCTCCGGGCTCGCGGCTGAGTTGAACCATGTCCAAACCAGTCTGAAATGCGCGTCCCTCGCCGGTGTTCACGATCACCCGGACCTCGGGGTCGGAGTCGAGGACGGTCCAGGCAGACTCGAGCTCCTCCAACATGCGCGCATCCATGGCGTTGGAAGATCGGGGACGGTTGAACACCAACCAGCCGACCGGTCCTTTGCGTTCGACCTGCAGCGTGGAAAAGTCAGTCATCAGCTCCTCGGCACTTCGCGCCAAGGCTTGGCGGAGTATGGATCGGGCTCTCTCGGCAGTCCGAGCACGCGCTCTCCTATTACGTTCTTGTTCACTTCGGTTGTGCCGCCCTCGATCGTGTTGGCCCTGCTTCTGAGCATCCCTTTCACTTCGTATGGCAGAGAGGCCGCCCATTCATCGGGCGTCTCTGACGATTCCGCCGACCCTGGTATTGGCCAGGCCACCGACCCCAGCCCGAGCAGGTCGTTCGCGGCGAGTTGCAGTCGCTGGTTGAGCTCTCCCTGGTGCACCTTTCCGATCGAGCTCTCCGGACCTGGGGACCGTCCGGCGCGCACTGTGGCACGCACCCGGAGGTTGGTCCATTCCCTTACCTTCTCCTCGGCGTAGAGACGCATCAACCGGTCGATCTCCACCGCACCGCCGCCAGATTCCTCCTTGCGGTCCCGCAACATCTCGATCAGATGTGAGACACCCGATCCACCGATGCGGTCCACTCCCCCCGAGCCGGAGCCCGAGACCATCTGCCTTTCGCCCGACAGCGTGGCATTGGCCACTCTCCACCCATCGCCTGTCTCGCCCACGCGCTGGGTGTCGGGCACGATCGCCCCCGACAGGAAGACCTCGTTGAATTCCTTTTCTCCGCCCATGTGCCGAAGGGGCCGGATGTCGACGCCCTTCTGGTGGAGGTCCACCAGCAGATAGGTGAGACCCTTGCGTTTAGGAACGTCGGTGTCGGTCCGTGCCAGCAGGACCCCGTAGTCGGAAACGTGCGCCCAGGTGGTCCACACCTTCTGGCCCGTGACTATCCACTGGTCGCCGTCTCTTTCAGCGAATGTCGCCAGTGACGCCAGGTCGGAACCGGCGCCCGGTTCCGAAAACAGCTGGCACCACCTTTCGGAGTTGGTGACGATCGGAGGAAGGAATCGCAGGCGCTGAGCCTCTGTCCCGTGGGCGAAGAGAGCCGGCGCGGCAAGATTGAGACCGAGGGGGTTGAGCCGACCGAGATTGAATGGGCGCAGCATCTCGTCGATACGGCGCGCGGTTGCCTGAGGCAGATCGAGCCCGCCGTACTCCCGGGGCCAAGTGGGCACCGCCAGTCCTGACCCGCCGAAGACCGGGTACCACTTTTCGTAGTCGGCCCGGCTGCGGACCTGCCGTACGGCGGCGGGTCCACCTCGTCTCCCCGCCTCGAGCCACGAAGAAGGAACGTTGGCGTCGATCCAAGATCCGACCTCACTCAACACCTGGTCGACCGGGGCATCGCGCCCCACGGCGACCTTGTTGTCCGACTCAGCGGTGCTGTGGCTCATCTGCCCTTAAAATTCGGCGAGCGCTTCTCGGCGAACGCGGCGATGCCCTCGCGGAAGTCCTCACTTCGCGACGACAGCTCCATGGCATAGCCCTCGTTCGCCAGGTGGCTCACGAGATCCTGTGATGTCCCGGCGTGCATGAGCCACTTGGTAAGCCCGATCGCCACGGTCGGCCCTTTCACCAACTCCTCGACCAGTCCATTGACCGCACCATCGAGCTCGGCTGCGGGCACTGCGCGGTGCACCATCTGCCACTCGGCCGCTTCGATACCGGTCAACGACCTACCGAGCACGAGGATCTCACGCGCCCGCACCTCGCCGACCCGGCGCGGCAACAGCCAGGTTCCGCCACTGTCAGGCGAGAAACCACGTTTCATGAACGGCTCCCACAGCCGTGCGTCTTCGGTGACGATGGCGAAATCGGCTGCGAGAACCAGATGAAGACCGATGCCGGCAGCCCACCCCTGCACCGCACAGACAACCGGAACCTGTATCGAGCAGATCAAGGGGATCAGCCGGTGCGTCTCCGACGGGAGCCTGCGTTGGATGCTCCCGATGCGGGGCTTGGCTTCGGAACGGGCGTTTCGCGACAAGATGTCGAAGCCCGCGCAGAAGTCACTGCCCGCTCCGCGCAGGACTATGACCCGAACAGCCTCGTCCTGGTTTGCCGACTCCAATGAAGCAATGAGAAGGGCGACCATGTCGTCATCGATCGCGTTCTTGCGTTCGGGCCGGTCGATCGTGAACGACAGGACACCGTCAGAAAGCTCGATGTTCAGACCCTCCGTGCTCTGGTAGGAAAAGCTCACGACCGGTCGAATCCTTCCGCTATCGCCTGGAGGGTGTCCTCCAGGCCGGCACCATGTCCTCCGGGCGGAGAGGGCAGGCGCACCGCTCCGAACTCTCTACTCGGAAGAAGGATGGTGGCGCTGGCGGGAGTGGTCTCCTTGCCCCTTTGATTGGTGCAGGAGAGCGCCACGTCCACAGCTGGGATCCCCTCGTCGGTCATGTAGTGGCGTGTCACCTCTCCCGACAGCCACTGGGTGTCACCCACGTAGTTGAAGCTCCGGAACTCGCACTGGAGCTTCCACAGCCATGCGTCGTCTCCCATCCAGTCGGTGCACAGATGGATCAACCAGGTCTCGCGCATCCTGCCGTAGTCGAAGGTGGTGGGGTTCCCGCTCCTACGGGCGAACTCGGGATCCCAATGAACCCTCTGCATCACGTCAGGGATGTTGAGGTCGTCCCGGTGGTAGAAGCGGGGGATCTTCTTTCGATTTTCATATGCGAGGCGAAGAGGCTTGACCCCGTACAGGCCCATGCCCATCCCGACGTGCCAGCAGATCATGTCGGTCACCCGCAACGGTCCCTTCACCATGGGACCGAGGGCGTCGCCGACAGACACGTCCTCCCACATCCTGCTCGTGGCACCGCGCCTGGTCTCTGACTCGTATTGGGCGTCGATCCGTTCGATCTCCGCGTCGGTGTACGGGACCGTCTCGATCGTCTCGTTCTTTTTGCGCTCGCGCGCCTCGGACCGTTGCGTGCGGATCATGAGGCGGTACTGCGCGCTCAGAACCGATCCGGCGTCATCTTTGAACACCTGGCCGGTCCATTCGTGAACGGCACGCCCGGCGAACTCGCTCTTCTTGTCGAGGACTCCCACGAGGGCGTTACGTCGCGACACCCTCCGGCCCGGCAACAACGGCGCCCACCATTCGCGGGAGCTGGCCGAATAGAAGGCGTGAACTCCTCTCAGGGGATCACCCTTCATCAGGTCCCGCTTGTCCGCAGGGATGTCGGTTACCTCGTCCTCGCCGATGAGGCTGTCCCCGCCGACGAGCGGCGGCGGCGCGATGGGGGACCCCCATCTCGTCTCTTTGGCGTAATCCTCGTCCGACCACAGCGGGTTGTCGTCCCCGTAGGCCTCGGCCACGTGCCGGAACGAGTCGAGATCGGGCCTCAGGTAGTGAGGAGGGACCGGGTGCGGCTCAGGAACGCCGATCCGCGCCCTCAGCCGGGCGATGCCCTCATCGGTGATCACGCCCTCGCCGCTGTCCCCTCCTTGTGGCATTTGTATATTTTATACTCCTAGCTCAAAAGCCGGCACGGGGACCCTGGCAGATTGGCCAGAACGAATACAATATTGGAATGGCAACCAACCAGCCGGCCGAGAAGCGAACTCGGCGAGACGGCAGCCACACTGAGCCGCTGGTGCGCAAGAGCAGTGGTGAGCAGGTTGCGCTACACATCAGGAGGCTGATCTTCGAGGGAGAACTACGCCCCGGGATGCGCGTGCCACAAGACGAGCTCGCACGTGACCTCGGTGTGAGCAGGATCCCCGTGCGCGAGGCGTTGATTGCCCTCGAGCGTGAAGGATGGGTGACGGTCGAGCTCCACCGCGGGGCGTTCATCAACGCAATCAACGAGCAGGCCGTGAGAGACAACTACGACCTCTTCGGCCTGATCTACGGTTTTGCTACCGAGCGCGCCCTCGACAGGGACGGTCCTGAGCTCCTCAAGCGCCTCGGTGCCATCGAGACCGAGTTCGCCAAGTGCGAGGACGCCGCCGATCTCACCCGCTTGTTCATCTCGTTTCACAGCACCATCGTCGACGCTGCGTCGTCCCCTCGAATCAATGTGGTACTGCGGGCGATGTCCGCCCTCGTTCCGGGCAACTTCTTCGAGTCTGTCCCCGAAGCGATCAGCATCGAGAAGAACGGGCTTCGGGCGATCCTGCGGGCTCTTCGCCGCTCCGACGGGCAAAAGGCATCAGCCGAGTACGCGCGGATGATGCGCCGCGTGGGTGACCAGGTCGTCAAGCTCTTCAAAGAGCGCGGCCTGCTCGCTACAGAAGCAGCCACCGCCTGAGCGCTTCGAACAACCCGGCACCATGAACAACTCAGCGCGATGAACAACAGGGTGTACATCCACGAGCTGATCGACATCGTCGGCGCCAACCGGTCGCGGTACATGCACCACATGGCCGCCAACTGGAGCCCCATGGCGCAAGAGGATCGCGGACAGCTCCTCTACGGGATGTGGGGCGTGGTCGGAAGCACCGGTAGGTGGCCTCAGGTGGTGAACATCTGGGAGGAAGACGGCTTCGAAGGTCTCGCCAAGTCGTTTCGGGGCGAGCTGTCCAATAGGGACCTTCAAGATCCGAAGCTCGCCAAGTGGTGGGCCGAGGCGGCCTCGATGAGATCCGGCGGTCTCGACAGGATTCTGGTACCCGCCCCGTGGATGCTTCCGATCGAAGAGGCGATGGCGGCAGGTGGCGCCGAAGCGTACGCACACGAGATCGTCTCCGTGGCGCCGCACACTGCCACTTCACACCTCGAGATCGTGCGCACAGAGGTCGCCTCGTACAGGGAACAGTTCGGCTGGAAGCTTGTCGGGGCATGGCGGACGGCGATGCGCCAGGACGACGAATGCATTCTGGTGTGGGCCGTCCCGACCTGGGAACAGTGGGCAGCTTTCGAGCCCGACGCCTCCAAGGAGCCCACAGGTGACGTACGGTCGCTATCGCGGTTTTTGATGGTCGATGCCCCCCTGTCGCCCTTGCGCATCCGACGTCAGCCGCACAGATCCGATCGAACTGAGGAGTGGATTGAATGACAGACGCAGGCCCCCCGCCGTCGCTACTGGGCGGAGTTCGGATCATCGAGAGCTCCATGCTCGGTCCGGGAGCCCTCACTACGCACCTGGCCGACCTCGGCGCCGAGGTCATCAAGGTGGAGCCTCCTTCCGGTGACTACATACGGCAGATGACCTGGCCGATCATCGACGGAGTCTCCCTGATGCACCTTCACATCGGCCGCGGGAAACGCTCGATCGTGCTCGATATCTCGAAGCCAGAAGGAGTGGCCACCTACCTCGATCTGGTGTCCAAGGCGGACGCCGTGATCGAGGCCATGCGCCCGGGAGGCCTGGCGAAGAAGGGACTTTCCTTCGAGCGGATAGTCGAAGTCAATCCGAAGATCGTCTTCTGCACCATCTCGGGATACGGAGCAACCGGGCCGTACGCGGAGATGCCGAGCCACGGGATCGCATACGACGTGTGGGCGGGGTTGGTGAATCCCGACGAAGACGAAGACGGCTACTCCTATATCCCGGATCACCCTTCCATGGGAATGCACGCCGGTCCGCTTTTCGGTGCTTTGGGCGTGCTTGCCGCGATCATCCGAGCCAGGGCCACCGGAATTCCCTGCCAGATGGAGGTGGCGCAGTCGGACGCAGCCGCGGCAATGGACTGGTACCGCATCGAGACCTGGCGCGCCTATGAGCGTCCGGAATCCGAGGTCACGGGCAACGCCTCCGACAACTACCGCCGCAGACCCCCGGGTACAGCGGGAATGCGTGAAAGCGTCCGGTACCAGTTCTACCGGTCGACCGACGGCCACATTCTGTTACAGGCCTCCGAGCGGGAGTTCTGGGAGAACTTCTGCAAAGGAATCGGACGGGCCGACCTGTTCGAGGCCAATCCCGGGAACCAGTACGCGGACCACGCCGTCGGTAACGAACCCCTCCATGCGGAACTGAAGGACATCTTCGCCACGCGCTCGTCAGCGCAATGGGTGGCGTTCGGCAAGGAGAACAACGTGCCGATCGTGAACGTGAACACTCCGAAGACGATCGCCGACGACCCGCATTTCCAGCACCGCTTCCCGTGGATACCCGAAAGCCGCCTCGGTGCCGACGAGCTGCCCTCCCCCATCAAGGTCGTCAACGAAGAAGCAGAGCTTCCTACTCATGCCCCCACCGTGGGCCAGCACACGGATGAGGTCATGAGAAGTGTGCTCGGTTACGACGACGACACCATCGCTCAGAAGAAAGGGGCTGGGGCGTTCGGCTAGTCCGGGTTCCGATCGCGGTACAGGTCAGCGAGCTTTTTGCGCAACACCTTCCCTACTTCGCTTCGAGGTAGGGATTCGACCCGCTCGAATGCGACCGGAATCTTGTATGCGCTGAGATGCTTCCGGCACAACGATTCGAGCTCGTCTGTGGTCGCGTCGCCCACGATGAAAGCGATGGGAACCTCGCCCAACCTGGGGTCCTGGACTCCGACCACCGCGGCCTCTTTCACTCCGGGCGACAGCAGGATCACCTCCTCGACGCGGTCGGGGAAAACCTTGTTCCCTCCTCTGTTGATCAGATCGCTCACCCTTCCTTCGATCCATACGAAACCGTCTGGATCGATTCGGGCGAAGTCGCCCGTGCGCACGTAGCCCTCGGGGTCGATGCGGTCGTCGAGGGACTCACCTTCCGCGTAGCCCGCTGCCATACGGGGTGGCCGCACGAAAAGCTCACCGATCTCGTCGTCAGCGAGCAGATCCCCCGTCGGTCCCACCACCTTGATCGCCACGTTGGGATGCGGTCTTCCTACCGCCCCGATCTTCTCGGGATGTGAACGGGCGTCGTCTGCGGTCCAGCCGATCACCTCACCGATCTCAGCCTGCCCGTAGCCATTGAGCACGGTCACGTGGAATTTGTCGGAGAACCGTGACGCAGCTAAAGGGGACAGTGGCGCCGTGATGCTCCTCACGTACTTCAAAGGGCTCAGATCGCGCAGCGCCGGGTCGTCAGAGAGCATGACCATTGCGGCGGGAGGAAGAACCGTGGACCGGATGGAGTGCCTCTTGACCAGAGTAGCGAACTGAGTGGTGTCGAAGCGGTCCATCACCACGAGCGACGCCCCGGCACGAAGCCCGAACAAAACGTTGTAGATGCCGGCATTGAGCGCGAGAGAAACCGGTACGAGATTCGGAGAGGGGGGCTTTTCCGGATCCGCCGGACGCCCGCGCAAAGGACCGAGGACCCTGTCGATCAATTCGATGTACGCAGAATGCGTCTGGAGGATCGCTTTCGGAATACCCGTCGTCCCCGACGTCCAGGTGATGAATGCCGTGTCGGGGTCGTACACGCGTGCAGGCCCCTCGGTCCGGGTCATCCCCGACTCGTCGGTCACCGCCGCCGGCCGGGCGGTCGCCAAAACGTGTTCCATCTCCGACCGAGCCTGGCGCGGGCTCGCCGGGACGAAGACGGCCCCCGCCTTCCACACGCCGAACATCGCGGTCACGAAGTCCGGGCCGTTCGGAAGCGAGACCACCACCGCTTGGCCGGGGCCCACTCCGAGCTCGCGCAAAGAATCGCCTGTAGCCGCCGCCTGTGACTGCGCCGTACCGACGTCCACGGCCGAATCGATCGTAAAGATCAGGCCCTCGCCGGGACTGAAGGGGTGTTCGAACAACAGTGTGGCCAGATTGGCATGAGACGGGCCAGTCACATCGACCTGACTAACTGGTTTCGTTCGAAGGCCATTCAGGACGGAAGTACCCGCCGAATTTGAGGTCCCCGTCGCGCAACTCACGGATCGTGAGGAAGTCCCCCTTGTAGCCCTTGTGATCGCCCGGCCCGAACTGGATGTAGGTGCTGGGACCTCCATTCACCGCGGGCATCCACCTGATTCGTTCCATCCCGTCTTTGACATAACTCGGCGTGGGTATGGCAGCGTTCGCTATGCCGTGAATCGCTACGCGCGCCGTGTCGTACGCCAGCGCCACGACGACGTTTCTGGTACTCCTCCCGAACCGCTTCTCGAAACGGCGGATCATCGCGTTGTAGTTGGGGTTCGCTCCGTCCTCGCCGAGCTGGTCGATCCCGGTCCATCCCTCGATGCCGGACGCCCACTCGTTCTTGTTCGAATAGAACATGAACGCTGTGCCCATGATCCTCGGTGGGTCCCACCCGAGGGCCTTGAGCGCCGGTCCGAAGTGGATCGCCGAGTACCCGTAGCCCCCGTAATAGAGCCCTTCCGTGCCGGCCTGGTGCATCGCCTGCAGATGATCTCCGAGATCACGGGGATTGGGTTCGAGCTTGACCTCGCGCGTGATGATCATCCCTAGACGCATCGCCTCGTCGCGGAAGAACTCCGCGTAGTCGCGACCTGACGATCCCGCTTCCCAGAACAGGCCCACCTTGCGGATCCCCTGCTGGTAGAGCCAGTTGGCACACATGACCCCTTCGGTCGGCACGTCACCGTTGGCGATGGTGAAGCAGTACTCCGACGCGAAACGATGAGCACCTGTCCATCCGATGCACGCGACACCGAGCTCGTTCGCGGTGTCCTGGAGAACGAGGGAGTTGTCGGAGATCATCGGGCCGAGGACCACGACGCAACCCTGCTCCACCAGCCACCGGTATCCCTCTATGACCTTGCGGTAGTTCTCCCGGGGAAGGCCGCGGGCATCGGCTATCACGATCTCGATCGGACTTCTGGCCCAGACGCCTTCGTTCAATGCGTCTTCGATGGCCAGGATCGTCGGATCGATCCAGTCCGCAAGTAGTTGATTTAGATCCATGTCGATGAGGATCCCGATCTTCACCGGCTCGAAGGCATCCCCCTGGGTCTTCACCCCGCGCGTGGGCGGGTAGATCGTTATGCCCTTTACGGCCTTGTCCTTGGCGCTCCCGCCACCCTCGTACCACGCGCCGCCTTCTCCGCCCTCGCCTTCGAGGTAGCTGCGCGTACCGTGAGAGACCGATGAGACCGCCCTGTCGGGTTCTGCTATCCCGAGGTCGACCGGCTCGGGGAACATCCTCTCGACGTATTCGCGTTCAGGGGACACGGTCGTCCTTTCACCATTCGGGGAGACCTCGCCGAGGTCGGGAGCGATTGCAGATTATATTCGATCTGCCATTCCGTCTCGGGCCCGGCGCTTGAGCCAGCGCCTGTGGCGGAGCAGAGTGCCGGGGATCCAACCGTAGGAGTAGCTCGCCGATGAGTGCAGGTGTGTGGGCCGGCGGCCCCCAGTTGACGATCCCCTCACTGTTCGAGCGTCGCCTCGAGACTGATCCCGACGGCGAGTACCTCGATGTGTGCGCGACCAAGCTGACCGCCCGAGAGGTGGCCAAGGCCGCCCGTAGACTGAGCAACGCATTCACTCAACTCGGAATCGGACAGGGAGAGCGCGTCGCAACTCTCTTGGAGAACGGCCCACAGGCGTTGTTGGCATGGGCCGGTACGGTGCTCGGTGGACGGGTGGCGGTTCCCGTCAACACCGCCTACAAGGGCCAGTACCTGCGCCATCAGTTGGGGGACTCCGGTTCGCGACTTGTAGTGGTCGGCGCAGATCTTTTCGATCGGGTGAGGCAGGTTGCAGACGACCTACCCGAGCTCGATCACATCGTCGTCGTTCGAACGAGCGCAGACGACGGCGATTCTCCGCAGGACATAGACACAGGCGCGGGCACCGAGAACGCGGACCTGGCGATCCCACAGAACGTCGGAAGGGTGGGGGTCAAAGACTGGGAAGAAGTGTTGACCTCCGACGACTCCGAACCGAAGGTCTCGATCAAGCCCTCGGATCTCGGAACCTTCATCTATACCGGTGGCACCACGGGCCTCTCCAAGGGTTGCATGCTCAGCCACAACTATCACGAGGCCCTCGCCAGACAGATCGGGATCTGCTGGAGAAGGGAGCCGACTGACGTTGTATGGACACCCCTGCCCCTGTATCACTTCAACGCGATATCAACGGTCGTTCTTGGCACTCTCGTCTACGGAGGACGTGGCGCCATATACAGGCGGTTCTCCGTCTCGAACTTCTGGCCCGAGATGAACAGGGTGGGGGCGACGATCACCTCCACTCTGGGCACGATGGCCTACCTGCTGGCGCACGACGTGGACCGCCCCGAAATGCCCCTGTCCGGGGCAACCGAGGCGAACAAGACACTCAGGCTGTTGGGTGCCGCACCGATGCCCGTAGAGGTCGACGACGTCATCAAGAGCCGCTTCGGCATCACCACGTTCAGCGGTGCATACGGGG
>JBAPRR010000024.1:0-20751 GCA_049281195.1 Acidimicrobiales bacterium
CTACACGGCCGACGGCCTCTGGGGCGGGCACCAATCGGTTGACTGGTCCACGCGGCCGATGGCATCCAAGTCGTGTTACTGGATGACCAAATTCTCCGGATCCACCTTCCACCTCATATCCGGCGCGGACCCGGTGTGCGGTTACATAATCCCCGGCAAGAGTGTCTAGTGGCATCGCGGGACCTGACGACGAGGGCGTTCTAGATCCCTGGGTAGCCGAATGGTTGGCGCAGAACCCACAGCCCGACTGGATGACGGAAGGGTTTCCGCCCGAGATACTCCCGCTCGCCCGTGGCCCGATCGGACCTGTACAGGGACCGCATGTCGATCAGGTCACCGACGAGGTCGTCTCGGGAGTCCCGATCCGGATCTACCGTGGCGACGGTCCGCAGAGTGGGGTCGTGGTCTATTTCCACGGCGGTGCGTTCGTCATCGGCAGCATCGGCATCATGGACAACGTGGCGCGCGAGCTGGCCCGCGCGGCGAACGTCGTCGTCGTTTCTGTCGAATACAGGCTTGCTCCGGAGAACCCCTACCCAGCGGGTCTCGACGATTGCGAGTCGGTGACGAGGTGGGCGCTCGACAACGCGTCCAGATTCGACCTCGATCGGGCACAGGTCTTCGTCTGCGGCGAGAGCGCAGGCGGAACCCTGGCTACAGCCGTAGCGCTGCGCCTACGCGACGCGCGGGACCGGTCCGTCGCCGGTCAGGTGCTCATCTATCCCTGCACCGACGGGCCGGGTGTGGACTATCCGTCGAGACAGCAGTTCGGAAGCGCTGACTGGGTGTGGTCGGAGTATGGAGGCGGGCGTGACCTCGGCGGCGATCCCTACGCCATTCCGATGCACGCCGAGACGCTGTCGGGGCTGCCTCCCGCGCTCGTGGTGCTCGCCGGCTGTGACGCTCTGAGAGACGAGGGCCGCGCCTATGCCGGGCGGCTGCGCGATGACCGTGTCGAGGTGGAAGAGCTGTGTTATCCGGGCCAACCTCACGGGTTCATCAACTTCAACTATCCGGCGGCAGCACCGGCGTGGGAGAAGATCGGCGGCTGGCTCCGCTCGCACCTTCAGAGCGACACCCGTTTCTCTTGACCCAGACTGAATCTCAGATGTACATCCCACCGTTGACGCTCAGGATCTGGCCTGTGACGTAGCTGCCGCCGTCGGAGCAGAGGTAGGAGCAAGCAGCGGCGATGTCGGCGGGCGTCCCGGCACGGCCGAGTGGAACCATTGGCGCTATCACCTCGATGCCGGGGAAGTTTCCCGCCTCGGTCGCAGCCCGCGCCATCGGGGTGTCGACGATGCTCGGCGCAATTGAGTTGACGGTCACACCTTTGCGGGCCAGGTCTACAGCGAGGGCCTTGGTCAATGCGATTACGCCGCCTTTAGATGCGCTGTAGTGCGCCATGTTGGGAGCGCCCGACTGAGCGCTCTGAGATGAGATCGTGACGATGCGCCCCCAGCCAGCGGCCACCATGTCGGGGACTGCGGCCTGGGCACAGAGGAAGGTTCCGGTCAGATTGACTGCGATGACCTGATCCCATCTCTGTTGGGTGATGTCGAGAAGGGGATCGAACGCCTCGATGCCTGCGCTCGTCACGAGGATGCTGACCGGGCCGAGCTCGGTGCGAATGGTGACGAAGGCCGCGTCGACCTGGCTGCGGTCCGTGACATCGGCTCGAATGGCCGTGACGGCACCCCCGGTCGAGGAGAGCTTGTCTGTAGCTTGCTTGATGGCTTCGTCGTTGATGTCCAAGATTGCGACTGCATAGCCTTCGGCGATGAACTGTTGTGCCACCCCGAGCCCGATGCCCGAAGCACCGCCTGTCACAACTGCCACCCGGGTCATGACGCAGTTCCGGTCGGTGTGAACTCGAGGTGGAGGTTGGTGATCCCGCGTAACAGCCACGTGGGTTCGTAGTCGTAGTGCCGGGCGCCGGGGGGTCCGTGATGTTCGTCTGAGAGCCGGATGTCGCGGACGCGGTCGAGGATCCTCCCCAGGCTCACGCGTCCCTCCGCACGGGCGAGTGGCGCACCGGGACAGGTGTGGTTGCCGCGTCCGAAAGCCATGTGGCCCCGGGAGTTCAGCCTGTCGACCCTGAATTGTTCTGAGCCCTCGAAACGTCGCGGGTCGCGATTGGCGGCACCGTTCAGGATCATCACCGGTGTCCCGGCTGTGATGTCGACGCCGCCGACACTAGTCGTGCGACGCGCCATCCGGAAATCAGCCTTTACCGGGCTCTCGATCCGCAGGGACTCTTCGATGAAATTCGGGATCTGCTCGTTGTGTTCACGCAACAGATCCTGCAGTTCGGGACGCTCCGCCAGGTACTTCAAAGCGACTGCCAGCAGCTTGGCGGTCGTCTCCTGCCCGGCCGCGAACAAGAAGCTGGCCGTCCGCACGACCGCGGTCACGTCGGGCAACGTTCCATCGGGATAGGTAGCGAGCGCCAGATCGGAGAGCACGTCGTTGCGGGGATTCCTGCGCCGCTCGGTGATGTACTCAGTGAATTGATCGTCGAGCCACGACAATGGGTTCAGCTCGCTCTTGCTCTGATCTTCGCCCAGGACTCCTGGTGAGTGGCTCAGTCCGAACCCTTCCCGGAAGCGCTCGTGCTCGGATTCGGGAACGCCGAGCAGATCGGCCACGACAAGCATGGCGAAAGGCTGCGAGTAAGCCCGGATGAACTCGCATTGACCCTGGTCGACGAACTCGTCGAGCAACCGGTCAGAGAGGCGCAACATGAAGTCCTCGTTCTCCTTCAGGCGCTTTGTCGTGATGAGGCGCATGAGCAGGGCGCGTTCGCGGGTGTGCGCCGGCGGGTCCATCGTCACCATGTGCTCGAACATCGGGAGTTGGTCGCGGTACTTGTCGATCACGTCGTTCACGTCGTCGCCCTCGAGCGGCACAGGGAACTGTGCGAATGGTCCGACGAAGGCGATACAAGACGAGAAGTTCTCGCTGTCGAGGTAGATGTTGCTGGCTTCATCGAACCCGGTGACCGCGACCACTCCCTGGTTCGGCAGGGGGAGCACAGGACAAGCGTTACGCAGCTGCTCGAAATATGGATACGGGTCGACCACCAGGTCCGCATCGTTGAAGAAGTCGGTCGTCTCCCAGTCGCTCATTCGAGGCTCCCCGGTGGATTCAGTTCAGTGGAATCGGGCTGTGACAGGCAATGCTGAGCGATCGCTCAAATCTGACTTTGAGCAGTTTCTTAGCACCCGGCTCCTGGCGTGGCAAGGTGTAGGCGTGCCCACCGAGACGTCCACCCGCCGGCTGGGGGCCACGGATTCGAAGACGCGGACCCAGCTCCTCGACGCCGCCGAGCAACTCCTTTTAGAGGAGGGGTTTGCAGCGGTCAGCTCGCGCCGTATCGGAGTACAGGCCGGCCTGAAGCCGCAACTCGTGCACTATTACTTCCAGACCATGGACGACCTCTTCAAGGAGGTCTTCCGTCGTCGTGCCGAACAGAACATGGCGCATGTCGAGCGGGCACTTGCCGGCGAGGTGTCACTTCGAAAGCTCTGGGAGATCAATACGGATCCCCGTGGTACTGCCTTCGCGATCGAGTTCGCGGCGATGGCCAAACATCGAAAAGCGGTCCGTCAGGAGATCGCCCGCTTTGCGAAGCGCTATCGCGCCGCGCAACTGAAGGCAATTACCGCCGCGTTGGCTGCATCGAAGGTGGACGACACAGATCTACCCCCTGTCGTCGCGCTTCTGCTCATGACCGGTCTGTCGCAGGTGATGTCCATTGAACGGTCACTCGGGGTTACCGCGGGCCACACCGAGACGGTCGCCTTCGTCAATTCGCTGATCGATCGTTTGGATCCCGACAGCTCTACGAGCTGATCAGATGGCGGGTTCGACAACGGCATCGAACGTCGAAGCACCACTGTCGGGCACCCTCGGCTGACGCCAGACTTCGACGGGGAAGGAAACAGTTACGAGCGAACAGAACAGCCACAGGAGCCGTTTGGCGTCCTCCGGCATGGACTTCAACTCGTACTGATCCAGATAGGAGCCTCCGTCGTTCAAACGTGAGAACGCGGCGTCGTAGAAGCTCTGGAGCTCGTCCATCGTTGCCGCCAGGCGCTTCGCATAACGTGCGCGCTCCGTGGGGATCGCCCATTCAGAGAACGGCTCCAGGTCGGCGAACTCCGCAGGCAAAGTCGCCGTTGGACCGGCAGCCGTCACGAGGCGGCCGGGATCTGAACCGGCACGGGTCGACCTTGTTCGAATTCGCTTACGTAACGACCTGCTGTCGTGTGCAGATGTCTGAGCAGAACCTCTTGATCGTTTAGCGGGAACTCGGTGACGGAGCGTGATTCGAGCATGGACTGAGTGGCCTCGAGCGTGTTCCCGTCCTGTAACGCATATTCCTTGAAGGTGACGACTGCAAGCTCTTGAGCAAGACGTTCGCGAGCGTTGGCCGGTGGAAGGAAATAGCACGCGCCTTCGAATATATGGGTGTTGTAGGAGGTCGGCCAATAGTGGTACGTGAGATACCAGTTCGTCTTCCAGATGAGGATCATGAAATTCGGGAAGAACACGAACGAGTCCATTCCCCACGCCGGATGACGCGCAGGATTGAGGGCCGGAGGCAGCTCCTCCATGCCGGGGGCAGGGGACTCCCACGGACCGAACAATCCACTTCGGAGAACCTGTTCGATCGGCTTCACCATGTTGAGGTCCTTGGGTGGTGACATCCCCCCCCACGAAGAGACCATCCCGTGCGGACCGTCGATCTCGTAGGCCAATGCTTCGTAACCGAAGTTCTGCAACTTGCGCGACTCTTCTGAGACTGACTGTTTCGCGTGCAGGATCGGTGCGTGGTAGAACTCGGCGAAAGCGTCGATGAACAGCTTCCAATTACTTCCGACCTCGGCGCGGTACTTATGCACCTGCGTCATCTTGTGGAACGGATACCCCGCCAGTCCTGTGCCGAACGTGCCCAGGTAATCCTGTAGCGGTACGGAATTTTGCCCGTCGAGGTTGACGAAGATGAACCCCTCCCAGACCTCGGCTTTCACTTCGGCAAGTCCGTAGTCGGACTTGTCGAGGTCGAAGAACTCCGATTCCTGCTGGACGAAGGTGAGCTCACCCTGCAGCCCGTAGCGCCACCCGTGGTACTTGCAGGTGAACTGCCTGCAGACGCCGCTCACCTCCTGGTCGGGAAAGTCCGTCCACACGAGCTTGTTCCCCCGGTGGCGGCAGACGTTGTAAAACGCCCGCACCTCGCCGTCTGTACCGCGCACGACGATTACCGAAGTGCGAGCGGCGTCGATCTCTTTGGTGAAATAGGACCCGTTCTTCGGTAGCTGCTCGATGCGTCCGACATTCAGCCACGTACGGCGAAAGATGGCATCGCGCTCGAGCTCGTAGTGGGCGGGCGAGATCGAGTCCTCGTATGACACGGGGCCCGTGTCGAGCCCGAAACGCTCTGTCCAGCTGCCTTGAGAGGGTTTGGTGAAGTGCGGCATGCCGAGTTCTCCCGATGTTCCGAACCCAAAAAAAGATAGCACCGATCTCCATAAATGAGAAGCCTATTTTCGGAGGTCATCGTCCAGCTCGACTCCGAAGGATCGCAGGGCCATGGCGAGGGCGTCATACGCCCCGACAGTGAACACGAGGTCCATCAGCTGCTGTTGGTCCAGCTCGAGAGACAAAGCAGCCCATGTTTCGTCTGTCACCTTCGCATCTGCGACGAGCTCGTCTGCGGCCGAGAGCAGCGCCCGCTCCAGCGGAGACCAGCCGTCGGCTTCAGGACCGACGGCAACTCGTGAGACCTCTTCTTCGTTGATGCCGGCGTCGTCTGCCAGGCGGACGTGCTGCTCCCATTCGTATGTGGCGTGCCGCAGTGCTGCCACCCTGAGCACAAGGAGCTCGCGTCGGCGCGGAGACAGGGTGGAGCCGAAGAGCACATGACCGTTGAAGGTGTGGAACGCCCGGGCCAGGGTGGGATGACGAGCGAGGGTGCCGAGCACGTTGAGACCCTTCGGACGGTCCGAGTCCCGTGGAGGAAGAGGATGGCGGATTTCAGAGGGGCGCAGCGCTCGCAGCGCGTCCTGCATCTCGGGGGGCCATTCGTATGGGGGAATGGGAGAGATCCTCGGCGCTTGTGCAGTCATTCGATGCTTCCTTCCCGCGCCTGTTGACGCAGGCGAAACTTCTGGACCTTGCCTGAGGCGGTTCGTGGAAAGTCCGTCACTTCGTGAAGGGACTCCGGCCATTTCTGCTTGGCGAGTCCGGACACCTGAAGATGGGCGCACACCTCTTCAAGAGTGGGAGTCTTCATGCCGTCTCGAACTCGCACCAGAGCTGCGGCTCGCTCGCCGAAGCGATTATCGGGCACGGCGATGACGCTCACTTCTGCGACAGCTTCGAGCTGCATGACGAGCTCCTCGATCTCCTGAGCGCTCACGTTCTCCCCACCCCGGATGATGATGTCTGAGATCCGGTCGGTGATCGTCAGATAACCGTCGTCGTCGATCACCCCTACGTCTCCGGTGCGGTACCAACCACCTGCGTCGAAGGCCCGATCGGTCAGATCCGCGGAGGTGTAGCCAACGCAACAGTCGGGTCCGCGGCTCAAGATCTCCCCATTCGGATCGAGGCGGATCTCGACACCCGGTAGGGGGTGCCCATCGGTAGTCAGCCTCTTAAGTTCGGGCTCTTCGAGCAGGCAACCGGTGATGGACGGGTGCTCCGTGCTCCCGTAGGACCTGAACGCCTTTATCCCCAGTCTCGTGGCGCGTTGCATGACGGCCACCGGAACCGGAGAGCCGCCAAGGCCCGCGAACGGGATGAGCTCGAGGTGATCATCCGAAAAATCCGGATGGTCGAGCAGGCTCGTCAAAAAGTAAGTGGCGCCGCCGCCGATTCCGAGGTGCTCCTCGCGCATGGTGCGAAGGATCTCTCCCGGATCCCAGACGTCGATCAGATGGACAGGTCGGTCGCGAAGAAGGGGCACCAGAAATGCGTTGAGCATGCCGATGAAGTGCCCGACGGGCGCTCCGGTGATCTGGGCCGGGCCACCCGCAGGGAACATGTAATTCAGCTGCCGGGTCTCGAACCCGATGGTCCTGTGGGAATGGAGAACGCCCTTCGGGTCGCGCGTGGTGCCCGAGGTGAATGCGACAATGGCCGGGCTGTCAGGGTCGACCGCATTTGGTTCTCGCAGTGGATCGGGACCGAGCATGCTCGAGAAGTCCTGCGCCCGAGCGGGGATGTCTCCGGAATCGGATTCGCGGGCCACGAGCCACAGTGATTCCGTCTCGAGCTCGGCAAGCAGAGCTTCGTACATCTGGAGATAGTCGCTGTGGCCGAAGTGGTCGGCCGTGATCACCACCGCCGGCGTTGTGCACCTAAGGATGTATTCGACCTCTTTAGGGCCGTAGAAATGCACGATGGGAACGACTGCGGCCCCGAGATAGGCCGCGGCCCAGAAGGTGATGCCGGCTTCCACCCAGTTCGGTAGCTGAAAGACGATGACGTCGCCGGCACCGATCCCCAACCTGTTCAGGTCCCCCGCAAGCGCTCGAGCCGCCCGGTCGATGTCGGCGAAAGTTCCCGAAAACGGGTGGGTCCTCGAGTACACCCGAAATCCGGAATTCCCGAGCGAGCTCAGGCCGTTCGCCACCATGGCCCCGAGGGTGGCGTCGTCCCACCAACCCTTCTCGAAATAAAGGCGCCTCGAGTCTTCAGGTACCGAGCGCAGGCGCCAGCGATCCTCTGCCATGTCCATTGCTCTAGCACCGCCAAAGCTTGACGTCCCCGGGATTTGGCATCATCCTAACCTCGTTGTTAGTAGCGTTGCCATTTTCCGAGAACTCCATTATCATAAACGGGTGGCGATCACGGAGCCCTCTGTGCCGATAGCCGCGCCTCGTGATCACGGGTTCCACAAGGTCCGGATAGCGCGGGTGGTCAGAGAGACCGAAGACGCCAGGACCTTCGTTTTCGACATCCCCGACGAGCTGAGAGTCGCCTTCGGGTACGAGGCGGGACAGTTCTGTACTTTCAGGGTCTGGATCGATGGGGAGCCATACCTTCGCTCCTATTCCATCTCTTCTGCCCCCGGCGTCGACGAAGAGTTGCAGGTGACCGTCAAGCGCGTCCCCGGTGGCATCGTGTCGAACCGGCTCTACGACACGCTCAACGCCGGTGACCACATTGAGACGACCTGTCCTGCCGGTGTGTTCTGCCTGGGCCCGGGCGACTCGGACGTCGTGGCGATCTGCGCCGGAAGCGGCGTGACTCCCGTGCTCTCGATTGTGAAGCATGCGCTTGCGGCGACCGGGCGAAACGTGAGAGTCCTGTACGCCAACCGGGATCGGGACTCGGTCATATTTGCAGCCGCGCTCGACGAGCTCGGTAAGCGGTACGGGCCCCGTCTCGAGATCATCCACCATCTCGATGTAGAACAGGGCTTTATCGACGGGGCAACTGTGCGCGGATTCATCCGGGGCGTCACGGCTGAGTACTTCGTATGCGGCCCGGGTCCGTTCATGGACCTGGTCGAAGAGACTTTGCTCGAAGTCGGCGTCGAGGATCAACGGATCCACATCGAGGTTTTCACTCCGGCAGAAAGAGCTGAGCGCCTCCGGACCTCTGATCCGGTCGACCCACCGTGTCGGGTCACGATCGAGCTCGATGGGCGGACGGAGAGCGTCGACCACCATCCGGGCACGACCATCCTTCAGACGGCGCGCCAGATAGGCATGGCGCCACCGTTCTCGTGCGAGTCAGGAAGCTGCGCCACATGCATGGCCAAGGTCACCGTCGGCACAGCCACCATGTATGTGAACAATGCGCTGACCGAGGATGAGGTCAAGGCCGGATGGGTGCTGACATGCCAAGCACTGCCGACGACGCCGTCGGTTCACGTCGTTTACGACGCCGAAGAGGGATGAGGTCCGATGACCGTTGAGATGCAACGCATCTCTGACATGGTGGAGATCCAGGCGTTGTGCGCCCGCTACATGTCGTACACCAGTCAGTCCGTGCAGGATCGTTGGCTGGACGTGTTCACTCCCGACGCGGAATACAACGCATTCGGCACCGCCTATACCCTCGAACGCTTTCCGGCCCTGCTCGAAGCGGCCCCGCGCGGACAGTTCATCGGAAACATGCCAGTTGTCGACCTGGATTCAGATGAGGCCACCGGCGTGCAGCACTTCGTTTTCATCGACCAGCAGACCCATGCCATGCGCCTGGGGTGGTATCGCGACGCTTACACGCGGACACCTGACGGATGGAGGATCCACCGTCGAGCGACGACATTCATGCGCAAGCACGGCGGCTTCGATTCGGGACGGCAGCACGATCCTCTCGGCAATTCTGACTGAAGGTGGCGACAGTGAGTGAGTTACCGAAGATCATCAGCGTCGACGACCATGTGGTTGAGCCTCCGAACCTGTGGCAGGAGCGCCTTCCCGCCCGTATGAGAGGACAAGGTCCACGCATCGAGCAAGCTAGATGGGGGGACTTCACGCTGGACGTCGGAGCGAGCTACAAGCAGGAGATGACCACCGACGGTCGTCTGGGGGATTACTGGGTCTACGAAGACCGCGTGATCTACGTGCACAAACGGCATGTCGCCATCCCTCTGGACGCCACCCCCGATGGCGACACGAGCAGGTTCGACCGCTCCAAGATGTTCATCGCTGCCATGACCTATGACGAGATGCGGCCGGGCTGTTACGAGGCTTCGGCACGGGTTTCCGATCTGGCGCTCGCCGGCGTCGACGGCTCGCTCGCATTCCCCACGTTCCCCCGTTTTTGCGGCCAGACCTTTATGGAGAGCAAGGATCTGGAACTTGGACTGGAGTGTGTCCGGGCCTACAACGACTGGATGGTCGAGGAGTGGTGCGCGGATTCGGGGGGCGCGCTGATCCCTTTGTGCATACTCCCGATGTGGGATGTCGATCTGGCGGTGGCTGAGATCGACCGCAACGCGGCGCGTGGGGTGAGAGCGATCTGCTTCAGCGAGATCCCGACCCACCTCGGCCTTCCGAGCATCCACTCTGGCTACTGGGACCCGCTCTTCGCCATCTGCCAGGAGAGCCTCACCACTGTGTGCATGCACATCGGCTCTTCTTCGAAGATGCCGTCGGCTTCGCCGGATGCACCCCCGTCGACATCGATCATGTTGTCCTGCAACAACTCGATGGCGTCGTTGGCCGACTTTTTGTTCTCGGGTGTGCTGGTGCGCTTCGACAAGCTCAAGCTGTCTTATGCCGAAGGCCAGATCGGTTGGATCCCTTACGCTCTGGAGCGCGCAGACAACACCTGGAAGTACCACTCGAGCTGGACAAGGGCCGACGAGAAGATCCCCGAGCCTCCGTCCACGTACTACCACGGTCGGATCTTCGGATGCTTTACGAACGACGTCCATGGCATGGCATCTATTGACCAGGTGGGCGAAGACAACGTCTGCTTCGAGACCGACTACCCCCACACCGATACGACGTGGCCTTTCGTAACCGCAGAGGTAGAGAAGATGACCGCCGGTCTTACCGAAGCGCAGCGCTACAAGGTGTTGCGCGGCAATGCGATACGGATGCTCGATCTCGACCTGGTGTGACGGGCGCCGGAGCCCGCTCAGCCCGGTTTGGGCCGTTCCCGCATGGCTGCGACGGCATCCCAGTGGGCATCCGCGGTCCACAGGCGTGCGAATATGTCGGCGGCCCGTTCTTCGAGCTCGGGATGGGCTCTTCCGACCGCGGCGGCGATGACCGACTTCACCGAGCGAGCAGTGCCGGGAGCGGTTGCGGCCAATCGACCGGCAATGGCCCTCCACCCGCTTTCGAATGCCTCCCTCGGGAAAACCATGTCCACCAGACCGAGCCGTTCGGCGGCAACCGCGTCGTAGACCTCGCCAGTAGCGACTGCGAGCATGGCCCTACCGCGGCCTATCGTCTGCGCAAGCCTTTCGGCGCCGCCCCATGCGGGCATGATCCCGAGGCTTGCCTGGTTGAAGCCGATCTTTATGTCGTCGGCCGCTACACGGATGTCTGCGGCGATGGCGATCTCGGCGCCTCCTCCGAGGGCGTGTCCGTTCAATGCGGCGATGACCGGAACGGGGAACGTGGCGACGCGGTCGAGCACCTGCCGCATCCGACGGGCCATGGCCACGGCATCTTCGTGAGTTCTGACAGCATTGAGCTCCTTCAGGTCCCCACCCGAAACGAACACGCGGTCCCCGCCCCCCCGGATTACGAGTACCGAGGGGTCGGACCGCGACACCTCGTCGAGAGCGGAATCGAGCTCGCCCACCGTGGCCAGTCCGATTGCGTTTCGGACTTGGGGCCTGTCGATCGTGAGAACAGCGATGCCGCCTCCGACCTCTACGCGTACCCCGGTGGATCCAGAGCTCGGGTCACTCACGGCACCGTCTCCTCGTGGGCAGGTCAAGCACCGATAATACAACTCTCGGTTTAGTAGAAGCACAATTTCCTATACGATCGCTCGGCGTGGACTCGACTGTAAGTAGCGAAGCCGGCATCGCGCTGGATGCGAGCTACGGCCCGCAGGACCTGCCTGCACCTGAGTCAATCCCATCGCCCGGCGAGTTTCCCTTCACGCGGGGGAATTTCCCTGACGGATACCGAGGTCGCCCGTGGACCATCCGCCAGTACTCGGGTTTCGGGACGGCCGAAGAGTCGAACGAGCGTTACAGGTACCTGCTTTCGCAAGGAGCGACCGGACTTTCGGTCGCCTTCGACCTTCCGACCCAGTGCGGCTACGACTCTGACGACCCCGATGTGGAAGAAGAGGTCGGGCGGGTGGGAGTGGCGATGGACACGCTCGCCGACGCAGAGATCCTTTTCGACCGGATCCCCCTCGACCAAGTCAGCACGAGCTTCACCATCAACGGCACCGCCGCGATCATCCTTGCCTTCTATACAGCCGTGGGCGAGAAGCAAGGGGTGGCGCGGTCGAAGCTCCGCGGCACGATCCAGAACGACATCCTGAAGGAGTACGTCAGCCGCGGCACCTGGATATGGCCTCCCATCCCGTCACTGCGGCTCATCGCCGACACAATCGAGTTCTGCGCCCAGGATGTGCCGAGTTTCAACGCGATCTCGGTGGCGGGGGCGCACTTTCGCGACGCGGGCGCCAACGCTGTTCAGGAGATGGCGTTCACTCTCATGGACGGCGTCACCTACTGCGAAGAGGTGATCGGGCGAGGACGTATGACGATCGATGAGTTCGCGCCCCAGGTCTCTTTCTTCTTCTACACACACGGCGACTTCTTCGAGGAGATTGCCAAGTACCGAGCCGGCCGCCGAATATGGGCGCGGATCGTCAGGGAAAGGTTCGGCGCGAAGAACGATCGCTCGTGCATGTTCCGAGTGGGGTGTGTGGCGGGCGGCGCGTCATTGCATGCACCTCAGGCCCAGAACAACATCGTCAGGGTGGCCTACGAGGCCATGGCCTCGGTGCTCGGTGGAGTGCAGTCGATGTTCACCGCGGCATGGGACGAGCCGTTCGCCATACCGACACAGGAATCAACGACGCTTGCTCTTCGTACTCAACAGGTGCTGGCCTACGAGACAGGGGTGACGCGGGTCGCGGATCCTCTCGGCGGCTCCTATTACGTCGAGGCCCTGACCGACGCCTTCGAATCGCGGGTGCTCGACATCATGGCTGAGCTCGAAAGCCAAGGCGGCATGGTCCGCGCAATCGAGGATGGCTACTTACATCGTCTGATATCCGACCAGGCGTACCAGGTGGACAAGGCCATCAGCTCCGGCGAACGGATAGTGGTGGGCGTCAACCGGTTCCAGACCGACGAGGACCCTCCTGAGGTCCAGGGCTACGAATTCGACGAGGTGGGAAGGGCGCGCCAGCTCGAACGCCTGCACCAGGTCAAGCGCACCCGTTCCTCGGCGGACGTACGCAGAAGACTTGGCGACCTGGGACATGCTGCGGCGATAGAAGACGAGAACCTGATGCCCTACCTGGTGGACTGTGCCAAGGCGTACTGCACCGTCTCTGAGATGGTCGGGGTTCTGAAGGATCAATGGGGCGAATTCCGTCAACCGGTGGTCTTCTGATGCCGGTTCGTGTGCTCGTGGCCAAGCCCGGGTTGGACGGTCACGACCGTGGGGCGAAGCTCGTCGCCCGTGGGCTGCGTGACGCGGGATTCGAGGTCATTTATCTCGGCATTCGCCAACGCCCCGACATGATCGCCGCCGTAGCCGTGGAAGAGGACGTCCAGATCGTCGGACTCAGCATTCTGAGCGGCGCTCATGTCGCCCTGACGCGTAAGACCGTGGCGGCCCTACGTTCGGCGGGAGCGGACGGGGTCGTGGTGGTCGTCGGGGGAACGATCCCGAAGAACGACGTGGCGCTTCTCCAGGGCGCGGGTGCAGTCGCGGTGTACCCGACCGGTACCCCACTGGCTGAGGTGATCGAAAGCATGCAGTCGCTTTCTGCGACCATCGCTGCGTCTACGTGACACCTGAAGGCCCGCTCGCCGGGATCAGGGTTCTCGAGGTCGGTCACATCCTGGCCGGCCCGTTCGCAGGCATGCTTCTAGCCGACCTCGGTGCTGATGTGATCAAGATCGAGCCCACGGGAGGCGACCTGTCGCGACAGGTCGGGTCGCAGTACGTGGGAGATCACAACGTCTACTTCGCCAGTCTGAACCGCAACAAGAGGAGCGTTTACATCGATCTGGCGAGCGACCAGGGCCAATCCCAGCTCGGGTCCCTGGTGAAAACAGCTGACGCACTGCTGGTCAATATGCGCCCGTCGACGATAAGGAGGCTCGGGCTCGACTATGAGGCACTCAGCCGGTACAACCCGAAGATCGTCTGTGTCGCGCTGACCGGCTACGGGCTCGACGGCCCAGGTTCGGAATTACCGTCTTTCGACTATGTGATCCAGGCGATGGTGGGCGTGGCGGCAATGACCGGTGAACCCGCCGGACCGCCGACGCTCGCCGGCTACTCGGCGGTTGACAATTCGTCTGGGATCATGGCGGCTCTGGGCCTAGTGGCGAAGGTTCTCGAAGGCAAGGGCGGTCAGGTGGACATCTCGCTCTTCGATGTCATGCTCTCGCAACTCAACTACAAGGCTGCCGCGTATCTGAACGGCGGGGGAGCTCCAAATCGCGCCACGCTGGGAGCTCACATCTTTTACGTTCCCGCTCAGTTGTTCGAGACCAAATCCGGCTACCTTGCGATCTTCGTGACCAACGACGAATCCTGGCGCCGGCTATGTGTGGCGATCGGCGATCCCGAGTGGGCCGAAGATGTGCGTTTCCGCGGTGTGCGTGCGCGGTTCGAAAACCGCCGGTCATTGCTCGATGGGCTCGCAGCTCGGCTGCTTGAAAAATCGGCGGAGGAGTGGGAGAGCAGGTTGCGCCCTGTCGGCGTTGCCGCCGGAGCGGTAAAAGACCTGGGGGAGGCCCTCGAGGGTGCGCTCGCGTCGTCGCGCGGCATGATCGTTTCTGTCGAGACACCTGCCGGCGCCCTGCGGATGATCGGAAACCCCATCCACACGGATGTTCTCTCCGCGTATACCGAGCCACCGCGCCTTCACGAGCACACCGGGGAGGTGCTCGCCGGGCGCGACGATCAGGCCCCCTCCTCTGAAGAAACCACCTAGCGGCCGTAGATGGCGATGATGAGGCCTCGGGCCAGGGAGTTAAAGGTCAGGTTGAACCCCACGTAGGCAGGTGTCGCACTCTCGTCGAGACCGAGTGTGGGAATGCCGACCGCATGGACACAGAACACATAGCGATGGTCACCGTGACCGGCCGGGGGAGCCGCTCCGATGTAGCCCAACCCGCCGGTGTCGTTTCGCGCGTGCATGGCAGCATCCGGCTTACCTTCCATCGAGCCGCTGCCCGCTCCGCGTGGAAGCTCGGTGACAGAGCCGGGAATGTCGAACATCACCCAGTGCCAAAAGCCGCTGCCCGTCGGGGCGTCCGGGTCGAAACATGTGACGGCATACGACTGGGTGCCGTCAGGCCCTTCGTCCCAATGCAGATGGGGAGAGAGGTTCCCGCCGGACATGCCCATCGTCGCCCCCGCGATGTGGGTGTCAGAGAAAACTTCGCCATCGGTGATGTCGTCGCTGCGAACGGTCAGAGACGGCACCGGGGGAAGGAACTCGTAGGGGAGTGGTGGCCTCAGAGGCGTGTCTGCCATTTGGTGTCTCCTTGTTCTGCGTTCCGCTTGTTCTGCGTTCCGCGGATTCCCATTTCGTGTACCCGGTGGTACTAGCAGAGACGTGGGCGATGCGAACGCGATCGGTAGGTGACACCCAATTGCACTTGAGGTAAATCCCACTCTCAAAATCGGCTAGCGTTGTTCTCATGTACGGGCTGGTCCGGCCCTCGACCAGGGGTGCGAAGTGACGAAGAAGGCGCCGGTCGCTGACGGACTTTTCACGTGGCCCTCCGACGAGCCGCAGCTGATCGGATCGAGTTGCGCCCGATGCGAGATCGTCACGTTCCCGAGCCAGAGCGCCTGCCCGCGTTGTGCATCGACCGAGATGGTCGAACATCTGCTTCCACGCCGAGGCCGACTGTGGGCATGGACGACACAGGAGTTTGCCCCACCTTCTCCCCCCTACGAAGGCGCGACCGGCGCCGAATTCGAACCGTTCGGAATTGGATATATCGACCTGGCAGGCGAGGTGAAAGTCGAGTCACGACTCACCGAGTCACGCGCCGACGTTCTGCACGCCGGCATGGAGATGGAGCTCACCATCGTTTTGTTCCGCATCGCACAGGACGGCACTGAGATCGTCACGTTCGCATTCCGGCCACTCGGCTGACGGATCGCCACCCGCGAAAGGAGGAGACCAACCATGGACGTCGCCATCGTAGGTGTGGGGTTGCACCCTTTCGGCCGGTTCAAAGGTCTGACGGGAATCGACATGGGGGCGGTCGCGATACGGCACGCTCTCAAAGATGCCGGCGTGGAATGGCGCGATATCCAGTTCGCGTTCGGAGGCAGCTACGAGGTGGACAACCCTGATGCAGTCGTTGCGCTGCTCGGCTTGACCGGCATCCCTTTCACCGATGTCTACAACGGATGCGCGACGGCGGCCAGCGCGCTTGCGCTCGCCGCGAACACGATCCAACTCGGGGAGTACGACCTGGGAATCGCGGTGGGGATGGACAAGCACCTGCCGGGGGCCTTCAGCGCAGACCCTCGTCAGTACGCGTGCCCGGCGTGGTACGGGGAGCTCGGACATTTCGTCACGACGAAGTTCTTCGGGATGAAGATCAACAAATACATGCAGGACCACGGGATCTCGCGTGAGACTCTCGCAAAGGTGGCCGCGAAGAACTACCGCAACGGCTCTCTCAATCCGAACGCGTTCCGTCGCAAGGCGCTTTCCGAAGAAGAGATTCTCGCTTCCCCGGTGCTCAACTACCCACTGACCCAGTACATGTTCTGCAGTCCCGACGAAGGTGCAGCCGCGGTTGTTCTGTGCCGAGCTGATCAAGCCCGTCGCTACACCGACACCCCGGTCTACCTGCGGGCGACAGCGCTTCGAACGAGGCGCCTGGGAGCTTTCGAGGTGCACAGCCCGTGGCTCCCCGAAGAACAGGTCCCGGGACCCACTGTCGACGCCTCGCGAGCGGCCTTCGAAAAGGCGGGGATCGGTCCTTCTGACGTCGACGTCATCCAGCTGCAGGACACCGATGCGGGTGCCGAAGTGATACATCTCGCAGAGAACGGCTTCTGCGCCGACGGGGAGCAGGGGGAACTGGTCGACCGCGGTGCTCTCGAGATCGGAGGCTCTCTTCCTGTGAACACCGACGGCGGTCTCATCGCGAACGGTGAGCCGATAGGGGCGTCCGGGCTGCGCCAGGTCCACGAAGTCGTGTTGCAGCTGCGCGGCCAGGGGGGAGAGCGCCAGGTGCCCGGCGACCCGAGGGTCGGCTACACCCAGCTCTATGGAGCGCCGGGAACGGCGGGCGTTTCGATTCTCTCCATTTGATCGATACGGGCTGATGGATACGAGGGACAGTCCTGAACAGGCCGAGCTACGCCGCTCCGCTCGCAAGCTCGCGCACGACCTCGGTCCGGCGGCGGTGGCCGACCTCGATGACGCCGCACGGACGGATCGCCTGGAGCGGGCCGTAAAAGACGCGGGATGGCTCGAGCTGCGATACGACAGTGGAGACGGTTCACCGCTGGCGACCGGAGTCGAAGCGGGGATCGTGGCAGAGGCGCTCGGGGAAGCGATCGCTGACGTGCCCTTTGCAGGTCCGACGCTTGCCGCCGATCTGGCCAGGCGTGCGGGGCTCGACGGCACACAGATCTCCGCCGTTTGCTTCGATAGTGATCTGATCGCTACGGCGCTGGTACACGGTGGCGTCACGGAGTCGACCGTCTACGCGGTCGACTGCTCGCCCGACAGCGCCGGGGCATTCGTCGTAGCCCGGAATGCGGACCATGACTACCGCCTCGCGGAAGTGCGCGTGACCGGCGGACATCGGGGCGCGGATCTGACGCGCAAGATTCGTTTCTGCGAAGCGGGAGCACAGGCGTTGCACGTCGAGGGGCAACGCGGCTGGATCTCGGATGAGGATCTCGCCCAATGGACGGCACTGGGGTTGGCGCTGACGAGCGCCGATCTGGTCGGCGTGATGCGGGGAGTCATCCGGGTGACGGTGGAGTATGCGGCGAACAGCCATCAGTTCGGCGTCCCGATCGGATCCTTCCAGGCTGTGCAGCACGTCCTCGCCGAAGCGCAATGCCTGATGGAAGGATCTGCCAGCGTCGCGCTACATGCGTCGTGGGCGGCAGACAACCTGGAGCCCCGCCTCGCGTGCGAAGCCGGGCGTGTGGCCAAGGCCTATTGCGCTCGAGCCGCGCGCCAGGTCTGTGAGACCGCAATACAGGTGCACGGCGGGATCGGCAACACGTGGGACTGCATCGTGCACGTCTACCTTCGCCGGGCTCTTTTGTCGTCCCAATGGCTCGGCGACGACCGGGTACAACTTCTGCGGCTGGGCCACGACCGGGTCGGAGCGGCTTGATGGACTTTCGTGACTCGGCTGAAGAAGCAGCATTCAGGCAGCGCCTCAGGGACTGGCTACGTGAGAACAACCCGCGCCTCCCCGTCTCATCCACCGAGGACGAGTACTGGGCCGGGCAGGCTGAATGGCATCGGGCCCTCTATGAGGGTGGTTTCTTCGGGCTCACCTGGCCGGCACGTTATGGGGGCCACGATCTTGCGCCGGTCTTCGACGTCGTCGTCGACGAGGAGCTTGCCGAAGCAGGCGCCCCGCCCCGTCCAAGTCTCGGATACCTGGTTCTCGGGATCAGCGCGCACGGAACGGACACGATCAAGGACCGCTTCCTGCCTGGGTTGATCAGCGGTCGTCAGCGGTGGTGCCAGGGTTTCAGTGAACCGGACGCAGGTTCCGACCTTGCCTCGTTGAGAACCACGGCCACTTTGGACGGCGACGCATATGTGATCAACGGTCACAAGATCTGGACCAGCTACTCCGATGTCGCCGACTGGTGTTTTCTCTTGGCGCGCACCGATCCGGACTCGCCTCGGCACAAGGGTATTTCTGCCTTTGCCGTTCCGATGAAGCAGCCTGGAATAGAGCAGCAGCCGCTGCGGATGATCAATGGCATCACGACAGAATTCGGGCAGGTGCGCTTCGACGGGGCGCGGGTGCCGGCATTGAACATGATCGGGTCGCCCGGTGAGGGTTGGCGCATCGCGATGACGATCATGAGCCACGAACGCGAACCTGGAGAGCTCGGATACGTAGCGCGGTATGCGAAGACTGTGAAAGGCCTGGAGGACACTATTGCCGTCGATCCGAGAAGGTTCCGTGACGACCAACTCGCAAGCGTTGCGTGGGCGCACGTGCAAACCGAGATGTTGCGGTTGCACGTGTGCAGGAGACTTTCGGAGCGAATCCCCGGGATCGACCACGGCCCCGGAGGGTCGATTGACAAGCTGCTCATGACGTGGGTGGAGCAGTCCGTGGGCGATGCATCTGTGGCCGTATCGGGATCGCGGAGTGTGCTCGATCCCGATGACACTGCTCTGAAGGTGTACCTCTACAGCAGGGCGCAGAGCGTTATGGGTGGAACGTCGCAGATACAGAAGAACATCGTGGCGACACGAATCCTTGGACTTCCGACCGCCTGATATCCCAAAGGAGCGCCGTGGAATACGACCTACCCGATGCCATAAGCGTCACGTCTGACGGTCCGGTACGAATCGTACGTCTCGAAAGGCCCGATCAGCTGAACGCCGTGAACGACGAGCTGCACCTCGGACTGACCCGGGTATTCCCCCAGATAAGCGCGGACACTGGAGCACGTGTCGCCGTCGTTACAGGAGCGGGCCGGGCATTCTCGGCCGGCGGGGACTTCGATCTCCTGGGCCGGATGGTCTCTGATCCAAAGCTGCGACGTGACGTCATAGCCGAGGGCCGCGACCTCGTCCTCAACATGATCAGGTGCCGCGTACCGGTCGTGGCGGCCGTGAACGGTCCCGCAGTGGGACTGGGCTGCAGTGTCATCGCCCTTTCCGATGTGGTCTACATGGCCCGGTCGGCGTATCTTTCTGACCCCCACGTAACCGTCGGGCTGGTGGCAGCAGACGGTGGGCCGCTCACCTGGCCCCTACACACGAGCTTGCTCCTGGCGAAAGAGTTCGCGTTCACCGGCGATCGGATCAGTGCTGCTCGGGCCGCGGAGATCGGACTGGTAAATCACGTCTGTGCCGACGACGAGGTCCTTTCGTCTGCACTGGCCGCGGCCCGCAAGATAGCGGCGCAGCCACAGCAGGCTGTGGAGGCGACCAAACGCGTCCTCAACCTGCACGTCGAGCGGGCGGTCCTGGCGACCATCGATTTTGCCATGGCTGCCGAGACGGAGTCGTTCGAAACTGCGGAGTTGCGCGAGAACATCGAACGTTTCCGCGGCCGGGGGTGACCGGCACAATCCGGGCTCTCAGTCGGTCGGCTCGAACTCCAGGTTCAGACGCGTGAGCCCCCGCAGAATGTATGTGGGGAGGTATTTGTAACGACGTGCCCCGACCGGCCCGTGAACACGCTCGGAGATCGTTATATCCTCCATTCGGTCCAGGAGGCGCTCGATCGACACCCTGGCCTCGCTCCGTGCCAGCGGAGCACCGGGGCAAGTGTGGATCCCTTGCCCGAATGCGACGTGCTGGCGACCGTTGTGCCGGTCGAGGAGGAATTCGTCGGGACGTTCGAACTGGCGCGGATCGCGGTTCGCCGCGCCGTTGACCAACATGAGCGTCGTTCCCGCCGCCATTTCGACGTCGCCCACCGTCGCCGGAACACGCGACAACCGGAAGTCGCCCTTGATAGGACCGTCAATCCGCAATGTCTCTTCGACGAAACGCGGAATGAGACTCCGATCGTTTCTCAGAAGGTCTTGAAGCTCCGGCTGTTCCGCCATCAGGTGGAGGCTCGCGGCAAGAAGCCGAACGGTAGTTTCCTGTCCTGCCGCGAACAGGTTCACTGCCACACGCACCACATCTATGACTTCGGGGATCGACCCGTCGGGGAAGGTGGCGGTGGCGAGCCCCGTGAGCACGTCCTCGCGCGGTTCGCGACGCCTGTCTTCGACGTAGGCGGAGAACTGCCCGTAGAGGAACTCGAGCGGGTTGTGCGCCATGCTGCCGCTCGTGCTGCCGACGCCGCCGTGGGAATACTCTCGGCGGAACTTTTCGTGGTCGGCTTCGGGCACTCCCAACAGGTCTGCGATGACG
>JBAPRR010000025.1:0-4360 GCA_049281195.1 Acidimicrobiales bacterium
GTTGAAGAGCGTCCGCCTCCATTCGATTAAGTTCGGTTGTCTTCTTCTTGTTACCGAAAATGCCCATCCGCCTTGGCTCCTCCTCGGAAGTGGTCCAGGTGAAGGCTCCAATGACGTGAGCCTCGCCATGGACATGATCGTAGACGGGAGTCAGGCATTTGCTGAAGGCGCCCTCCTGGACCAGAGGTACGTGATAGCGCCGTCCATCCATTCCGCGATTTAGTAATCGGAGCAGTATTCGACACGTTGGCGCACGATGCTGCGAATCACCGAAATTCCCCACCCTCGATCGACGGGTTCCAACGATCGTCGCTACACCTCTGATAGCGAGGTCACCATGAAATCTGTTTCGAAGGGTCGTCCCGGGCGCCAACCCATGACCGAAAAGCGCCGGGAATACGTCAAGCTGATCCGACAGGGCGTGCCGAACTCGAAGGCGTGCAGAGATCTGGGGATCGACCGCAAGACAGGTCATTGGTGCAAGAACGGCGGCGTGGTCACTCGCCATGGTGTCTCTCGGTTCGTAGAACCCGTCATCCACCGGCGCTTTGGCGCGGTTGAGTCCCGGAGGTATCTGAGCGAAGGGAGCGGATCAGAATCGCCGACGGTGTTCGGGCCGGGCGCTCGGCGCGCTCGATTGCTCTCGAGCTTGGTCGGGCGGTGTCCACGATCAGCCGGGAACTCGATCGGAACCGATCAGCGGGTGGTGAGTACCTCCCCCATGCGGCCCATGCGGCCCATGCGCTGATGCTCGCTCGTCGACCTCGCCCGAAGCAGCGACGGCTCGAGGGTGACGTCGAGCTCCGCACGCTCGTGCAGCGCTACCTCGATCAGCGTTGGAGCCCAGAGCAGGTCGCTCACGAGCTGCGCGTCGAGCATGGACGTTCGGTCGCTGTAGAGAGCATCTACCAGGCTCTCTACAGTCCCAGGCGAGTCCTCCAACGCGATGCCCGGTCCAGATTGCGGACACAACGACCACATCGTCGACCGCGCCGGCGCGGCGATCAGCGACGCGGACGTTTCGTAGTTCCGTTGACTCTGATCGATCACCGACCCTCAGAAGCCGACGACCGAACGGTGCCGGGCCATTGGGAGGGCGACCTCATCGTCGGAGCCCTCAACCGGTCGGCGATCGGTACCCTCGTGGAGAGAACTACGCGTTACACAATCCTCGTGCATCTCGGCGACGTGTCCCGGGCCGACGGTCTACGAGACAATCTGACCTCGATCTTTCAGGATTGCCGGACGGGCTACGCCGGTCGCTCATGTGGGATCAAGGTGTCGAGATGTGCCATCACCACGAGATCGCCCAAGCGACAGGGATGCCAGTGTTCTTCTGTCACCGGGGCAGCCCGTGGCAGCGACCGAGTAACGAGAATACCAACAGACTCCTTCGCGACTACTTCCCGAAGGGTACCAACCTTGGTGTGCATACCGCCGCTGACCTTGTAAAGGTGGGCAACGAGCTCAATCGACGACCTCGTAAAACCTTGAACTGGCACACACCCACGAGCTCTTCGCTACCCTTCACGGACCCCCTGTGTAGCGACGATCGTTGGAACCCGCCGATCGAGTCTGGGGAGAATCCGGTGATCGTTACCACGGTCGCGCATCCGATGAACACGTTCGACGGTCTGACGGCATCTGACGGCTGACTGGCCACGCAGGGAGCAACCTCGGGCAGGGGAATGGTCCACCGGTCGAGGCAGGATAAGTGGCTTTCTTGGTGGCCCGCTTCTCTGTAACTCCGGTTGCGGAGGTAGTGGTCGTGGTGGTCGCCGCCGACGCGCCGTTTGAGGAATCCGACTGACGTCCAACGAAAGACCCGCCGACTCCGACGCTGAACAAGAGCAGGATGCCGAACAGAGCGAAGACCATTCGACGGAGGGTCTTTCGGCTGGTAGTGAGGGCTGCATCTTCATCACTCTTCGTCACGGCACCCTCCCTCACAATCTTGCCATTGTCAGCCAAGACCTCCCCGCCATTGACGCGGCCAGCTCAAGGCTCCCCGACCTCACTTGCGGGCGTCTCTCCCCGGTTTGGTGAGCTGAACAACTTCACCTCGGGGTCATGGTGAGGGGCCAATAGAAGAAGCGCGGCCGGAGCTGACTCCGCTGTTGGAATCCGACTAGAGGACGGCGGCCTTATGAGTCCGACCCGGCTGCTCCATCAATATCAGCAAGCAACTGTCGGACTTTGGCGTGGAACGCATCGTCGTCATCGTTCGCGTCGAGAACACCGTGCAATAACACCCTGGCTTCCGCATCCTCGTTCACCGAATGAAGCCACCGCGCGAGATAGAACCGAGCATCAAGACCGTGGGGGTAGTCTGCCTCGCACACTCGTCCATATCGCTCAACGACGGCGCGCTGAAGTTCAATAGCACCGACAGTGTCGCCCATGCGCTGACGGCATAATGCCAAGAAGAACGATGCCCTGAGCGATAACGGGTCGTCCACAAGACCGATTAGCCGGTACGCCTCAATCGCGCGTACGAGTTCGGTCTCGGCTTCGTCTAATCGGCCGAGCTGCAAGAGCGATTCCCCCAGCGCTCGCACCTGCAACGGAATGGCCTCCCTCTGGCTTCCGTCAGCTATGAACGTGAGCGAGGTTGCGTGCCTGAGGAGTGGAACCGCCTCTTCATACCTCCCAGCCATGAAGAAGGTCAGTCCAAGACCTGCTTCGGCATAGATAGTTGAGCGGTCTTCGGGTCCGGCCCTGAGGCAGAGGTATCCGAGGGCCTCCTCATAGAGCGCCGTCGATTCGTCGAAACGGTTCGCAACGCGCATGAGTCCGGCGAGATGGCACATCGCCCTGATGGTTATCCGATTGTCACGCCCATACCGTCGCTCAAAACCGACAAGAACCTCCTGCGCCATATCGATGGATTCCGCGGTCTGTGGCAGGAAGGGGCTTGAAGGCTGAGGACAAAAACCTGTTTAACCATGGGGGCAGGTGGTAGTTCCACTTCCGCGGGTCGAGCGTCGCCACGTCAAGAGGCTACTTGCTGTCACAAAGAAAGACACTGGTCGGAGCCCCCTTGGGACCGGGATGACCAACCACTCCTGAATGCGACCCTCACTAGGGGTTCGGAATCCGCGCCAGTGCCAGCGGGATGAACGGTTCCAGCTCCCGCGGACTGAATGGGCGACGGCTCGGAAAGTATCCGAGGTCCACCAGATAGTTCCCTTTCAGAATGATGTCATTCAGTTCATATTCAAGGCCATTACCGACCGGAAACGATGTCAAGAGCCCAAGTTCCAAGAACCCCTTTCCTCCTCCGTACTTCGGGAACGAGACGAGAGTAACGGTTCCCGTCGCATATTCGGCTGACTTGACGTTTAGGAAATGTTGGCAGTGGGCTATGGCCGCGACCGCGGCGTCAAGTGTGGACTGAGCTGAACTGGAGAACGCGACCTCTTCGAATAGTTCGTTTTCTGTGGTTCCTGTCATCGACAACGCCTCATCCGCGTATGGGCGCAAACCTTCGATCGGTGGAGACCCGCAGATATCCGGAAAGTTGCTAACACTCATCACCTCCCAGCCAGATGGAAGATCCCCCGCGGGCACTAATAGTTGTTTGACCGAGGATACATTCGCGGGTTGGCTGTGGGTCGGGAAGGTAGGGACCTGGGCGGAGGGCATAGAGCAACTAGCCAGGATGACACCCGTGGCCATAAGTGCAGCCGCCACCCCGCCAACTCGCATAAGGGACCGCCTGTCCGACGTCGAGAATGTCGTCCACTGTAGAAGATAACACTGACGACTCACGGACGGCTTCTGGGTTCAGCCACCTCCATCATCTGCGCCACACACAAGGGCCACGCGAGTGCGGTCTTTTTGGTCGGCTTCGGGCTCAGACCTCTGTCGTACTCGGCGGGATGCCGTCTTCTCTGTAGACGACCCGAACGCCGAGCGCATTCACCACCGCGGGGTCTGCTCCCTCACTGATTGAGTGCCCCCGCGCTTCTCGTCCGGCCGTCTTCAGGTCACTTCTCCCGTCTCCGCGGTCATGAAGCCACGTACACGCCAGGCATGCCCCCTGTCCCACGAGGGGTAACCACAAGACCACCGGCGGGTGTTCGACGGGCCAGCCCGACACGTCAATCCCGTACCGCTCGCACCATTCCTGGCGCGCATGCTCGCGCATGGCCCAAGCGTCCCTCGCGATGTTGATAGCCGTGCTGCCGAGTTTGAACGCAGTAAACGCGCTCGGGGGATTCACATAGTCGGGATGCATATTCCGGTAGTAGTCGAACCAAGGTTCGTCCCCGACTGAATCCTGTAGCCGCGCAGCAAAGGCCGCGGCTCCCTGCCACGTCGTTATGGTGAACCTCCTCATCGTTCCTGGCGGTACCAC
>JBAPRR010000026.1:0-2607 GCA_049281195.1 Acidimicrobiales bacterium
GTTGAAGAGCATGCCTCCAAAGCGCGGGAGCGACGGGAAGCCCACGCTCGCCAAGACCCCCTGCGACAAGAGATCTCGCGCCCGATCGACCGGGCTGTAGCAGCCGGGGATCATGTCCGAAAACTTCGCCGGCTCGTTGTCCCACTGCTCTTGAGGGTGGCCGGCGACTGCGCACAGCCCCATCGTGAAGCCGACTTTGTCTTCGTACACCCACTTCTCCTGCACGCCGTCTGTGACGACGTGCGGCGCTTGCTCCAGGTGGGTGCTCGGGACGCGCGAACTCCACAGATCGCGCGGCTCGACGATGTGGTCGTCGACGCTGAAGATCTTGTACATAGGCACACCTCGCTCCATAAATGGCTACAAGTAACCGTATACTTTGGTGGTTGGGGGGTCAAGGTTCGGCCCTACCGATAGGGCTGAACTGGTGAAGTGCTGAGTACAATCGCTCCTGTTGCCTACGAAGCCGCCGACAGCGAACGCGGGTAAGTCGGGCCCTCGCCGAAAACCACAGCCTCGGCGACCGCGCCTCAGCTCGTCCGATCGCCGTTCACAGATCGTGGAGTCGGCTCGCGAGGTCTTTCTCTCGATGGGCGCCGATAAGGCGTCGATGAAGACCATCGCCGCCGCCGCAGGTGTCAACTCTGCACTTCTCTACCAACACTTCGCGACGAACGGCGAGCTCTTCGAAGTGGCGATCCTGCGACCACTGAAAGAAGCCGTCGACGACGCGATCTCCCGGGCCAGAAGCGAACCCTCGCCCCTGAACGCGTCGGACGCCATATTGCGGGTTCACGAGGTCTTACTGGACCTGATGGCTCAGGTCGCAGTGAGCCTGGGTGTAACCCTGTTCTCGGATAAATATCCAGGTAGGCAGTTCTTCAGTACCGAAGTCGAGCCGGTTCTGGCGACTTGGATCCGAGAGACACTCGAGATCGCCGATTCGTCCCGTTCCCTGGTGCTGTCTCCGGAGCTCCTCGCCTCGGCACTGACCGGTATCCACCTGACGCTGGCCCTTGATGCAGAGATGAGAGAGGTCGATCTCGATCGCGGTTTCGTGCTGGCAAGGCTGCTCGACGCCTTTCCACTCGACGAGGCGATCTCCAACTAGCCGGGCCTCCGTCCTTACTGGAGGGTTGATCCGGCTTCGTCCGGCCGGTCTCATTGACTCTAAGTAATCAGTTAGTTACGCTGACTGGAACTTGATCGAGATCGGGGTGGCGTGGCTACAGAAGTACAGGAAACCCTCTCGGAGGCTGATCGGACGGAGCCGCTCGACCGCACCGTCAGGCAACGGAAAGGCCCCCTGGCCGGTGTGCGAGTGGCCGACTTCTGCTGGGCGGGGGTCGGAGCGGTGGCCACCAGGTTCCTCGCCGACTTCGGTGCAGAGGTCATAAAGATCGAGAGCAGGGACAGGCTCGACATCACTCGGACGCTGCCGATCTACAAAGGCGCTGAAGCACGCGTATATGGGGAGCAGCTTTTGGAGCCGGATCCGAACAGGGCCGGCTACTTCAACAACTGCAACCGAAACAAGCTCGGTGTCACCCTCGACCTCAAGAGTCCGAAGGGGATCGAGTTGGCGGAGCAGATCATCACTTCTTCTTCGATCGTGACCGAAAACTTCGCCCCCGGCGTGATGGAGCGACTGGGGTTCACTTACGAAAGGCTGTCGAAGCTCTCGCCCGAGGTCATCTACGTCCGCATGAGCGGATGGGGCCACAGTGGGAGCGATGCGCACTTCCACTCCTACGGACCGATCGCCCAAGCAGTCACCGGTCTGTCGTTCATCAGTGGTCTTCCCGACAGGGAACCGTCCGGCTGGGGTTTTTCCTACATGGATTCCCAAGGGGCCTACTACGGGGCGATCGCCAGTCTGATGGGCATCTACAGGCGCCTGAAGCTTGGGATCGGAGGTGAAGTCGACATCTCGACCAACGAGATCGGGGTCGGACTCATCGGACCTCTCTTCCTCGACGTTTCGGTGAACCGAAGAAGTACCCGCTCGGGAGGTTTCCCTACCGGCAACAGGCTCGAGCACCCCGACGCCGCCCCTCACGGCGTCTACCCAACCGCTGGAGAGGACCGTTGGATCGGTATCAGCGTCTTCAACGAAGACCAATGGTCTCGTTTGGTGGAGCTCATGGGCAGCCCCTCGTGGGCAGGAGAGGAACGATTCGCCACCCAGCAGTCGCGTCATGCCAACCAGGACGAGTTGGACTCGAAGATCGCCGAGTGGAGCGCCCCGCAGGAAGGACGACGGCTCATGTCGATTCTCCAACAAGGATCAGTTCCTGCAGGCGTGGTGCAGGACGCGCAGGACGTCAACGAGTCGGACCCGCAGCTTGCCGATCGCGACGTGTTCTTCACCCTGGACCATCCCGTGATCGGCCCCGCCCGCTTCGAAGGAGTTCCCTTCAAAGGCTCGCGGACCGGGCCTGACAACTGGCGCTCCGCCCCGATGCTCGGAGAGGACAACCACCATGTCTTCTGCGACGAGTTCGGGATGCCAGAAGACGAATTTGAATCCCTCGTTACAGAAGGGGTGATCTGATCGTGTCAGAAGAACAATCGAGCGCTCCGCTCCACGGGATCAAGGTCATCGAG
>JBAPRR010000027.1:0-1527 GCA_049281195.1 Acidimicrobiales bacterium
AGCGGCAGCGCGGCACGGCAGAAAAGCATGAGAGCCCCTGTTGATGGTGAAGCGTTCTTGGCCGATCGCCTCACTTACCAGGGGCTACTCCAGTCCAGGCGACGACACGCCGCATGGTGATCATGCCGTAACAGACAGGCCGGGTCAGCGGAACCAGGATGGAAACGCTCATTCTCCGATTTCGCGGGTCTGAAGGGATTTATATCGCGTAGCTCATTGGCTGGGTGATCGGCGGGCCGCCCACTCATGGTCGAGGATGGACATCAGCACCGTGTCGTACCAGCGCCCGTCGTACAGCACCGACTCGCGATAGCGGCCCTCCTCGACGAACCCCGCCTTCTGGTAGGCGCGGATCCCGGCAGAGTTGAACGCAGCCACGCCAAGCTGAATGCGGTGCAGGCCCATCTCGCGGAAGCCGTAGCCGACGATGATGCGCATCGCGTCCGTGCCGTAGCCACGACCGATGTGCTCACGACCGAGGGCGATCCCGACGGCCGCACACCGGTCCTTGAGGCCCGCATCCGCAGCGGACAGCCAGATGCGGCCGACCAGTACCGGCGGGTCGTTGAGCGTCTCGATGGCGAAGCCCAAATCGTCCTCCTCGTTCGCGCTCCGCTTCGCGACGCGCTCCCTCGCCGCGGCCTCCGACGGCGGGGCCACCCAGTTCGACAGCGTGATCAGGCGTCCGGGATCCATCTCCCACCTCGCGAGCGCGGGCACGTCGTCATCACGCACGCCGCGCAGTCGCACCCGCTCGCCAACGAGGATCGAGTCGCCGTAGCCGAATGCGCCGGAAACATCGGTGAGCTCGGTCATATGGCTGATACTGCCGCACGCCGGGTCCGCGACGTGACCCGCTCCGGACCGATTCAGCGAAGAGCTGGCCCGCGGGCGCGAGACCCGCGCAAGCCAGCGAGTCAGATGCTGACCCGACTGCCTCATCTACCGGGGGGCTTCTCCGCTACCGGCCGCGACATGCCGAAGCTTCACCAGACCATGGCGAACCCATCACCACCAAGATGAAAAGGGCTCACTGTACCGAGGCGCTGGTTGGCCTTGCTGTCACAGCTGCTATCAGGCCCGGCCTCCCCGGCTTGCTGCTCGGGAACTCAAAGCAGTCCGCCAGTTAGCGATTGAAGATAGAAAAGGCCAAGGCCGATAGCAATGAACAGACCGGAGACTATCCAGAACCGAACCACGATAGTCGTTTCAGCCCAGCCAGCCAGCTCGAAATGGTGCTGCAGAGGCGCCATCCGGAAAACGCGGCGTCCGGTCATCTTAAAGTATCCCACCTGTATGACGACCGACATTGTCACTATGACGAACAGCCCGCCCAGGATCACTAGCAACAGCTGAGTCTGGGTACAAACTGCGAGGCCTGCCAGGAGCCCACCCAGAGCGAGAGATCCCGTGTCGCCCATGAAGATCCGTGCTGGGTACGCATTCCACCAGAGAAAACCAGCGCAGGCGCCAACGGCGGACGCCGCCACGACCGCCATGTCGCGAGGGTCGCGCACGGCATAGCAT
>JBAPRR010000028.1:0-4356 GCA_049281195.1 Acidimicrobiales bacterium
GATCACCGACGACAATACCTACGTCACCCCTGCAGAGTTCGAAACCATCTACTACCGTCAAACGGCACCCGACCTGGCGGGGATCACCCAATAAACCGAGCGGTCACGAAACCCGGGGCGATTCAGAAGACTCACCGGAGTGGAACGGATTCGTCGCTAGATTCGCTATTGCCGAGAAACTCAGTCTGAAAGTCGACCTACGGGGCTTTGTCAACAGTCCAAACACCTGGGGGGAAAATGACCGGCAATTGGGATACCTACGATGCTGTCGCCCCCACCTACGACGACGTTCGACCCGGCTATCCGAATGCGGTCTACGAAGCTATAGCGAAGTACGGGAGCCTCCCAACCGAACCTCGGGTCCTCGAGGTTGGTGTCGGAACTGGCCAGGCCACCCTCGGGATGGTCCAGGCCGGATGGAGAGTCTTCGGTGTCGAACCCGGAGGCGAACTCGCCACGATCGCGAGAAAACGACTTGCCAACTACCCCGACTCCAGCGTATCCACGTCTAGCTTCGAGGACATCGAGGTGAGAGCGAACTTCTTCGACGTCGTGGCGTCGGCTACTGCGTGGCACTGGATCGATCCATCGGTGGGGTACGACAAAGCTGCCCGAGCACTCAAACCGACGGGGATCGTTGCACTCTGGTGGAACGCCCACGTGCCCGATTCGTTTGATCCGCGCTGGGTTCCGATTCGACGTGTCTACGAACAGGTCGCACCAGAGCTGGCCGTATTGGCGCGCCTCACGCCGGACCGGCCCGACTACGACCCGAGGGCAGAGCTTCGAACGTGCGGGCGCTTCCGAGATATCGACCAAAAGGTGTTCGGTTTCGAAGTGAACTACACCGCAGAGCGTTTCCTGTTGCTGCTCGACACCTACGCCAGTCACCGCCGTCTAGATGACAAACGTCGGCACCGCCTTTATGACCGGTTGACAAGCGTCATCGCCAACGAACTGAATGGGTCCGTCACCAAGCCTTACGAAGCTGTACTCCTCCTTGCCAGGATCACATGATCCTGGTTGCGACATAGACATCAAGCATCCAGAGGGGGGTGCCTGTAGGTCGGACGGACTAGGGAACGGTGCAGGTCACAGCCCCTGGCCTGGTGCAGCGTGTCCGTAAGGCGCCCAGTGCACTCATCGGTTAAGGGATGCGGTGTGGAACAGGCTTCGGCCGGACGGTACGCCTACTACGAGCGGATACCAGCAGCACGGTCATGTTGCTACGGCTCGCGAGGTTCGAAATTTCCTTCAGGCGCGGCCATCGGACCACGGGATCACCGTACCCGCCGCGGCTGTTGCCGATGGTCTCTGCGCTCTCATTGCCCTCGGCTTCATGTTCTTCAACTTCATGCCTCAACGACCACAACTCAGCAACCGGACGGAAAGGCTGGCCACTGAGGTCGTCCCCGTCCTCCGCAAAATCACATAACCCATGGCTCGTCGCGCGACTGGTGACGGCCCATGGGCTAGGCAACGCCGACAGCAACGAGCGCAGCTGCCGGCAGTTCGACCACGTTCTCGCTTGCCAGATACTCACCGGCGAACTCGTCGTAGGCACCCCGAATGCGGCTCAGCATGTCCGAAGACTGCTCCTCGATCAGTGCCGAAGTGAGCACGGTGCCCGAAAGCACATCGCGCCACCATCGCTCAGGGTCGACGCGGTGCGTCCAGGTGACCTCATCGACGCGAACATTGCGCAGCCCCGATCGGCGCAGAAGAGCAGCAAAACCTTCAGCGGTTGCGTCCTCGGCGAACGGGGAGCCGGCAGGAGCGCTGATCGGTCTGGGGGCCTTCGCTGCACCGAGCGCGTCAAGGAAGATGCCTAGGGCTCGGTTTCTCTCAGCCGTCTCCCAGCATGAAAGCGCTATGGCGCCTCCGTTGCGGGTCACGCGGGCGAGTTCGGCGACAGCCGCCTGCGGATCTGTGACATGGTTCACCACAAAGGCGCCGACGACGGCATCGAACGCACCCTCACAAAACGCCAGATCGGGCAGTGCCGCGCAAACCACCAGGAGGCCGAGCGCCAAGGCGGCAGACACCATGCTCTCGGCCGCATCGCTGGCGACCACATCTGCGCCGAGCGCACATGCCGCGGTGGCGAGTCGTCCCGGGCCACAACCGACCTCGAGCAGGCGCACTCCCGGACCGATCATGGCGGCATCCAGCAGCGCACGGTGGACTCCAGCGGTCAGCGCTCCGAAACCGCTGTCGTAGGTCGCCGATCGCCGAGCCCACCCAGCGCGCTCAAAGGCCGCGAAGTTGGTCTTGTCATCATCGGCATTTCCGCCACTATCTGTCATCTGTCCGGTGGATCTCGCATCACGTTGGGTAGCGTAAGGCGATGACAACTGCGTTGTCAGCATTTGCTGTTGCTGCGACGCTGCTCATCCTGGCGCCGGGTACCGACAGCTTGTTGGTGATTCGCAACACCCTGCGCGCGGGTAGTCGAGTGGGGTTCGCCACTGCTGCAGGCACGTTGACTGGACTGTTCAGCAGGGCGGTCGCGGCGGGCCTTGGGCTGTCGGCAGTGCTCGCCGCCAGTCGGGTCGGCTACGACGTCCTGCGAGGTGAATCGCCCCGGCTTCTGTGACTGCTCCAGCCCTTCAGAGGATGGAGTCATGTCAGAGAAGAGACCGGCCGCTACCCCCAGAGGTACGGGAACGAGCGGTTGACATGGTGCTCGTCGAGACGTGTAACCCCTCGGAGTGGAAGGCAATCGAGTCGATCTCGAAGAAGCTGAAGATCAATCCTGAGACGCTGCCTCAGTGAGTCAGACGCGCAGAGACGAATACTGGATATTTGCGAGAACTGAGGGTCGACCCACACTGAAGCAGTGCCGGACCCGTTCTAACGAATGATCACACACGGCACAATCACGATCCGATTGCGTCGTCCACCGAAATGCCAAACCGTTCGCTGATCGCGTCGGCCTCTTGGCGAGCAAGGACGCCTGCGCGTTGATCGAGGAGTGCCTCACGCTCCACGTTGATCGTCGTCAACTCAACGGAGTGGAGGGGGAACGTCCACTCTTCATGAATCAGACTCCAGGCGTTAGGCGAGAATTTCCTCGCGGACTAAGCCTTGCGCATCGAGGGCCGTCACGGTTTGGTCGACTCGAGCGCCGACTTCAGTGAAGTGGGTCGCGCTCTCTGGAACGAGGTCTTCCCAAACTCCGGTAACGACAGGTAGGGCATCAGGTGTGCAAACGCCAAGACTGCGGAGCGCTGCAACCAGGTCGACTGCGATTGCGCTGCGGGACACTCCGGCCGCGTCGTATCGAGCTGGGCTCATCCACAAGAGATCTCTTTCCGCCTCAACGAGGTCGACGTAGAGTGCGTCTCCCGACCGGAGAGGACCTCATTGCGGAAGATCCAATCAACATCGTTAGGCCCGTCAAGGTAGAGCTGTACGCGTAGTCCCTCGAGATAGCTCAGCAGCTCAGCGGAGATTGCGGGCCGGATTGAGACAGTTGCTACGTACAGTCCCTTCGCGAGGCGATCATGCGACCGCTCAAGCTGCTCCGCGAAGACCTTCTGCCGCCTGCGCCCGCAGCGCACGGCGTCAAGCAAGATGAGGAACTTGCCAGCCTCCTCCTCGGCTATCACTCGTAAAGCCGTCGCGGCGCCGAGATGTGCGCGAACTCGACCGTATCTCCCCGAGGTGTCAGATGCCTACGATGCGGGAACGCCAGCGCGAGGTTCAGATCTATCGAGGACAGATTCCCACACCAGGACGGCCCGGCATTGCTTGGCGACATGACCGCGTCACGTTCTAGTCCGGAATCGCTCGCGGCCTGTAAACTGAGGAGGCCGGCCTAGGAGCCGGCGCATCATCCCCCGTTGCCTATAGGTGGTTCCGGCACGCTGGCGGAGTGAATCCACATCTTCCTCCAACTGTGTCGGGGCGTTACCTGTCTTTCGCTGAGCGGGAGGACGTCGCCATCTGCCGAGCCCAGGGGCTCGGCGTGCGTCAGATTGCTCGGCAGCTGAATCGCAGCCCCTCGACCATTTCGAGGGAACTCCGTCGCAACGCGTCGACACGAACGTTTCGCCTCGAATACAAAGCATCAATCGCCCAGTGGCACGCCGAACGGCGCGCACGAAGACCCAAGACTGCGAAAATGGCCACCAACGAGCTGTTGCGCGGCTACGTCCAGGAGAGGTTGTCCGGCGTGGAGAGAGCACCGAACGGCCTTTGTGTCTACGCGGTGAATCTCGCCGGATTACTCGAGGTCGCCGGTCAGGAACCGGCTAGACCCCGCTAAAACGGCTCTTCGGATCTCAGTGGGGAGTCCGGCCTGGCTCGAGCTTTGCGAGGATCACCTGATCAAAGACGAAGGTGCTTCAAGCT
>JBAPRR010000029.1:0-11462 GCA_049281195.1 Acidimicrobiales bacterium
TTCGGCGAGCTTGCGGATGATCTGGTCGGGCGTGTGTCTGCGTCTCTTCACGTTGCGGTCCTCCTCGCCCATTCTGGGGCATCGGACTCGCATTACGTGTGGCTCAGCTCAGGGGTACCCGGTCAACCTGACCTCGGCACGACAATTCGATCCACCCATGTGAGAGTCAGTCCTTGGTCCACCGGAGGTCGACATGGTTTTACGTACAGCAGGAAGGACGACCAGCCAAGGAATTGAAGAGTTCCAGCCTGAGAACGCCCACTTTGGCAACTTCTCGTAGCCGATCTGACCTGGACAACTAAATGTTAAAGGAGCTGAGCCGCATCAGGTTCGGCCTAGCAGAAGCGAGTCGCGAACTTTACTCCGAGTGGAACAACGACGACCCTTGATCTCAGCATGACGAGATTGAAAATGTAGGTGATCTAGTAAGCGCTATGGGAGTACTGCCACCGCCGGACTAGTGACAGGAGATGAAACCGGACATTTCGCAGTCCCAGCGCCATCCTGGCAGACGAGCGAGCCAGCCGGGACCGAATCGAAGCCGGCAACGTCGTTCGGGGCAGTGTCATTCTCGATCTCGATGCCCGAGGCCGTTATGCCCTGGATTCGGATCGCAGGTTGCCTACCGTCGGAGGCCGTGCTGACGGCACTGGCTGAATTGTCGTTGATCTCGACATCGTCACCCGGCAGGTGGTCTACGACCACAATCCGCATCTGGGCGCCGTCAATCATGTGATTCCCGTCGAACTGCAGCCGATCGACCTGCGCCCCTGTCTGGGCGCTCAACAGGTAGTCGTAGTGCTCCCCGACCACGGTGTTGTCGTCGATGCGTATGTCCGTCTGGTATCCGCCGATCACGTCTGACTCGACGTCGAACACCGTCTCCCATGCCGAAAGGATCCGATTGTGTTCGACGCTTATGTGATTGGCGAGGATGATGCCGATCGCCTGTCGGCCTGACCCCCTGAAAGTGGAGTCCTCTACTGTGACGTTCGTGGCCGGATACTTGTACGCGAGCCCACCAGGAACCTCGTGAAGCGACTGGGCGTCGACATAGTCTCCGAAAGGATTGCGCATTCTCACTTGATCCACGAGTGCATATTGACTCCCTGCAAAGGTAAGAAAGGTGTCCTGCTCAGACTTGTAGACGCCTCCGGCGCGGTTGTCGCCCGTGAATGACATGTCCTTAAAAGTGAGGTAGCAGCCTCCTTCCATCAAGAACATGAGAACCAATTTCTCAAGGGTCAGCGTCACGCTTCGGGAGCTTGTATAGGCATCTGATCCGCAATACGCCGGCCGATCCGGTCCTACGGGGCTGAACTCGCCATCGACTGGGGTTCGCTGCTCGAACTTGCCTCCCTCGAACACGAAGTAGCGGAAGTCGCGGAGGAGCAAAGTGCCCGACACGAGGTAGCAACCAGAACCGAAGTTAACGGTCGTCTGTTTGCCGGGGGACCCTTGAGGAAGTGAGTAGAGCCACATCCCGAGGGGGACTGTGTCGTCGGTCGAACACGCGTGGTTGATAGTTCCTGGCACCGGGATTCCTCCCGTCAACACCACCATTGGGTGCCTTTTCACGTGAGGAGGCTTCGACGCGCTCGATTGAGCGCAAGCAGACATGCTTGCCACGAGGACCAACGCAATGATTGTCGGCACAGCCGCCCTGAAGCGGGTGCGCGACTCTCCGAGCTGCACCGGCTCAGACTACGGGGTCCGGCGGGGCTGAGAGCTTACGTTGTGGTGGTCTTATGTTTCTTGCCATTACCGCTTCCAGCCTTCGGAAGATTCGTCACGCTCCCCACATTGCCATTGCCAGCAGTGTATAGCTCGGCAACATGGTTTTTGAAGGCGAGACCAAGACTATTCGGAGTGCCAGAAAAGTCGCTAATTAGTGAACCGCCGGTCGAGCAGCCTCCGGCAAGCCAGCCCCATGCGATGTAGGACACCGCATGACGATCGGCCCACTTCATATATTTGGTCATATATGTAGTTGAGCAATTATTCGAACCAAACTCACCAGTTATCAATGGAACTTTTGCTGCTGTCCTTCCAAGAGTATCCTTCCAACATTTCGTGTTGTTACATGGGGACTTCGGGTAGACGTGGGCGTCTGCGATGAGTTGATGGTCCGGATCCGTTGGTTCGTGACTCAGCCACCCTGACAAATCGTTCGAGAAGTCGATTCCTCCTAGCATGATGGGCTGTTTTGCACCGGTGGACCGTATGACATTTATCAACTGCTGCATCCCCGCGTATTGCACTCCTCCATCTACACAACCATTCTCCCAGCAGGCCCAGTAGGTACCCTCCGGCTCTCCATAGATATCAAAAATGACCTGCGGGTTGTCTTTGAAAGTCGTGGCGACCGAGGTCCAATATGTGGGAGCGTGAGCTTCATCGGGCATGAGCAAGTTCTGGGGTTTAGGAGGAAGATTCTTCGCGCCGGATCGCTTCTTCGTGTCTGGGCGCGGCGGCGTGTCGGTAACAAAAGCGAGAACAACCTCGAGATGAGCCTTGGTCAATAAAGACACAATTGATTCGATTTGGCTCCGATAAGTACTTTCCGACATCGAAGCAGGCTCACCATAAAGGCCCAACCAACACGACTCGGGAACGAGTATTCGCACGGCGTTTACGTGCCAGGCGACAATAGCCTGAACGGAGGCTTCAGATATGGGCATCGGGAAGGCTTGTGGATGCTTGCCGAAGCAGTAGTACTGCGAGGACGAGATAACGACTCCGATCAAGCGGATCGGCTGCCCGTTGCTCATGAGCTGATTGCCTGAAACGGTTACTCCACCAAATGAGTTCGCAGTATTGGAGTTACCGGTAGCGGATGAACCGCCGGAGATAGCGAGGTACGACCCAACTCCGGCTGCGATGAGAACAACAATTGCAATGGCACCTAAGAGCATTCGCCTTGTCATGGGCCCATCGTCTAGCACAGAGTTACGGAGAGTTGTTGTCGCTCACCAGTCGTTCGTACTTTCGTATCCCAGGCGAACGACAAGATCTCCCGTGAGTTCCTTGAACCGCTCTACGTGGTCGGGTTCGAGCACCTCTCTCCATTGACCCGGGAGGCCGGAACGGACGTGGGGATCCAACTTGGTCATCGGGGAGTTCAAGCTGAATCTGGCCGCAATGTCGGCAGATTGCGCGACCGCGGCGTCCGTGAACCCATAGTGTCGGAAGATCCGCTCCATCATCGAGTGTTCATTTGCTAACACGTCTTCATACCGAAGCTCTAGAATTTCCGGGTTGTCGTATGCCCACGTTTTCAAGTCCTTGAACTCAAGACGGGAGAGACGTTCCAGCTCTGTAAAAATCCCGTCACGAGTGTTAAGCGACCTGAGGAGCTCTTGATAGGAACGACCACCCCATTTAGGGCGGGCTTTGTGAACCCATTGCTCATCGGTGCGCAGGTGGTAGAAGTATGCAGAGACGAGAACGTCGCGCGGGTCACGAATAATATGAGTTCCTTTGAATGAACGCTCACTGAATTGTTCTGCAGGAAAATGTCTTGTACCGAACGCGAGCACAACCTCGGCATCATCGAACCGCTGGCCTTTGTCCACAGCAGAGAATCGCAATGAATAGTGCTCAGACACTGCTCCGAGAACTTTGATGAACCAGACCGTGCCGGCCTTGTGATGAGCCCAGTGCACGATGAGAGGTCGAGGGGCTCGTCCGTTGAAGGGGTTATGCAGGGCGCGCTGAACGGTGGTATGCGAAGACTTGACGAGGCCTACCATCCGACTTGTCACGGCGTCCCTCATCAATCAATCTTGGACTGGTATGCGAAGTTGACAAGCATGGGATCGGCGCCATCCTTCCAAATTGTCACTGCCAGAGCCGTCGTGTGGGAGGTGCAGAAGAAGATAAAACGGCCCGCGCGAATCTAGAAGCGTGGCCGACGGCCTGGCGTCGTTGTATCGATTCCCAAGGTATAACAATGCCCCCCCCCCCAGAAAAAGAGCGTTTGTCCTCTGACGAGCACTTTGGGTGCCCTACTGGACATCTCCGTCCGGTGAATTTTAGCATCGACTGCTGGTCGTAGACAGCACGGTCTACTCCACCTTGACGCTTGCGTAAGTAACTCGTACGACTCCCCCTGCCGATTCCAGGAGTTCTACCCGCACTCCTGACCAAGCCTCCTACTCTGTGATCGATGACCGCCGATCTCGTTCACTACGAGTCCCTGGATGAGGACAGCGCCCGGTGGATCGGCTTCGAGTTCCGCGATGGCGACGTGGTCATTAGCACTCGGTCGAAGACCGGATCGACATGGGTGCAGATGATCTGTGCTTTGTTGATCTTCCAGTCCCCCGACCTTCCGGCTCGGCTCTCGGAGATCTCTCCCTGGCTCGATTGGCTGATCGTTCCTCGTTCCGAGGTCTATGCACGCCTGGCTGCGCAGGATCACCGCAGGTTCATAAAGACGCACACGCCCTTGGACGGGGTCCCGATTGACTCGAAGGCCACCTATATCGTGACCGGACGGCATCCGCTCGACATGGCGGTGTCGCTCTATCACCAGGGCGCCAACATCGATCGTGACCGGCTCAGGCAGTTGACCGGAGGGCCTGAACCAACGGCTCCCACCAGACAGCGCCCCGAAGTCACCGAGTGGCTCGTGTCATGGATAGACAAAGACAGCGACCCCCGCGAATCTCCAGACTCGTTACCGGGGGTGATGTGGCACCTGTCCGACGCCTGGGCGCGGCGCCACGAGCCGAACATCCTTCTCTTGCACTATGCCGACCTTTTACGCGACCTCGAGGCTGAGATGCGCCGGATGGCCGAGCATTTGAAAATCCTGGTACCGGAAGACAGGTGGCCCTCGCTGGTGGCCGCGGCGACGTTTGATGGCATGCGATTGAGGAGCGAAGTGACGGTTCCGGACCCGTCGGGCATCTTCATCGATAGAGCCGCTTTCTTCAGAGGCGGCAGGTCTGGAGACGGAAGCGCCTTGTTGAACAATGAACAGATCGACCGGTACCACCGCACCGCCTCCAAGCTCGCTCCCCCCGACATGCTCGAATGGCTGCACGACGGCACGGCCTGCTAAGGGCCACCGTGTGCTTGTTCACAAGCCGCGCCCTCGCCAGCTCTTCGGGGTGCCCAGTAGTTCGGCCCGACGCCTCCTAAGCTTTTCGCCGATCGATGGTCCTGCCCGCCAGTGAGCAGGCGGAGTTCCAGAGAGCTGCGCGATTGACTGCGACAACTAGGAGCACGAGTAGAGCTGTGCAGCCCGAGCGAACTCCAGGCCCCGGAAGCCCTAGCCGGGTCTCCTCGAAGGGACCCAAAAGCCCACAACAGGCGCGTCGGCGCCGCAGGACCGGTCATGCCGTCGTCGCCTTTGCCCTTGTTCTCGCGCTCGTGGCCGGGTTCGAGGTGGTCACGCATCTCCTCAACGGCCGTCCGGCGGGAGCCTCTGCGTCCATCCCGCTTTCGGCCAACGATCCCCTTCCCGCCACGCACGGACCACTCACCCTGCGCCAACGGATCGTCGAGATTGCCGAGAGCCAGCTCGGATACCAGACCGATCCTTCGAATACCTACTGCAACAAGTTCAGCGCCTACTGGGATGCCGGTAACGACGATTGCAACAACTCCAACCTCGATGAGGAGTGGTGCGCGGACTTCGCCGCCTGGGTCTGGCAGAAGGCTGGAGCCTCGGTCACCTACCAATTCATCAACGGCGATCTCAACTCGTCGGCCGCGAGCTTCTACGAATGGGGCGAACGTGCCGGCACCTGGCATCCGGTCGGATCGGAATACGTTCCGCAACCGGGAGACGTCGCAGTGTACGGGTTGCACCCATCGAACCTAGTTGCCGACCACGTAGCGATCGTGGTCAGTTACACACCGGGTGATCGTGGGCCGAACGTCGTAAACGGTGACGGGGACAAGTCGGCGTTCAGCGTCGTGGAACTCGGAAACGACCAGTACACGGCCGACATACCCGGAAATACCGCCTACCTGTCTGGCTATACCTCCCCCACCCCGGCAGGCTAAGACCACCGGTTTTCCTCCCCTCCTCCCATCTCGTGGAATAAAGCAAGGCTATCCTTGCTTATATGCATAAGCGATCGGGCAACCGATCCGGCGAGTCCCACGACTCAGGGAACAAACCGACAGCGACCGGTTGGTCGCAAGGGGGTTAAGCCCATGAAGGCTGCAATTGTCACCGGCGGGTCGAAAGGCCTGGGAAGGGCGCTCGCCTTGGGCCTGGCAGACGAGGGCTGGTCACTCGTCTTAGACGCCAGAGACGCCACCGGACTCGAAGAGGCAGCACGCGAGATCAGGTCGCGCCGGGCTTCGGGTGCATCTGTTAAGGCCATCTCGGGAGACGTCACCTCCGACCTCCACCGTCAGTCTCTGATCGATGCGGCTTCGGAGCTGGGGGCTCTCGACCTGATCGTGAACAACGCCAGTGAGCTCGGCCCGAGTCCGTTGCCGGAATTGGCTGACTACCCCCTCGAGTCGTTGCGAAGGGTGCTCGAGGTTGACGTAGTTGCTCCACTCGCCGTTCTGCAACAAGCAGTACGGCTACTCGAACAATCAGAAAATCCGAGGGTGTTGAACATCACCTCCGATGCGTCCGTAGAGCACTACGAAAGATGGGGCGGGTACGGGCTCGCTAAGGCGGCGCTGGATCACCTGAGCGCAACCTTTGCAGCAGAGAACCCCCATGTGCGCACGTGGGCTGTCGATCCGGGTGATCTCAGGACCGACATGCACCAGCGGGCGTACCCCGGCGAGGACATCTCGGACAGGCCACTGCCGGAGTCAGTGGTGGCGCGACTGCTCTCGCTCATCAACAGCGATCTGACCAGTGGCCGTTACAAGGCGAGCGAGATCCCGGTCACCGAGGAGGTGGGCACATGACACAAGCTTCTTTAGCCGATCCCGCCTTTTCAGCTCTCGATCGGATCCGCCTCGGTGGACTCCCGACGTTTCACCTCCCAGCAGAGCTCGAGGCTTCAGTTCCGCCCGAGGCACGCGGCGTGACGCGCGACTCGGTGAAGATGATGGTGGCGATACGTCGAAGCGGGCTCATATCGCACACCTACTTCTCGGAGCTACCTCGTCTTTTGGATGAGGGAGATCTGGTGGTGGTGAACACGTCGGGAACGCTCGCGGCATCGGTGTCGGGCACGACCGGAAAAGGCATGGCGCTCGACGTGCATCTGTCTACACGGCTTCCTGCGGATCTGTGGACCGTAGAGCTCAGACACGATGATCACCCGGTGCTCGACTGTGAGGCCGGCGAGATGATCGACCTGATCGGAGGAGGGAGGGTCGCGTTGCTCAGCCCGTATTCCGAAGGGCCGAACGGCGTCCGTCTATGGGTCGCCACTTTGACAGTCCCTCAGCCGCTTCAAACGTACCTGGCCGTCAACGGCAAGCCCATCAAGTACGGATACGTGAAGGGCACGTGGCCTATCTCCATGTACCAAAACGTCTACGTGACAGAACCGGGCTCAGCCGAAATGCCGAGCGCAGGTCGTCCGTTCACACCGGAGGTGATCACCAGGCTCGTCTCGCGCGGGATAGGAGTCGTACCGATACTCCTTCACACGGGCGTGGCGTCTTTGCAGGCGTCGGAGCCTCCATATCCCGAACCGTTCCGTGTCTCTGGCTCGACGGCACATCGGATCAACGACACACACAAGAACGGGGGCAAGGTCATCGCCATCGGAACCACGGTGGTACGTGCTCTCGAGACCGTCGTCGATGAACGCGGCACCGTTCATTCGGGAAGCGGTTGGACAGAGACGGTAGTCACGCCCGACCGCCACGTCCGGTCAGTGGACGGGATGCTTACCGGCTGGCACGAGCCGGAGGCATCGCATCTGGCCATGCTCGAAGCGATCGCGGGTCGCGAGCTCGTCGAAACCTCCTACGCCGCGGCACTGGAGAACGGGTACCTGTGGCACGAGTTCGGCGACGTACACCTGGTGCTTCCCTGACGCTTCTTATGAAGTGCCGGCGATCACCTTCGGAGACTCGACCATGTCGAGTGAGGAATCCCCGCCCCGGTCCGTGATCCGCGTCGCCGTCGTCTCGTGCGGCCCGAGCTTGCGTCCCTCGAGCAGGACCCCTTCGATCTCGTCTGCCGGCCTCGGCTTCGACCAGTAGAAACCCTGGGCCAGGTCGCAACCGAGCGAGTCGAGTGCGTGAAGCTGGTCGAGCGTCTCGACTCCCTCAGCGACCGCTTCGAGCCCGAGCTCGTGAGCGAGATGGATGACAGAACCAGCGATCGTCTCGTCTTCGGAGCTCTCGCCGAGCCCCGCCACGAAAAGACGGTCGAGCTTCAACACCTGAACGGGGAATCGCCGAACGTAGATAAGTGAGGAGTAGCCAGTCCCGAAGTCGTCGACACCGATCCTCACACCAAGAATCCTCAGATCCTTCAGGCATCGCTCAGCGCTCACGGGATCTTCGATCAGAGCGGTCTCTGTCAGCTCGAGGCAGAGCGACTCTGCCGGCAGTCCCGACTCCTCGAGAACGGTCTTCACCAGCTGTGGGAATTCGGTGTCGACAAGCTGTCTTCCAGAAAGGTTGACGGACAGGTTCAACGAAGGATTGATCGACTTCTGCCACTTTGCGACCTGTTCCGAGGCCTTGCGCAGCACCCACACTCCCAGCGGAACGACGAGCCCGGTCTCCTCGGCGAGAGGGATGAAGTCCGCCGGAGGCACAAGGCCACGCTCGGGGTGCTGCCAACGGACCAGGGCTTCAAATCCTGTGACGCTGCCATCGAAGGAGACCACGGGTTGGTAGAAGACCCGGAGCTGATCCTCTTCGATCGCACGTCGCAAGGCGCCTTCGAGCTCGAGGCGGGCCAGCGCCCTGGCATAGAGATCTTCATCGAAAAGCTCTGCCACTCCCCCGCCATGCTCCTTGGCTCTGTACAGCGCAAGGTCCGCGTCGCGCAGAAGTTTGTCGGCCGTGGTTGCGGATGCGTCGGTCGCTATGGCGATGCCGATGCTCGCAGTGGGATGCACCTCGAGCCCGAGCAGATCCACGGAAGCGGAAATGACTTTGATCACCTGCTCGGCGAGGAATACCAGCTCGCTCGCGTCGTCGAAATCCTCCGCGATGATGACGAACTCGTCGCCGCCGGCGCGCCCGAAGGTGTCACCGAGCCTGACCACCGAACGGATCCTGTTAGCTACTTCCTTCAACAGGGTGTCCCCTGCATCGTGGCCCAGGCTGTCGTTCACGACCTTGAAGCGATCGATGTCGATCATCATCACTGCTGCGATTCCCGGGTCCCGCTCGAGACGTGTCACCGCGGTGTCGAGCCTGTCACGCAGAAGAGCCCGGTTGGGAAGACCGGTCAACGAGTCGGTCAGTGCCTGCTTGGAGAGCTGATCCTCCAGGGCATAGCGCTCGGACACGTCGCGGATGAATGCTTTCGTGCAGGATTTGCCGTCCTGCTCCACCACGACACGCGAGACCTCGACCGGAAATTCACGCCCGCTTCGATCCTTCAGGAACAAAGACGCCGAACCGTCCGTGCAGCGCGCCGACGTGCCCGTGACCCGCTGATGCAAGAAGGGCTCGGAAGATTCGCCTCTGTACTGCTCCGGGACGACCATATTGTCCAGGGTCCCGCCGATCGCTTCGTGCGCGGCCCAGCCGAACAATCTTTCTGCTGCCGGATTCCAGTCCGTTATTCGCCTCGATGTGTCGATGCCCACGAATGCGTCGCTCGATGCCTCGATCGTGCGCCGGAAAACGGTCTCGCTCTCCAGGTGAGCCTGTTCCGAACGAAGACGCTCGGTCACGTCTTCGACCACGCCGATCCCGTAAAGGACGCGGCCCGCAGGATTGCGCACCGCGGACCCCGTGATGCGCCCGTTCATAACGGATTCATCCGCGCGGATGAATCTCCTGTCTATCTGGAACCGGTCCACCTTGCCTTCGAAAAGGCGATACGCGTATTCGATCTGTAATTCGCGGTCGTCAGGATGCATCAGCTCGACCATGTTCTTTCCGACGAGCTCTTCGGCCGAGTAACCGAGGCTGCGGCACAGTGAGGCGTTGACGTCGATCACGCGCGCGTCTGTGCCGACCAGTGCGGTGCCGACCGGACTCTCGACGAACACCTTCCTGAAACGATCGTCCATCGGGTCAGGAATTACCCCGGAGATCTGTTCGCGCGGAAGATCCTCCCGGGCTGTATCGGGTGCCGTCTCGTCTCGCCCGTCCGCACGACGACGGCTATGGCTGTTTCCCACCGGTTTTTTATCGGCGGCGTTATCTGTTCTGGTTTCCCACAGACACATCAACATCTGCCTGGCCTCTTCGCCTTAATCATGGGGAATCCGGCTCACGAGTGGAGGGGGACCGGCGCACGAATCCGTGTCCGGCCAGGGAAAATGAAATCGAACAATTGATCGACTACTCACCGACAACGTTCGACGACCCATCCTGAACGTCACAACAGTCCGACTACTCATCCTGTTGCCTCTCACAACCTTCCTGACCCGGGCCGATGACATGGGCACAGGGGGTCAGCCGTGGCAGCGATGTGCAGGAAGTGCCTGAGAAGCGCGTCTGACGAGGCACGGCGCTGCCCAGCGTGCGGCGGTCACCTGGTGCGATTCGGCGACTCCGGCGAGGTTGTCGAGATCATCGCCGGCGTCGACGAGCCGGTACGCGGCCCCGGAGGGATTCCGGCACTCTTCGGCGATGTGACCGAGCAATTCGTCTCTGTCGCCGCTCCCGCGTCCACAGGAATAGCACAGGCTGCTCCTCCGTCGTATGCGCAGGCACAAGCGGCGTACAGCCCACCGGTGATGCCCTCCAATGCCAACGGATACTCGCAGGCACCAGGGTCGATGAACGGCTTTTCCCAACCCGTGGCGCCCGCCGCCGTCGTGAACGATCAGGCCCCGCCGCCGGCGGTGTCGATGGACCAGGTGCTGAGCCCGCCATTGCCCATGGGCTACTACGACGGATTGGCTATGGCGACAGCTGTCGCCCCCACCCCCGCCGAAAAGTTCCTCCTTCCCGCCCAGCAGTTGGACAAGGTCGTCTCCGAGATACTGACTCCCTTCGGTTTCGAAGAACGGCAGATCGAGGCACCGCCACCTCCTGCTCCAGCTCCCCCTGTGCAGCAGACGGGTGTCGTCCCGCAGCAGATCCAACCGGCTGCACCTGCACCCATGACCGCGCACATGGGAACGGGATTCGGGTTCACCCCCGCCCAGGCACCCCATGTCATCGGTGACGCTCCTCCGCCTCCGCCTCAGATGGTCGACCCCGGGCCGCCGCCCGAACGCGGCGTGTATCCGGACATACCTCCGTCGGTTAGAACACCGGAGCCTGTGTCGGCGCTCGCACAGATATCTGATGCCGAAGCAGCAGCGGCAGAGCTCAGGCTCTCGATGTCGGAGCTCGCACGCGAGATCAGGGCGGTCTCCGAGGACGAACCCACCGCCAAT
>JBAPRR010000030.1:0-7811 GCA_049281195.1 Acidimicrobiales bacterium
ATCCTGCGCCAGTGACCCCCGGAGAAGAAGTCAAGGGAAAAGAGCAAGCGAACGACCTCATGGAGAAGGTCGTCTCGCTCTGCAAACGACGAGGGTTCATCTTTCAGTCCGCCGAGATCTACGGAGGCTTCAGGTCGACCTACGACTACGGGCCTCTCGGCGTGAACATGCTCCGCAACGTGAAGGACGCCTGGTGGCGCTCGATGGTTCAAGAGCGCGACGACGTGGTCGGGATCGACGCGGCGATCCTGTCCCCGCCGCGCCTGTGGGAGGCGTCGGGCCATCTGGCCAACTTCACCGACCCGATGGTCGACTGCCGCTCGTGCCACGAGCGCTTCAGGGCGGACAAGATCGAGGGGAAGTGCCTCAACTGCGGCTCGGAAGATCTCACCGCGGCGCGCCAGTTCAACTTGATGTTCTCCACCCATGTCGGTCCCGTCGCCGACGATTCTTCGATCGCCTACCTGCGCCCGGAGACCGCGCAGGGAATGTTCACCAACTTCGCGAACGTGGTCCAGACCACACGTAAAAAGCCGCCCTTCGGCATCGCGCAGATCGGAAAGGCCTTCAGAAACGAGATCACTCCGCAGAACTTCGTGTTCCGCACGCGTGAGTTCGAGTTGATGGAGATGGAGTACTTCGTACCTCCTGCAGATGCGCAGAAGTGGTTCGAGTACTGGCTCGACTTCAGGCAGCGGTGGTTTCTGGATCTGGGCATGCCCGCCGACATGCTGCGGGTGCGGCACCACGACGCCGCGGAGCTGTCGCATTACTCCGCCGGCACCGCCGATCTGGAGTTCGAATTCCCATGGGGTTGGGGAGAGCTCGAGGGAGTGGCCAACCGCACCGACTTCGACCTGCGCGCCCACGCCGAGGCATCAGGAGAACGGCTGGAGTACTTCGACCAGCAGACGAACGAGCGCTACTTCCCTTATGTCATCGAGCCGGCGCTCGGTGCGACGAGAGCGATGATGGCCTTTCTGATCGCGGCTTACACCGAGGACACCATCGGCGGCGAGGCGCGGACGGTTCTGAGATTGGACCATCGCCTGGCGCCTTATCAGGTGGCAGTTCTGCCGCTTTCCAAGAAGGAGACGCTGGAAGATGTGTCGCGGGAAGTTATGGGACTGCTCCAGCGGAATTTCGTTTGTGACTACGACACCACTCAGTCCATCGGCCGCCGGTACCGGCGCCAGGACGAGGTGGGCACCCCGTGGTGCGTCACCGTCGACTTCGACTCGCTCGAGGACCGGGCGGTAACCGTTCGCGACCGCGACACGACCGAGCAGGTGCGCGTGCCCATCGGTGACGTCGTGAACGAGCTCAGGAAACGGGCGGATTCACCCAGCTGATCCACCGGCGGACACCCGGACCGGTGCCCGCGGAATGTTGGGCGCAAGTGGTCTCCGCGGTGCAGGTAAGGTCGATGAAAGCCACGCAAGGAGCCCCCAAATGGCCTACGTCTACGACTTCGAACACAAGCACAAAAGACCTCCGATGGAGATGAAGGATCTTCTCGGTGGCAAAGGCGCCAACCTGGCGGAGATGACGTCGGTACTCGGACTTCCGGTGCCGCACGGTTTCACCATCTCCACCGACGCCTGCCGTGACTACATGCGGTCGGGATGGCCTGATGGTCTCGACGCGGAGGTGGCCAAGGCGCGGGCGCGTCTCGAGCACAAGATGGGAAAGCGCCTCGGCGATCCCACCGATCCGCTCTTGGTGAGCGTGCGCTCGGGGGCCAAGTTTTCGATGCCGGGCATGATGGACACGGTCCTCAACCTCGGTCTCAACGACGAATCCGTTCAGGGTCTGGCCAAGCAGACCGGAGACGAGCGCTTCGCGTACGACTCCTACAGGCGGTTCGTCGCCATGTACGCGCGCATCGTCTTGGATGTGCCGGGAGAAGAGCTGGACACCCTTCTGGAGGCGGCCAAGGAGCTCGCCGGTGCGTCGTCTGACGCGGGAATCCCAACGGAGCTTCTGCGCTATCTGACCGAGTCGTACAAGGAGATCGTCAGGCGCCACACCGGAAAACCCTTCCCGCAGGATCCCGACGATCAGTTGCGTGGCGCCATCGAGGCCGTGTTCCGTTCCTGGAACGGTGCGCGTGCCATCGCCTACCGGGTACGTGAACGGATCTCGCATGATCTCGGCACGGCTGTGAACGTGCAGGCGATGGTGTTCGGCAACCGTGACGACGAATCGGGGACCGGCGTCGGGTTCACCCGCGACCCGGCGACGGGGGAGAAGGGTGAGTACGGCGACTTCCTCGTGAACGCGCAGGGCGAGGACGTCGTAGCCGGCATCCGCAACACCCAGCCGCTGTCGGCACTGAAGACCGAATTTCCGAAGATCCACAAGGAATTGATGGCCATTTTCGCCAAGCTCGAGCACCACTACCGCGACATGTGCGACACAGAGTTCACCATCGAGCAAGGGAAGCTGTGGATGCTGCAGACCCGGGTGGGAAAGCGCACCGGTCGTGCGGCGTTGAGGATGGCCGTCGACATGGTCTCCGACCGCTCCATCGCGCTCAAGCCGGAAGAGGCCGTGGACCGGGTGACCGAGGAGCACATCGACCAGGTCCTCCACCCGCAGTTCGCCGCAGGCGGTCACAAGGTGCTGACCAAGGGTCTCGCCGCTTCGCCCGGCGCCGCTGTGGGGCAGGTCTACTTCACGGCCGACGACGCAGCTGAAGCGGCGGAACGCGGTGAGGACGTCATCCTGGTCAGAACTGAGACTTCGCCCGAGGATGTGCACGGGATGCTCGCGGCGAAGGGGATCCTGACCGCGCGGGGCGGGCTCGTCAGCCACGCCGCCGTCGTGGCGCGCGGATGGGGTAAGCCCGCGGTCGTCGGCGCCGAAGCGGTGAAGATCGACGGGAGATCGTTCCGGGTGGGCTCTGTGAGCGTGGCAGAAGGGGAGTGGATCTCCCTCGACGGGACGACCGGCCAAGTGGTCGTGGGCCAGGTGGCGCTGACGAAGGCGACCGCGCCGGCGGAGCTGGAAATTATTCTCGGTTGGGCCGACCAGATGAGAGCGGGAGTTCTCCGGGTGCGCGCCAACGCAGACACCGGTGCCGATGCCTTGAATGCCCGCAATCTCGGTGCCGAAGGAATCGGTCTGTGCCGCACCGAGCACATGTTTCTCGGTGAAGACAGGCTGCCCATCGTGCGGCGCATGATCCTGGCCTCGTCACCGGAGTCCGAGGAGTCCGCGTTGGAGGAGCTGCGCGCGGCGCAGAAAGAAGACTTCGTCTCGATCCTCGTCGCCATGGACCGCCTTCCGGTGACTGTCAGGCTTCTCGATCCTCCGCTTCACGAGTTTTTGCCCGACACGACCGAGCTGGCCGTCAAGGAGGCCACGGTCGGGCTCACCGAAGAGGAGAAGACCCTCTACCGCGCCGCGCTCGAATGGCGCGAGCAGAATCCCATGCTCGGTACACGCGGTGTCCGTCTCGGCGTGATCAAGCCAGGTCTCTACGCCATGCAGGTCCGCGCGCTCATGGAGGCCGCGGTCGACAGGGTGAATGCCGGCGGCCATCCGGTGATCGAAGTCATGATCCCTTTGACCGTCGGACGCGAGGAGATGGCTCTGGCCCGGAGGTGGGTGGAGGAAGCGGTGGCCAGCGTCGTCGAAGCGGCAGGTTCCAAGGGTCGCGGACGTGCTAGCGCGTCAGGCCGAGGTAGGGCGTCAGGCCGAGGTGCTCTCGAGGTGATCATCGGCACGATGATCGAAACCCCCCGCGCCGCGTTGAAGGCCGGGGAGATCGCAGAGGCGGCGGACTTCTTCTCGTTCGGTACCAACGACCTGACCCAGATGACGTTCGGGTTCAGCCGCGATGATGTCGAAGGGCGCATGATGTCCGCCTATCTGGAGCAGGGCCTGCTGAAGCGCAACCCCTTCGAGACGATCGACGCCGACGGGGTCGGAGAGCTCATTCGCATAGCTGTCCAACGGGGGCGCGCCACACGCCCGGACCTGAAACTCGGAGTTTGTGGGGAGCACGGAGGCGATCCCGAATCGATTGCTCTGTTCGAAAAGGTCGGTCTCGATTATGTGAGCTGCTCGCCTTTCAGGGTTCCGGTGGCGAGGCTGGCCGCTGCTCAGGCCTTGGCGGCGTCGGGGAGAGCGTTGCCCGTTCACAAAACCTCGGCTCCGGCCAAGCGGACGGCATCAAAGTCACCGGCCAAGCGGGCTCCCGCGAAAAAGAGGGCGACGGCACGCGGTTGACGAGGGTGCGGCGAGGCCGCTAGCTGGGCTTCAGCCTCTCCGGACCGACTGACAGATCCGCACGCTACCTTTCGGGCTGTGGCGATCCGTGATGAAGACGTCGCACGTGTGCGCGCTGCCACCGACATTGTCGCTCTCATCGGCGAACATTCGGGTCTCAAGCGCTCGGGACGGCGCTTCGTAGCGCGCTGCCCCTTCCACGAAGAGAAGACCGCCTCGTTCAACGTGAACGCCGAAGAGGGTCTCTACTACTGCTTCGGATGCCAAGCGTCGGGCGACGCCATCACCTTCGTGCGCGAGACCCAACATGTTGATTTCGTCGAGGCGGTCAGACAGCTCGCCGACAGGGCGGGCATAACGATTCAAGAGGACGCGGTGATGACCGCGGAGAACGCCAAGCGTGCTCCTCTTTACAACATCATGTCGAAATCGGTCGAGTGGTACCACGAGCGCCTACTCAGCGCACCTGACGCCGGAAGAGCACGTGACTATCTGCGTTCGCGCGGATACGGGGGTGACATCGTCAGGCAGTTCCAGTTGGGTTGGGCCCCCGACGAATGGGACGCACTTTCCAGATATCTCAAATCGCAACCGAAGCTGCTAGAGGATTCCGGCCTTGCTTTCGTGAACCGCGCCGGTCGCCAGCAGGACAATTTCCGTGCCCGGGTGCTATTCCCGATCTTCGATCCTTCCGGGAAGGCCGTCGCGATCGGAGGCAGGATTCTGCCGTCGAATGATGGTGGAACTCCAGGGCCCAAGTACAAAAACTCACAGGAAACCGCCATCTATTCGAAGAGGCGCGTCCTGTACGGCCTGAACTGGGCCAAAGCCGACGTGGTGGCCTCAGGTGAGGTGATCGTGTGCGAGGGGTACACAGATGTGATCGGTTTCTTCTCCGCCGGGTTGCCTAGAGCGGTGGCCACCTGTGGAACAGCACTTGCCGAGGAGCACTTCCGTCTGTTGAGGAACTTTGCCGGAAGAGTCGTTCTGGCGTACGACGCAGACGCCGCGGGCGCGGCGGGGGCGAGCCGCGTCTACGAATGGGAACGCCAGCATCAGGTCGATGTGGCAGTGGCCGCTCTTCCGGCCGGGAGCGATCCCGGGGATCTGGCGAGAACCGATCCCGATGCTCTCAGGGAGTCCGTCGAAAAAGCCAAGCCTTTTCTCGCTTTTCGGCTGGCGCGCACATTCGAAGCGGCCAACCTGAAGAGCGTCGAGGGCAGGGCGAAGGCGGCCGATTGGGCCATCGTCTCGGTGCTCGAGCATCCGAACGAATTGGTACGCGACCAGTACCTGATGGAGATAGCGGACCGCTGCCGGATGGAACCGGGAGTCATCCGCGAACGGATGGATGCGATCAAGGCGAATCCATCGCTGGCAGCGCTTCCCGATCAGAGGAACAACGGGCGTGACCCTGGTCGTCGTGATCCTGGTCGTCGTGACCCTGCTCGTAGTGACCAAGTTCGTGAAGAAGTTCGTGCCGACCGGTCCGCAGCCGATGTTTCGCGACACGGTGGTAACGGTTCATCAGCAGGTCCGCGGCCGGGACTGGAGGCATTGCGCCTGGCAATTCACGATCCGGACCGGATCAGCGAACGACTGGAAAGAACGCTGTTCGACAACGACGTGCAGGCGCGGGCTTTCGACGTTCTGGCATTGTCGGAAGGCGTTGTAGACGCAATTTCCGCATGTGAAGAAGAGGACCCCCATGTGGCGGATCTTCTTCGCCGTCTGGCGGTTGAGGAGCCGGGCGTGGATGCCGATGATTGCGTGGTGCAGCTGGTTCGTGCCGCCGCAGAACGTTCATTTCACACCCTTGAAGCCGAGGCCCGTCTGGACCCTCGGCTGGTCGAGCTTGTCGCCAAGGAGGCGGCCCAGGTGAAGCTCGACCTGGAACGAATAGGCACTTCCGAAGCCGGGCTCGAAGCGATGGACCGGTTGCTAGCCTGGCTTCACAGGAGGGAGACGGACGCATGACCGAGGTCCAACCGATGGCCGCTTCGTCGCGGCGGCTGCCCGAGGGCGTTTCGGAGGTAGAGTTCGCTCGCCTGCTCGAAAAGGGCCGCAAGCGCGGCTACGTGACGCAGGAAGACCTGATCGAGGTGCTCCGCACAGTGGAGCTGTCACACGACGTGATCGTCGATGCAGTCCTGTCCGTGCGCGCCGCGGGTGTCCAGTTCGTAGACGAACACGACGATCGCGAAGACACTCAAGTCAACGGCGCCGCTCCGTTGCCACCGTCGGTAGTACCGACGAGCCGCGAGGACGCTGACGGAGACACAGACGAGCATGCACGTCCGCGTCGGGCCAAGGGAAAAGCGAACCCGGACGTCCTGCGCGAGATCACCGGCGCGCGCAATCAACGCAAACCAGGCCGTGCCTCGTACAGCTCGGATCACGGAGGCGGTTCAGCCGGAGATCCCGTTCACGCTTATCTGAAGGAGATCGGGCGGGTCCCACTTCTTGATGCGAACAACGAAGTCGAGCTCGCCACTCTGATAGAGGTCGGCAACGAAGCGGCCGTTTTATTGGCTGAGGTCGACCAGAGCCACACACCTGGCGAACGCACAAAGCTGCGGACAGCCGTGTTCACGGGCCAACAGGCCAAGGACGCCCTCATCGAGGCGAACCTGCGTCTGGTGGTTTCCATCGCCAAGCGGTACCGCAACAGGGGCCTGGCCTTCTTGGACCTGATCCAGGAGGGGAACCTCGGCCTGATGCGGGCGGTCGAAAAGTTCGACTACACCAAGGGCTTCAAGTTCTCCACCTACGCCACGTGGTGGATCCGCCAGGCCATCACCCGGGCTTTGGCGGACCAGGGCCGTACGATCCGCCTTCCCGTTCACATGGTGGAGAGCATCAACAAGGTTTCGAGGGTTCAGCGCCAGCTGATTCAGGAGTTCGGGAGGGAACCGACCATCGAGGAGATCGCCGGTCGCGTCGAGTTCCCCGTCGACCGTGTGCGCGAGGTGCAGCGGATCAATCAGGACACCGTGTCGCTCGAGCAGCCGATAGGCGACGAGGAGGACTTCAGCCTGTCGGACCTGATCGAAGACCGGGGGGCCGAGGTACCCGACGATGCCGCTACCAGGACGATGCTTCATGCCGCGGTACGCGACGCGCTCGGCACGCTTCCCCAACGCGAGCGCGAGGTCATGGAGTTGCGGTTCGGCCTGGACGACGGCCGTGTGCGCACGCTCGAAGAGGTGGGCAAGGCATTCGGTGTCACCAGGGAACGCATCAGGCAGATCGAGTCGAAGACGCTGGCGAAGCTGAGGCACCCCGATGCAGCACAGCCTCTCAGGGATTTTCTCGACGAAGCCTGAGTCACAATTGACGATCGGCGAGCCGCTCGGGTTACCGAATACCGCCCCACGACCTCACCCGAGCATTTCATTCCGTGGGCGGTCAACTTTGAGCGCCGAGAAACCGATCACCTTTTTAAGGTCATTCTCAGGTCCCTGTTTCGCTGATATCGTCTGCGCTCACTCGAAAGGTCGTGCATTCCGGGGTAGCTCAATCGGCAGAGCAAGCGGCTGTTAACCGCTAGGTTGAGAGTTCGAGTCTCTCCCCCG
>JBAPRR010000031.1:0-9019 GCA_049281195.1 Acidimicrobiales bacterium
GCGTTGGGTCTGCGTAGAGGGAAGCCCGACAGACTGAGGAGGCTCCGTCTCACTCGCCAGGCTTGGGAGCACCACCGCCGGAACGACATTCAGATCCTGGGCCTGGAGCAATGCCTCGAGTTTTTCGGAGCCGGGGACCAAGATTGACACTCCCAGTCCAGCTGGGCAGTGCTGCTCAAAGGCCGGCGCCAGACAACATTTGACGTGTCCGGGCATTATAGAGGTTAGAGTGCCTGGACCTCGGTCGGAACTTCCGTGGCCGAGTGCAGTGAAAGGCAGCCAGGAGAACATGGCAACAGGGACAGTCAAGTGGTTCAACGCCGAGAAGGGTTACGGATTTATCGCGCCCGACGACGGCGGAGCTGATGTGTTCGTACACTTCAGCGCCATCGAAGGAGCCGGTTACAGACAGCTTTCAGAAGGCCAGAACGTCGAGTTCGAAACCGAACAAGGTCGTAAGGGTCCGCAGGCAAAATCTGTACGCGCCTCCTGAAAAGGCAGGCGCTTCGGCGCTTTCGTTTATAAATCAATAATTGCGCGTTCTGCGCGTCCGTTTACACGGTAGTGCGCGCCCCGAAATCAATGTGAGTTGAATCTCGGACGCGCGCGCCCAAAATGACGGATTCATGCGGATAGACGTGCGCGCCATCTGGGATCGGACGTTCGGGCGACAGATGCCGGAGGGCTGCTGCCCCGGAGGGGGGAACGTTCCCGGGGCAGCGCCCTGTCCGGCCAATCGCTTGACTCCGCCGCGGTCGGGGAGCGGGGTCCAGCGCCTGACCCAGATGTTAATTCGCCGAAAGCTACTTTTCAACTTGGATTACTAGAGATTGATCCAAGATTGGGCTTCCGCGAGTCCACACCGCTCTCAATCCGCCGCTGACCAGGGCTGGAGTGCCGCGGATAGTGTCCTATAGATAAACAGGAGAACATCGAAGAAGGAGGAAGCCTTGACCGGCACCCGGACCGAAACCGATTCGATGGGTCCGATCGAGGTTCCCGACGACCGCTATTGGGGAGCGCAGACACAGCGCTCCCTCATTCATTTCTCGATCGGTCACGATGTCATGCCCAGGCCGCTGCTCAGGGCCATCGGGATCCTGAAACAAGCAGCGGCGAAGGCCAACGAGGACCTTGGAGAGCTCCAACCAGATCTGGCGCGCCTGATCAGTGACGCGGCGCGCGAAGTGACAGACGGAAAGCTCGACGATCATTTCCCTCTTCGTATCTGGCAGACCGGCAGCGGGACGCAGACCAATATGAACGCGAACGAGGTGATCTCGAATCGCGCTATCGAGATGACCGGGGGGACGCTCGGCTCCAAAACCCCGATCCACCCGAACGACCACGTCAACATGTCGCAGTCATCTAACGACACGTTCCCGACGGCCATGCACATCGCTGCAGCCGAGGAGATCGTTCACAAGCTGATACCGAGTGTGAGCGCGCTTCGTGAAGCTCTGGCTGCAAAGTCGGTGGAGTTCGCCGAGGTGGTGAAGATCGGCCGGACGCACTTGATGGATGCCGTCCCGTTGACCCTGGGTCAGGAGATCTCCGGCTACGTGGCCCAATTGGATGCCGATCTGGGCCGCCTCGAAGGCGTGCTTCCCGGCCTGTACGAGTTGGCGCTCGGGGGGACCGCGGTCGGAACTGGGCTCAACAGCAGTCCCCAATTCGCGGAGCGCTCCGCGGCCTACGTCGCGGAGTTGACCGGTCTTCCCTTCGTCTCGGCCCCGAACAAGTTCGCGGCACTCGCGGCCCACGACGCACTCGTGCAGGCGAGCGCAACACTCAGAACACTCGCCGTTTCTCTCACCAAGATCGCCGACGACATTCGTTGGCTCGGTTCGGGTCCCCGGGCCGGGTTGGGCGAGCTGATCCTGCCGCCGAACGAACCCGGTTCGTCCATCATGCCCGGCAAGGTCAACCCCACCCAGTGCGAAGCCATGATCATGGTCTGCATCCAGGTGATGGGGAACGACGCCGCGATCGGGATCGCCGGAAGCAGGGGCAACCTCGAGCTGAATGTCTGTAAGCCGGTCATCATCTACAACTTCCTCCACTCGGCTCTCCTGCTATCCGACGCATGCAACTCGTTTAGGGATTTCGCCGTTGATGGCCTCGAGGCGGACCGCCGGCGCATTCAGGAGCACGTCGAGAGCTCCCTGATGCTTGTGACCGCTCTGAACCCGCTGATCGGCTACGACAAGGCGGCCGCGGTGGCGAAGAAGGCCTACACCGAGGGGACCACGTTGAAAGAGGCGTGTCTCGAGCTCGGGTACCTGTCCGCAGTGGAGTTCGACGAGGCCGTCAAACCCGCCGACATGGTGCACCCGAACCTGGTCTGAACGTAGAGTCGGCTCCGTGGACGTTCTTGATACGGCAGCCGTCGACGACGCTTTGGGCGGGGGCATCGACTGGGAGAGAGACGGGGTCGAGCTCGTAAAGGTGCACACGGAGAAGGACTTCGCCGGCGCGTTGGCGTTCGTAAACCGTGTGGGCGTGATCGCAGAAGAGATGGACCACCACCCCGACATCGACATCAGGTGGAACACCGTGACGTTTCACCTGAGCACGCATTCCGCTGGTGGCATCACGGCCAAGGATCTCGAGCTTGCCAAGCGCATCGACGCTCTCGGCTGACGCCTGACGCCTTTGGTCGGGCTCAGGCGCCTGAGACGCAATAGTCGGTCCCCGTTCAGGTACCTGCCGATTGGAGGGCTGTCCGGCCGGCCACACGTGATGGTGGACGGTGCCGCCCGACCCGGCACGATCTGCAATCTGTCCCATTGGCCCCGCACTTCGTTACCGGACGTTCTGCGGATGGATCTTTCGGCCCAGATCGTCGCACGCGCTTTGGAATCGGGGTACCTCTCAGACCAGCGCGCTGACGTGGCCACGATCGATCATTACGACGCGGACGGCGTGATCGGTCTGGCCCTGGTCGTGTCACCCGACCTGTTGGACTCCCACGGAGAGGTTTTGATCGAAGCCGCCCGGGTGGGGGACTTCGGAGTGGTCACAGACGACAGAGCCGCACGCGTGTCCTACGCGCTTTCGGCCCTGGCCGATCCGCAAAGATCTCCGGTGGAAGCGATCAGGAAGGGTTCCGCGTCTGGCGGTCTCGAGGTCTGTGGTCTCGCCACGGAACGTGCGCTCGAACTGATTCCGGATCTTGTGGAAGAGTCCGATCGCTATCAAGAGCTGTGGCGCGATGAGTACACCGCCTTCGAAGCCTCACGACAAGGCCTCGGCAGCTGGGCCACAATTGAAGAGTTGCCCGAGCACGATGTGGCGATCGTGCGCATCGATCCCGATGAAGCTGCGTCCTCCGGGTCCGCCTGGGGCGACCACGTCATCCATCCCGCCGCCGTCTATACCTCGACGTCGATGTTGCGTGTCGTCACCCTGGCCGGCGGGCGGATCGCCGTCAGGTTCCGGTACGAATCGTGGGTCCGGTTGATCACCTCACGACCCCGGCCCCGCGTGGACCTGTCGGGATTGGCGAAAGAGCTGGACCAGCTAGAGCCGTCTGGTGCCCGATGGATTTTCGACGGGGCCAGTGCGACGCGCCCCGCCCTTCGCACTTCGGACAGCCAACCGAGTGGCATCGCTCACGAGATGTTCGTCGAGCGGTTGACCTCTCATCTCGCACAGCTCGACGCCGGGCCACCGGCTTGGGATCCCTACACCTGAAGCGTCAGGAGATCGGAAGGTCCCACAGGGGGAACCACCGTGACAGGTCCGATTCGACCGGTAGGTCGTTTCCGAGCGTCGTACGCAGGCTCATCTCGAGCTCGGTGTTGCGCTGCTCCTTGCCCGTGGGTGCGAACGGATAGAAGGTGCCGCGCTTGGCCAGATAGACCAGGTAGACGCTCGAGGCCGCGCCGGCCGCCTGAGCCGTGCCGACCGTCAGCTCGTCGTTTCCATCAGCGGTAGGCGCCTGGTAACAGAAACCGAACACGCTGCACAGAAGTTGGGGTCCCCATCCCGACTCCTCTATGGAGGAGTGGACCATGTGCACACGGGTCACCAGATCGTCGATCCCCGCGCCTTCTACGACTATCCACCGGTATCCATACGAGTCGGCCACGTCGTGGACCCTGGCGTTGGTGGAAGCACTCTCGGCCGGAGCAGAAGGGTCGTCCGGCATCCTGAGCAGTTGCTCGATCTCCGCCTGAACTTCGGCGAATGGTTGTCCCGACGGTGGCTTGAAGCACACACCGGCCTTGCCCGAAGGTACGTATCCCGCCGAAACCTGGAGCGTGACCGCCGCGGATGGCAGAGAGAAGAGGGCGTCGAGGTTCGGCTTTACCGGTTTGGTCCGGCCTAAGAGCGTGTCGACGATCTTCACCGGGCCTGGTTCATCTCGGCCTCGAGCTTCGACAGCTGGGCCAGACGCTTCTCCAGGCTGGGGTGCGTCGAAAAGAGGGACGACAGGCTCGACCCACCGGCGATCGCCGGGGTGAAGAAAAAGGCGTTGAAGTGCTCCGCGGCGCGCAGATCACGAGTGGGGATGCGGCTCATGTCACCGGTCACCTTCACCAGTGCCGACGCCAAGAGGGACGGCCTGCCGATCAGGATCGCACCGGAACGATCGGCGGAAAGCTCGCGATAGCGCGATAGCGCCCGGGTGAGCAGGAAACTGATCGCGTACACGACCACCGATACGAGCAGGACCGCCAGATCCACCAGTGCACCGCCTTGGTTGTTGCGATCGCCACCACTGAACATTCCGGCGTAGACGCTGATGCGGGTCAGCAGTCCCGCGAACACACCGAGCACGCTGGCGATGGTCATGACCGCCACATCGCGGTGAGCTACGTGGGAGATCTCGTGAGCCAGAACCGCTTCGAGCTCGGCCTCGTCCAGGCGCCTCATGATGCCCCTCGTCGCGCACACCACCGCCGCATTCGGATTACGACCTGTCGCGAATGCGTTCGGTATGTCCGTCTCTGCCACGGCCACGCGCGGCTTGGGCATGTCCGACAGTGCGCACAGTCGGTCGACGATCCCGTGCAGCTCCGGCTCCTGTTCGGGCGTGACGACATGAGCGTGCATCCCGTACAGGGCGATCTTGTCGGAGAACCAGTACTGGCAGAACAAAAGGACCGCCGGGATGGCGATGACGATCCAAAGCTCAACGTTGAAAGCAGCGAGGATGGCGCCCACTGCGACCCACAAAAGGACTATGAGCAGCCCGGTGATGAACATGCGGACGGTGAGCCCGCGGTCGGGAGGTATGCGTGATGTAGCCATGGCTTCTGGGGAACATTTTAATTGCCCGCTCCCCGAAATCGTGTTCGGCCAGCCTAAGTTCCGAGTCGGAAACGGGGCGATTGATCTCCGGGACCGACAGCATTCTGCGCATCGGGATCTGCTCCTGAATGCCCGAGTGCGGGTGCCGGCGAGGCTGCCGCCAGCTCCCTCTTCATGCTTTCGAGCTCGGCGTCGACCCGCCCTGAGGATCCGACCTTGTCGAGCTGCGCCTGGATGTCGTCGCGTCCGCTCGTAAGGTCCGTGAGAGCACCCGACGTGATCAGTTCGTCCATCGCTCCGGCACGTGCCTGCATCGCCGTGATCTTGTCCTGCGCCCTTTGCATGACGGCCGATGCGTCTCCCATCGAACCCGAGATGCCGGCAACCGCCTCTCCCACCTTGGTCTGCGCTTCTGCGGCTGAATAGCTCGCCTTCAGGGTCTCCTTACGGGTCCGGAAGGCGGCCACCTGAACCTGGACCCGCTGCAGGGTCAGGGTGAGCCGCTCCTCCTGATCGCGGATCTGCTGGTGCTGGGTCTCGAGATCGGTGAGCTCGACACCTATCGCCTGACGTCTCGAAAGAGCCTCGCGGGCCAGGTCCTCGCGCTTCTGGGTCAGCGCGGCACGCGCCTGGCTCTGCAGCTTCTGAGCCTGCTGCTGGAGCTGCTGTGCCTGGATCTCGATCCGCCGGCGGGCGGTCGCCACCTCCACCAGGCTCTTGCGCAGCTTCTGGAGGTTCTCCATCTGCTTGGAGTAGGTGAAGTCGAGCGTGTCACGCGGGTCCTCGGCGCGGTCGAGGAGCTTGTTGACCTTGGCCCTGACTATGGCTCCGAAGCGCTTGAAGACGTTCATTAGACCTCTGAGCGGGAGCTTACTTAGGCCTCCCGAGGCCTCAGCGGCGTTCGCGGTCCGGGTGGTCCTGCGGTCCAGGTACGGTGATCGGAAATGGCCACTGAGCGACTCTCACTGCTGACCGTTCACGCGCACCCCGATGACGAGGCGTCGAAGGGCGCATGCACGGTTGCGAAGTACCACGCACAAGGCGTGAGGACGGTGCTCGTGTGCTGCACCGGTGGTGAAGAGGGAGACATCCTCAACCCCGTCATGGAGTCTCCCGAGACCAGGGAGAACCTGCCCCAGATCCGTATGGCCGAGCTCGATCGTGCCACTCAGATCATCGGCTACGACCGGGTCGTGCTTTTGGGTTACCGCGATTCGGGCATGGCGGGCACCCCGCCGAACGAGGATCCGCGGAGCTTTGCCCGGGCTGCGCTCGACGAGGCGGTCGAGCGACTGGTTGTAGTTATCCGCGAGGAGCGCCCGCAGGTGATCATCACCTACGGGGACGATCAACAGGGCTACCCCCATCCCGACCACATCAGGGTGCACGAGATCTCGGTGGCGGCATTCGACGCCGCCGGTGATCCGGACCGTTTTCCTGATGCCGGGGAGCCGTGGCGGCCGAGCAAGCTCTATTACACGGTGTGGTCCGGAGCGAGGATCCGGGCCATGCACGACAAATTCGTGGAGCTCGAGCTCGAGTCGCCGTTCGACGAGGCATGGCTGGAGCGGGCCAAGAACGATCCGCCCTTCGACACCGAGATCGATGTCACGGACTTTGCGGATATAAGGCGCCTGGCGCTGCTCGCTCACGCCACCCAGGTCGATCCCACCTCCCGGTTCTGGTTCGGGCTCCCTCCCGAGGTCCTTCGCACCATCCATCCCGTCGACGAGTACCTGCTCGCGCGGGGGGAGTCGGGCGCGTCCCCGGGCCACGCCGAGACCGATCTGTTCGCCGGGATCAGCGAGCGGGAGGATGAATCCGCCGACGTGGGTTGAGCTCCGCAGGCTCTGTAACATCAGGGCCGCTCGCGGTGGCAGGGAAGCCGACAAAGCCAGGCGCGCGAGAGCCTGAGCACCAACACGAGGAGATCCGAATGTCCAAGTTCCTGTCCCAGGAATGGCTGGACGAGGCCCGCAAGATGGCGGAGAACCAGCCCGAGCGTCCCGGAGCAACTGCGAAGATGCAGTACGTCGTGACCGGCGCTCCTGACGGCGATGTCAACTACTACTGGGTCCTCGAGGACGGAATCCTCAAGCAGGCCGCTCTCGGCAAGCTAGAGGACGCGGAGGTGACCCTCACGACGGGATTCTCCGACGCCGTCAAGATCCAAAAGGGAGAGCTGGACGCGAACGCTGCCTTCATGCAGGGCAAGGTGAAGGTGACCGGAAACATGGCGAAGGTCATGACCCTGCTGCCCATCACGAATTCACCCGAGTACAAGCAGCTCCAGAACGACATCGCCGCGATAACCGAGTTCTGATCCTGTTGCCGGTGGCCTCAGCCTCCGGCGCGCATCAGATCCCGGATCGGCTTGTATCCGATCAATTGCACACCCTCGCGATCGATCGCTTCGCGCAGCTCCGGGTCGCCGGTCAACAACACATAGTCGTCGACCCGCTCCTTCCAGTCGGGCGCCATCGCCCGCAGCTCCGGGCTGTCCAGCGCGGGGTGGAGGTAAGCCTCGGTGACTCCGGGCTTGAGGGAATTGACCGCCTTCAAGATGACCTCGCGGCTTCCGACACCGCCGGGTACGAATATGAAGTTGTCCGGGTAGAGCACGCCTGCTTCATCCGCCAGCTGTCTGAAAGGGAATCCGATCTGCGTTTCTGTGGCAGCTCCGGACAACCGAAGTGGCAGGTGGAACTCCTCGGCGAGACCGAGGTACACGTCGAAGAACTCCGAGCGGATCTGGACGGTGCCCATGTGCGAATCGATGTGGGTCACGTCGAAGCCCCACAGGATCGCCCTTTCGACCTGAGCCCGGCACTCTCTTCTGACCTCGTCCAGGTCGGCGTGGTCCCAAACGTCGGCGATGGTGCGCGGGAAGCCGCCGTCTCCGTCGAGTAGCGATGGAGCGTGGGTGATCGGGCCCCACCTGTAGAGGTCGTGTTCAGCATTGACGGTCAGGTGCACCCCGACGTCGTCGCCCCGGTACGAGGCGGCTGCGCCACGGGCCCACGGGCACGGAACCATAAGGCTGGCGCTGGTGGCGAGACCGTTTCTGAGCGCGTCGTAAGTCGCTTCGTTGGCCGCGTGGCAGAAGCCGAGATCGTCGCAGTTGATGACGAGCAATCGAGCGTCCGCCGAATATCCGAGACGCTCGGCAAGTGAGGGCACAGGCCAGAAAGTAGCGCCCTCGGGCGCCTTATCGTTCGGGAGGCCCTGGTGGGCTCCCTGTGCCAGGCGTCAGGCTGCGTCGGCTGGACGCCGTGCGGTGGATTCGAGTGCCCGCCGAGCGTCCTCGATTCCCTTGCGTGCTGCCCGGCGTGTCTTCTCGTCGAGCCTCCAAGGGCGCCCGTACCTGTTGGGTGTACGCGGCCGCGAAGCCGGACGCCTGGGTTCCTCGCCCCACGGGAACTGCGTCTGTTGCTTCATGGGACGATTGTCGTTGGTGGGTGTAACACTTCCGCCGTGGATCAGAGGAGAGTTCGCAGGTGACGGGTCAATCGCCAGATCGTTACGGCATCACCATCCCTTTCGACGGGGTGACGCTCCAGGCGCACCGTGAATGGATCGAGGAACTGCCGGACCTCGGGTACACCGATGTGTGGACCGGCGAGGCCAACGCCGCCGACGGCTTCACCCCGCTCGCCGTGGCCGCGGCATGGGCACCCGCTTTGAATCTCGGGACGGCCATCGTTCCGGTGTACACGAGGGGACCCGGGCTGCCGCCGATGCCGGTCGTGTTGGCCGGGCC
>JBAPRR010000032.1:0-5147 GCA_049281195.1 Acidimicrobiales bacterium
CGTCGTGGCCGTGGCCGCGGCGATCGGATTTCATATCGACTGGCTTGGCGTCCTTGTCCTGATCGTCCTGCTCGCGCTGCTGGCGGCAACCACATCAGCCTTCTCGGTGGCCACTGCTCTCGTGACCAAGGAGATCAGCAGCTTCGCGGCCATCATCAACGGCATGAACCTCCCGCTTCTTCTACTTGCGGGGGTATTGCTTCCGATCTCGGCGGGGCCTACTTGGATGCGGGTGGTCGCCCACTTCAATCCGCTCTATTACACGGTGGTGGGAGCTAGAGCGCTGTGCGCGGGGAGCTTCGGATCTTCCGCCGTGTGGCAGGCGTTCGCGGTGCTGGTGCCGCTGTGCATCATCGTGGTCACATGGGCGACGAGCGTTTTTCGCAAGGCCGTCTCTTGATCAGGGCCGTCTCTTGATCAGAGCGGTCTCTTGATCACAGCCGTCTCTCGATCACAGCCGTCTTGATCAGAACGGTCCCGACAGATCGCCCAGGGCATCCGTGAGTCGCAGGTTCTCCGTGTAGTCGACGGGACAGGCGATGATCGACACGGTGTCCTCGGCCAGCGCCTCGGTGAGCGTGGGTAACAGGTCCCCGGTGGACTTGATCCGGTAACCCCGGGCTCCGAAGCTCTCGGCGTAGGCCACAAAGTCAGGATTCTTGAAGTCGACGTCCACGTCGTGGCCGAGTTCGAGGTCCATCTTCCACTTGATGAGGCCGTATGCCTCGTCCTCCCAGATGAGGATGGTGATCGGAACGTGCTCGCGGATTGCAGTCTCGATCTCGTACGAGCTCATCAGGAATGCGCCGTCACCCACCGCTGCAAGCACGCGCCTGTCGGGATTGGCGATCTTCACCCCGATGGCTCCGGGCAGAGCGAATGCCATGGTGGAAAGGCCGTTGGACAACAGGCAGGTATTCGGCTCATACGTAGGGTAGAGCCGTGCCATCCACATCTTCACCGCACCGGTGTCGGCCAGGACGATGTCGGCCCGTCCGAGCGCAGCCCGTGTGTCCGCCACGATCCGCTGCGGTTTGAGCGGAAAGCTTTCATCCGATCGGCCTCTCGAGAGCTCATCGTCGAGGAGGCTTCTTATCTTCTGACCGCTGTAGCCCTGGTCGAATTTGCGGTTCACCGCTTTAGCGAGCGCGTCGAGTGAACGTCCGATGTCCGCTTGTATTCCGACCTCCACGTCGTAGTGCGAATCCACTTCGGCCGGGACGCGACTCAGATGGAGGATCAGCTTGTCCCCCTTGGGATTGATCCGAACCGGGTCGAACTCCTGAAGCTCGTAACCGACGCTCACGATGACATCTGCTTCGTCGAATCCAAAGTTGACATAGTCGTGCCTCATGAACCCGACCGCACCGAGGGCGTTCGGATGGTCGTCGGGGAAAACTCCTTTGCCGTTGAAGGTGGTCGCCACCGGCAGGCCTAGGTCTTCCGAGAAACGAATGAGCGCCTTCGACGCGCCTGACCGTGTCGCTCCGTGACCCGCCACGACTATCGGCCTCTTGGCAGATTGGAGGACTGCCGCTGCTCGTTCGATCTGGGATTGGGACGGTTCGTCGGGTCTGGGCGTGTTGATGTCGAGCGGCCTGAGGTTCTCAGGTTCTTCAGCTGATTCGATGTCCTCGGGGACGGCCAGATATACCGCGCCCGGCCGTTCGGTCTGGGCGAGCTTGAAGGCTTTCCTGACCATCTCCGGGATGGACTCGGGGGTGAGGACCATGTCGGCCCATTTGGTCACCGGAGAGAACATCGACACCAGATCGACGCTCTGGTGCGACTCCTTGTAGATGCGGTTCAACCCGACCTGGGCCGAAAGCGCAACGAGAGGTGTGCTGTTGGTCGTGGCGTCAGCCGTCCCCAAAAGCAGGTTGATCGCTCCCGGCCCGAGCGTCGACGAGCACACTCCGGCGCGCCCGGTGACCCTCCCGTACATCTCGGCCATGAAAGAAGCGGCCTGCTCGTGTCGGACCAACACGTAGCGGATGGAGGAGCGGGACAGTGCGTCAACGAGATGGATGTTCTCTTCGCCCGGTATCCCGAACACGCACTCGACGCCTTCGTGCTCGAGGCACCGCACGAGCAATTCGGCTGCAGTACTGCGCTTGTCTGCCATCAGCTTCTCCTCGTTCTCTGTGTCCCCTTGTTCCCCTTGTCCCCCTTTTCCCCTGTCTCCCTTGTCTCCCTCGTCCCCTGTTCTGAGCTCCCCTTGGTGGCCCTCAACCCCGAGAAGAATTCAGTCAAGAGGGTGCCGCACTCATCGGCAAGGACTCCGGGCGTGACAGTCACCTCGTGGTTCAGGCGCGGATCCGAGCACAGGTTGTAAAGGGACCCGCATGCTCCCGCCTTCGGATCTGTCGCTCCAAAGACGAGCGCCTTCACCCTGGCAGCGACGAGCGCGCCAGCACACATCGGGCAGGGCTCGAGCGTGACCACGACGGTGGCCTCCTCCATGTGCCAGGTGCCGAGAACGCCGGCGGCCATGCGCAGTGCGAGCATCTCTGCGTGCGCAGTGGGGTCGCCGCGCAACTCCTTTTCGTTGTGCGCGCTGGCGATAATGGCGCCGTCGACCATAACGACGGCACCAACCGGAACGTCTCCGTGAGTGGCGGCACGGGATGCCTCTTCCAGGGCGTTGCGCATCGCTTCTTCCATCATCGACAACGTAACTGGAGGACGCTCAGGTCGTGGCATTGGGGCGTCACAGTGCACGTCGCTTGAAAACGTTGCTCCGAAGCTCGAGAACGGTCGAAAATGGCAAAAAATGTACGGAGGCCCGTCTAGATGATCGAACCCGAAGACATCTGCCGGATCGTGCTCGGCTGTTACACGATGCCGGCCGCCTCGAGCATGGCCGGCGAAAAGATCGTGGCTTGCGCCTATCTGGTCCGCTTCGATTCCGGTCTCCTCCTGTTCGACACCGGGATCGGCACTGGCCACCTCGAAAGCGAGGAAGAGTTCGGCCCGATAATCCGACGTGACCTCGAAGAGACTCTCGGCGGGGCAGGGACGCAGATCTCCGACGTGACGGTCGTGGCGAACTGCCACCTCCATCTCGACCACTGTGGAGGGAATCCGCTGTTCCCGAAGATCCCGATCTTCGTGCAGCGCGACGAGATGGACGCACTGCCGACACTCGACTACATCGTTCCGGGCCTCGTGGACTTCAACGGCGCGAGCCTTCAGATCCACGAGGGTGAGGCGAAAATCGCTCCCGGGCTTCGCATCATCCCCACTCCCGGGCATACGCCGGGGCATCAGTCGCTACTGATCGAGACGACGCAGGGGAAAGTCCTCCTCGCCGGCCAGGCGATGGACTTTGCTTCTGACTATGCCCGCGCACACTTCACCCGGGGATTGCTCGAACAGAAGCCGAACGAGTCGACAGATCTCTTTCCCGATTGGTTCGAAAGCCTCTGCGAGTTAGACGTAAGAGCGGCGCTTTTCGCACACGACGTACTTCCCTGGAGCAAAAGCCTGCAGTCCGGAGAGGCGCTCACTATGTGAAGCTCGGACTCAGACAGGCCGCCTACCCACCGGATCACTCGATAACGGCGATCGCCTCAATCTCCACGAGCTGATCGTCGTAACCCAGAACGGTCACTCCTAGGAGCGTGCTCGGAGCATCGTGGTCGCCGAAGGCGGCCCTTATGACGTCCCACGCTACGACGAGGTCCTCCTGCTCGCTGCTCGCCACGTAGATAGTCGTCTTTACGACGTCGGTAAGCGACGCCCCTGAGGCCCGCAGGGCGATCTCGAGATTCTCGACGCACCGGCGCGCCTGCCCGGCGAAATCCCCCACGCATACCGTGTTGCCGTTTTCATCGAGGGGGCACGCCCCAGCGGTGAACACCAGCCGAGAAATTCCCTCAGCCACCGCTGCATACGCGTATGGCGCCCTGCTGGCCAGCGCCTCTGACCTGATCAGCCTCATCTGATTCCTTGACCGTTCGTGGCGGACCAGTTCTTGGCGGCCCAGCGGAGGAGATGGGATTTGAACCCATGGACCCTTGCAGGTCACACGATTTCCAGTCGTGCCGATTCGGCCGCTCTCGCACTCCTCCGGACTGCCGAAGCAGCATCGGGAGGCTATCGTCCCCCAGGCGACCCGACGTTCTGCGCGGCGGCCGGGTCCTGCGCAACGTGCGCCCGTGAATCGGGTCAGGGCCGGAAGGCAGCAGCTCTCAGCGGGTCCGTGCGTGTGCCGCAGCCAACCTGGCCGTCGCGCTGAACGCCTGCGTCGCCGCTCGACGCCCTGATTCGAGGACCCGAACCCTCCGAGCCGGCCAACACTCCGAGCGGCCAACCACGAGCTGGCCAGTTGCTACGGCGCAGCCCACCGGTAATCTCCCTCTAATGGCCGCGAGTGAACCTAAAGAGTCCGCGGACGAGTCCTCGCAGGTCCCTTACCAGTCGCTCTACCGTCGGTTCCGGCCGCAGCGATTCTCTGAGGTCCTGGGACAGGAATTCGTCAGCCTCGCCCTCCAGAACGCCGTGCGCGAGGAGAGGGTCGGTCACGCGTACCTGTTCAGCGGCCCCCGCGGCACCGGAAAGACGTCCACCGCCCGCATCCTCGCCAAAGCCCTCAACTGTGCCAATCCCGTGGACGGGGAGCCTTGCGGCGTATGCCCTTCGTGCATCGAGATCGCTGCAGGTTCTTCGCTCGACGTACATGAGCTTGATGCCGCATCCAACAATGGTGTGGAGGCGATGCGTGATCTTGTCTCCAGGGCCGCGCTCGGGACCCCGGGGCGATGGAAGGTCTATATCGTCGACGAGGTTCACATGCTCTCGGCTGCTGCCTCGAACGCGCTGCTGAAGACGCTCGAAGAACCACCGGGTCACGTGATCTTCGTTCTCGCCACGACCGATCCGCAGAAAGTGCTCCCCACGATCAGAAGCAGGACTCAGCACTACGAGTTCAGGCTGATCGGCCCCGATGTGCTGCAAAGCCTTCTCGAGAACGTGAGCAGCAAGGCCGGACTCGAGCTTCCTGAGCACGCCGTCGAGGCGGCAGTGCGTCGTGGGAAGGGCTCGGCGCGCGACGCCCTGTCCGTTCTGGACCAGGTCGCTGCAGCGGGGATCGTCGAGCAAGATATTGCCTACCTGGGACAGCTCGCCGAAGCCATAGCGGTGCG
>JBAPRR010000033.1:0-8277 GCA_049281195.1 Acidimicrobiales bacterium
CTGTATGACGTGTGAAGGCCCGTGGAGAAGACTCGGGTAGATCGAAGCCGCGGCGATCAGGCAGTAAGACCCCATGACGAGGAAGAAGCGCTTCCACGACACTTTCGTGCGCGCATGCCGCTCTCGTTGCCTTTGGAGAACCTCGTCGGTTTCGGGCAGGTCACAGATGGGAGCCGGCCGGGCATCGTCCAGGGTCAGCACCGAGAAAGCGCTGCCCACAGAGTCGAGGGAGTCAAAATCGGCTCCACCGAGCAAGGCCCTCTTCACCGATGCCTTATCGGCAAAAAGGCGGGAAAGCCTGAGCTATGGGGGTCCTCCTCAACCCCTCATGTTGACGGCGTTCACCCGGGTCGGGCGGATGAGGACCTTCACCCTCTTGTCCCCCGGGCCGTCGTGCTCACGGAGGTCGGATGAGTACTTGGATCCCACCGCGTCGGCGAACGAGTAGTCGTCGTCGGGCAATATCTCGGCGTCGCCTCTCACCTCCAGGTAACGGTACGGATTTGCAATATCCAGTATGAACAGGGAGCAGCGCGGGTTGGCCGACAGATTCCTGGTCTTCTGGCGCGACGTGTTGAGCGAGAGCGCAACGTCGCCATCTACTTCTAAGAACCAGACCTCGGTCGTCTGCGGTCGACCGTCACGTCCGACCGTGGCCAGGGTGGCGAACTGCGCTTGGAGAAGATCACGATGGGATTCGGGAATGGATGTCATGCTCCAAGTTTGCCGGGTGGCGCCTGACCACGAATCGCCTCATCCGGTCAATGGGCTACCGACCAAGCCGACTCCTCGCCGGCCACGTCATGAATGAGATTGCCGACGGTCAGGTTGATGTCATCGAGGTGGTATCCCCATGTCGGTCCGAGCGGTTCGGTGATCGTGGGGCGGCTGTCCCCCGGTGTAGAGATGCGAGTTACCTGAAGCCAGGCGGCCCCACCCGCACTGTCGCAACTACCCGAGTACAGGTCCGGATAACCGACCCAGTGCGTGGTGACACCCGGTGACAACCCCGTCTGCGTCGCGGCGATGAAATAGGGGCTGAGGACGCTCGTCCCCCCGCTCAAGGCCGCAGGGTTCACGCAGGCCACCTGGTCCCCAGGCTCCGTCGTCTGCTCCGACTGCAGGCTCACTCCTTGCCCGGCTCGGCCGAAAAGGGAGTTCTGGGGAGGCTCGGAAGGGAACGACGACCAGGCGATCACACAACCCGTCTCGGAATCACTGGTGCAGAGAGGCATCTTGGCGAAGCTGCCCCCGACAGCCTTGCCGGCAGGAACCTGAACATTCCCGCCGGCGATGATCGCTACGACGATGCGCTGGAGAACGGAAGGCTGCTGCTCGATCTGAGAGGCGATTAGGTGGATGAGGATCGCCGAGCCTTGGGAGTGCCCGATGAGGATGATCGGAAGACCGTTGTCGTCGTTGGCTACAAAGTCGTTCCATGCCGACAACAAGCTGCCGTAAGCAACGTCGAAGGTGGAACGAAGCGTCGACGATGAGCCCGGTGCCCCGCTCAGGCCTTTCACGATCGATGCCTGCGTGGCGGATCGATACATCGGCGCCCAAACGTTGCAGACGCCGGAAAACGGAGAGGCCTGGTTGACCGCCGCCGCTATCTCGCCTGCTTGAGGAACGAGGTTCGAGTTCGGCGTGCTCTCGGTGCTCGACGTCGGATAGACGTAGAAGCAGTCGAACTTCGACGCGGTCGACGCCGGTTCTACGTCCGCGAAATTCACCGGCGAGCGCGCACCGTTCGCAGCCACCGACGTAGCCGACGGCTGGTAAGCGCAGGGGTCCTTCGCCGCCTCTGGTCGGCATAGCCAGACCGTCGGAGTCGTAGGCGCCGTGGTCGGAGTGGTCGTCGGAGCAACGCTCGAGGACGTGGAGGTTGGCGCAATTGACGATGTCGTGGTCGTCGTCGTGGACGTGGACGATCCGGATGTCGAGCACGAGGCGAGCGCAATCGAAATTCCCACGACGGCGATGCAAATCGTTGCCGATCGCACCACCTTTCGTCCTGGGCCCTGTTCAGATGGGTCCCGGTCAGATAGGCAACCTAGTTGCATAAAGTAGAGTGTGCCCGCGAATGCCAGACGTTGCAAGTAGCCCCTACCGATTCGGCGACCTCCTCGCCTTGGCCAGACGCAGCTGGATCCGTCAGGTGCGCGCCGCTGTTGAAAAGGCGGGATTCGACGGCTACCGCCAGAGTGACTCGATCGTCCTGCGCCTCCTGGCACAGAGACCGCTCGCTATCGGGCAGCTCGGAGACGGGATAGGCGTAACCCGCCAAGCCGCTCGCAAGGTCGCCGACGCGATGGTCGATCGGGGCTATGCCGAATTCGAAGCCGATCCCGACGACGCCCGGCGAACCCTTGTGGTCCTAACCAAATACGGACGCTCCTATGCGCGCGCAGTCGCCAGGACCCAGAACGCTCTCAATGCGCAAATGAGCGAGCGCGTCAGCCGGGACGATCTGAAGGCTGCCGATTCGGTGCTCAGAGCCGTGTTCCCGACAGCCGAAAGCCGGAGGCGTCTGGACGCGGTTGCGCCGCCGCAGTGATCAGCCGAGGCGAATGCCCGCGAGTTGATGGGCTTCGGCCACCAGGCGGCCAGTGCGATCCCAGATGAAACACGACTCGTCCACCCGTTGCGCGTCGATCAGTTGAGCCCGCTGCAAGACGCGGACCGGTCCGGGTTCTGGAAGCGCTCTGACGAAGACGGTCATCGCCAGAGTCGGCACCCAACCGACGAACTCGATCTCAAAGGTGGCGGGAGGAAAAGCGTCCCCGGCGAACAGCAGCGAAACAGGATCGAAGCTCTCGTCGTGCGACAGCGCGAGCCAGCCGCGAAGCTCACCGAGACCGCTGGGCTCCCCTCGCGTGAACCCCGTCGTGGCCGGATCGAGTCGTATGTCGATCTGCTCCATGATCGCCACCCGGGCTCCGTTGGGCAGCAGACCGACCAACGGGATGCATCGATCGAATGGAACGTCTTCTATCGCCGGGACACCACCGTCCCAGAAGACCTTCCCGCCGCGCTCGAGGCGTGACACGGTGATGAGCGATTCCACACATACCTTGTCGTTCTGCAGCAACTGCGCGCGGACCTGGCTCGCCGACCGCCCCTCGCGGATCACTTCAGTCCAAACGACAACGGGACCTGGCTCGGGAGCCCGGACATATTGTCCGGTGGCGGTTATGACGTGAGGGTGGGACGTTGCACACGACGCCGCTCTTCCGAGTACGCCCAGCAGGTAGCCGCCATTGGGCTTGTTACCGATCGTCCACTCAGTGTTCAAGAATGCGTCGAATCTGCCCGGACCGGCTGGAACAACCGCGGTCACCTCGGAGAACGGGTATCTCACCGCGGCACCCTGGCCCGCCGGTTCGGCCTGGACGGTCTCGTCACTCATCCCTCGAAACTAGTTGGTTGCTTAATAGAACGCAATCTCTCAGACCGTTGCTTAGGACCATTTGCAGCAGATTCCCAGCCGTGCAAATCCGCGCTTGCCCATCGACATCTGACGCGCCAGAGTGGGGCTGGTCCCCGAGCAACGGAGGTTGACCATGTCAGAGATGACCAGGTACGAGCATGGAGTTCCGTCATGGGTCGATATCGGGACCACCGACCTCGCCGCAGGCATGGCCTTCTACTCCGAACTGTTCGGCTGGACCGGGCAGGACATGGGAGAAGACGCCGGGCACTACACGATCGTGTCCAAGAACGGTAAGCAAGTCGCGGCAATCAGCCCCGCACAGGATGCGGGCCCTCCCCGATGGACCGTCTATGTGAACGTCGACGACGCCGACGCCGTGACCAAGATCGTCGAGGCCGCCGGCGGAACCGTGATTGTCCCTCCCATGGACGTGATGTCCGCAGGCCGGATGGCGATATTCCAGGACACCACGGGAGCGTTCATCGCCGTTTGGCAAGCAGGCGATCACCTGGGTGCGGATCTGGTGAACGAGCAGGGCTCCCTCGTTTGGGAGGAGCTGTCTACAAGCGACCTCGAAAAATCCAAAGCCTTCTACACCGCCGTTTTCGGATGGGGGTGGGGAGGAAGTGACGAATACGCCGAGGCTCAGGTCAACGGACGGACCGTTGCCGGCGTCATGCCGCGGCCAGAGGGCATGCCTGCCGAGGTACCGGATCACTGGCTCGTTTACTTCGGGAGCGACGACGTTGACGAGGATGCAAAAAGGGCTGGCGGACTCGGGGCAACCGTCGTCGTGGACCCGATGGACATCCCGAATACGGGGCGCTTCGCTGTTCTGGTCGACCCACAAGGTGCGATGTTCGCTCTGTTCAAGGGCTAATCGGTTCAAGGTCTCATCGCGGAGCGCTCCCTGTCCTAAAGCGCCAGTTCATAGGTCTGACCGACGAGGTCCACGCCAAAACTGTGGTGAGGCTCTTCGGCCACCAACTGGAATCCGGCTCTCAGGTAGACGCAGCGCGCTGCGACAAGAGGATGGTTCGTCCACAGCACCATGCGGCGGTAGTTCGCTGTTCGGGCGAACTCGACGCAGGTATCGACCAGCTTCTTACCGACTCCGAGGCCCTGCGCTGCAGGATCTACAAGTAGAAGGCGGAGCTGCGCCTCTGTGGGATTTTTCTCGACGCACAGAACACAGCCGATTCTCCTGCCGTCCAACTCAGCTATCCATCCTGCCCCTCGGTCAGAACGTGGCCCGTTCGCGAAGTCAGCAACGATCCGTGCGACCAGCGCTTCGAACGATGTGTCCCAGCCGAACTCCGACGCGTACAGCTCCCCGTGGGCCATCACGATCCAACCGAGGTCACCGGGCGCTTCTGCGAAACGGACGAGGACCTCAGCAGCGCTGGCGCGGCTCATCAGGACACCTCCACTGATAGAAAGTCACTGACACAAGTGTTTCAGTGAGGCTACCGTGGCCCCGCAAGGTGCTACCACAGACGTTTCAGTAGACGGGAGAGGGCCTGCGACAATGACTACCGAGGCCGTCCAGGGATCGCCTCGCCGGGCGGAGCTCCTGGCGTCTGCATATTCGTATGCGCTGGGAAACGGCCTCTCCGACATGTCACTACGACCCCTCGCCCAGGCGACGGGCACCAGCCCCAGGGTCCTGTTGTATCTGTTCGGCTCCAAGGACGATCTGATCGCCGAGATATTGGCGAAAGCCAGAACTGAGCAGCTCCACCTGGTGACGACTGTGCTCTCCGAGCACCGGCATTCCGGCAATGCGTTCGACGCCCTGGTCGACCGGCTTTGGAATTGGTTGGCTGAGCCCGCCCAGCGCGACACCATCAGGCTCTTCTTCGAGGCATACACCAGGTCGCTGAAAAATGAGTCCGGGCCCTGGCGTGAATTCGCCGCGCAGTCGGTTCGCGATTGGATCGAACTGCTCGATAGCGCTCAACCCGAGGTCGACCGGGCAGCTGCGACGCTTCGTTCGACGAGAGCGCTGGCGTTGCTCCGGGGATTGTTGCTCGACCTATTGGCCTGCGAGGATTTGGACCGCGTCAACTCTGCGATTTTTCCGATTCCTGACTAATTTCTGAGAGTCACCCGATTGATTCGCGTCAAAAGAGGAAGGTAAGCACCTCCATCGTGAGAGACGACCTCATCAGCACGGCGACAACAGTCGACAAGCCTTGGGGAAACGAAGTCATATTCGCACTCGTCGAAGGACGCTTCTGCGGCAAGGTTTTGAACGTCCGCGAAGGCGAATCGCTGAGCCTTCAATATCACCGCACCAAGGAGGAGGTCATCTTCCTGTACCAGGGTGCCATCACGCTGCAGATCGGCAACTCGCAAGACAGTCTGGAACATTTTTCGATGAAGCCGGGCATGGCTGTGCACCTTCGACCCGGAACCCTCCACCGCATAACGGGAGAGACCGACAGCGTCCTGCTCGAGGTGAGCAGCACCGAGCTAGACGACGTCGTCCGCCTCGATGACCGTTACGGCCGGGAGGGCACCTCCGCTCCCTGATCCATTCGCTTCTCAGGGTTCAACGCGCAGTCGCTTCGGGTTGGTCGTTCTGGTCGATACGCCCGGAAACCGCTGAACTGTCCTCACTGGCAACGGTATTCGCCTCCAGATACTTTTCGGCGGCATCGACAACACCAAGATCAGCACGTACGTGGAGCTCCGCTGCAGTTATTAGGAGCGAAACGACTCCCGAAGGCGAGTTGGACCGAACGTCCGAGAGCCCGCGGAGCTCCTGCATCAGATGTGTTCGCTGCCGGCGCAGAACTGCTCCAAGCGCCAACGGGTCAACCGAACGCACCGCGGCCATCAACTTCAAGAAGAAGTCGTCGCGGTATCCGTGGACACGCGGGCTCGGCTCACCGAGCCATCGTTCGAGCTCGGCACGCCCCGCGGGCGTGATGTGGTGAACAAGTCGGTCCGGCTTGATCGGTTGAGGCTGGTGCTCGGTTTCGATCAGCCCGTCACGATGAAGGCGTTCGAGGATCTGGTAGAGGTGGCCGATGTTCAACCCGCCCCACTGATCACCTACCGCTTGCTCGAAGCTGGTCCGGAGTTCGTACCCATGGGCAGGCTTGTCGGCGAGGAGAGCCAGAACCGCATGGTGTAGTGGCATGTTCGCCTCCAGCCTCCGCTCTCCAGGGTGACCGCGCGTCTGCGCAGCAGCCAGTTGACCGTTCACGGCCTTGCATTGTCACTAGGTAAGGAGGAAGATTAGCAACCCAGTGGGCTGAATGAGCAGCTCTGACGAGGTGGAGGCATGGGAATCCTGGCGTGGTCCCAGTTGAAGTTCCGACCCGCCCGCCTGAGCGCGCTGCTGGTCGGACTGCTCCTCGCCACCAGCGCATTTACCGTCCTCACCGCCGCTTCGAGGACCTCTCAACTGGAGGCGACAGGTACGGTCACCAACCACTTCGTCCCTGCGTACGAGATCCTCGTGCGACCCGACGGTGCGAGGACGAAGCTCGAGAGCCGCACAGACACGGTCCAACCGAACTTCCTTTCCGGCATCTACGGCGGCATAACGATGGCGCAGTACAGGCAGATCTCCCGGATCCCGGGCGTAGCGGTGGCGGCCCCGATAGCGATGGTCGGTTATGCGCTCTTGTATGCACCGATCACCTACAAGGTCGCACCGTCGCGATTCGCTGAGCCCGGCCGGGAGCTCTTCCGCGTAAGCACAACGTGGTCGAGCGATGCAGGTACGAGCCATGTGACGCAGCCGGGCTCTTACCTGTACGTCACTCCTAACAAACTTGCGTTCGACTCGTCGAGTGGGGCGATGAACGAAGTCCTGCCTTCCCGAGCCCAGGTCGGCGTCTGTCCCTTCGTCCCGCTAACCATCCAGCAGAACCCGTTCGGCGTCGCCGCCCAGTCGAACGTCGAATGCTGGTCGAAATCGAATGGCGTACCTCCTCCGTTCGCGACGGGCGCACCCGAACCGGCAATCGCCGTTGATTGGGTCGTGCCGGTTCTCATCGCCGCCATCGATCCTGAAGCCGAAGCGAAGCTCGACGGGCTGAACCATGCTCTGACTTCGGGGAAGTACCTCGGAGAAGGCGATGGAGATACTGCGCTTCGAAATGGAACATCGACGTTCCCCGTGCTCGCCTCGTCGAACGTCGGGATGGACGAGACCGCGGTGACCGAGTTGCAACTGATGCCTTCGCCGGATTCCCCCCAGGTCATGAACCTCAGTTGGCTCAACAAGGAAAACCCTGAGACCGGGCGCATACTCACGACATACAAGACGACGGCGAACCAGGCGTATCAGGCGTTGCTTCGATATATGGACAACAAAGAAGGGCTGCCGAGCACCCTGCCCGGCTACTGGAGTGTCGGACCGGTCACGTACAGACAATCGGCAGGCGGAGTTCTCATCCCGAAAGAGGTCAAGAACGCTGCATCCGTCTGGTACACGGCAGGATTCAACGACGTCTCACTCGACGATGAGGACAATCAGTACAGAACGGTCGAGTCCCACACTCACGGCTCCAATCAGTACTCGATGAGCGCCGGCCGGATCGCAACGCCCCGTCTGATCGGTACGTTCAATCCGGACAAGATCGAAGCTTTCGACCAGCTGTCGCAAGTTCCTCTCGGTGCATACCTGCCCATCGCGGCATCGCCCGACACCGAAACGACAAAGCAGGCTCTCCACGGATCGGACCTGGAACCGAACGAGAATCTCGGCGGATACGTCGGCCAACCTGTCGACCTGGTTACGACCCTGTCTGCCCTTCCCGCCCTCCAGAACAGTGGCCACTACAGCGGTGATCTCCACACGAGCGACCCGATCAGCGTGATAAGAG
>JBAPRR010000034.1:0-22719 GCA_049281195.1 Acidimicrobiales bacterium
TTCGAGGACTGGTCCACGGCTTCGACCGGAGGGCTGCTCACCGCCGTTCAGAGCTACGTGATCGACGAGGGCGGCCGTCGTGTCATCGTGGACACGTGTATCGGAAATTCCAAGGCCAGGTCTGTTCCGGAGTGGAACATGCGCGACAGCACGTTCCTGGCCGAGATGACCAACGCGGGCTATCCGCCGGAGTCAATCGACTTCGTGATCTGCACCCACTTGCACGTCGACCACGTGGGGTGGAACACCACCTGGGGGTCCGACGGATGGGTCCCGACCTTTCGAAACGCCCGGTACATCGTGGCCGGCTCTGAGTGGGAGCACTGGGATCGGCTGCCCGCATCGGAGTTCGGTGACATCATCAGTGACTCGGTGAGACCGGTAATCGACGCGGGACTCTTTGATTTCGTCTCGGAGGACTTCCGGCTCGACGAGTGCGTCAGGCTTCGCCCCTCTCCCGGTCACACGCCGGGACACGTGAGCGTCATGATCAGTTCGGGATCTGACCGCGGCCTCATTACAGGAGATGTGATGCACCACCCCATCCAGTGCGCCTTTCCTCAGTGGAATCATCATCTGGACTTCGACAGGGCTGCTTCGGTCGAAACGCGAATCCAGATGCTGACCGAGGTTGCCGACGACTCGACGACCGTGTTCCCCACGCATTTTCCCGGGTCCGGTGCGGGAAACGTCGACCGACAGGACGGTGCGTGGTTGTACAAGCAGATCTGAGGTCCGGTCAGGAGTCCTCGTAGGCCGCTTCGAGGATCCTTTTCACGAAGGTGGACGTCGCCCAACTGAGTTCGCGCACCTTGGGGTTCTGCACCGTACGCAGCGCTATCTCCGCGAGGTCCCTTCGGTCGACGCCCGAAGCCCGTAAGCCAGCATGTACCTGTCCGAGCCTGGACAGCCTCCGCAGGTCGAATCCGTCTCCCGAGCTCGCCAGTAGCTCTTCTACGACACGTGCCTGCGAGGCGAAATACGGCTTTTGGGCCTCAAAGGTATGAGGGAGCATCACAGCGTTGGCGACTCCGTGCGGAATGCCGGCGTATGACCCGATTATCTGCGAGATCACATGGTGCAGGCCGGTCCGAGCGTTCTGGAGAACTCTCCCGGCGAAGTACGCACCAAGCATCAACCGCGTCCTCACGTCGACGGAGTGGGGCTCGATCTCCAGAAGTGGAAGGTCCGCCGACATGATCGTGATCACCTCTCGCGAAAGGAGCTCGACCTCGGGCGTCCTCAGGTCGGAGAACAGCGCCTCGACCCCATGGGCAAGAGCGTTGATCGCCGTCGCAACGCTCAGTGCGAGGGGGACTGCGATCGTCGCCAGGGGGTCGTAAATAACTGTCTGGGCAACCGTTTCCGGATGACCACCTCCGATCTTCGATCGGCTCGACTCGTCTTTCACCCCGAAGAACCCGGTCATCTCCGCGCCCGAATAGGTGGTCGGTATCGCGATGTGAGCTGGGGCATTCGGGTCAAGACCCGCTACTACCGCCTTGGCGGTGTCTATAGCGGACCCGCCACCGAACGAGATGACCGCTGGTGCCTGCATTCTCGAAACGATCTGTGTCGCGCTCTGCACGGCTGCTTCCGGTGAATGCTGCTGGACAGCGTCGAATACCGACAGGCGTTGGTCCGCCAAGAGACCGCAGAGGATCTCTCCAAAACGGCTTGACAGAGCGGATCTGCTTGCGACGAGCAACACCGATGAATGCGGAATTTCCTCCACGATCCTCGGAAGCTCTCCGATCGTTTCGGGACCGAACAGGACCGTCTGGAAGTAGGTCCTATGGTTCCACGTCGGAGTGCTCAGCTCAAAATGCACCGGCAAAGAAATCGAGGAAGAGGTCCGACAGCTCTACAGCGTGTGTGGTCGTGATGGTTATCGGTGTGCCGTGGACTGATTCGAAACGGCTGCCTTCAATGAGCTCGTGGACCTTGTTGCCCATCTTTAGGTACGTGTACGGAAAGTCAGCTTCGGGGCCGATGACGATCGTCGGGGTCTTCAACCGTTTGAGGGTGTCGGCGGATCCATGGGAGTAAGCTGCGTGTGCCGCTTCAGCCCACCGACCTCCAGCCCTGACGGCATCTGAAGTGAACTGACTTGCGAGCTCGAAGCCTTGGGGCGACAGATCCCCTACATCCCATCGCCAGTTCTGAAGAGCCATCTCCCAGTACGCAAGGATGTGCCCACCATCCTCACGTGCAATCCCCGATCTTTGCGACTCAAGCTTCGTCAGGTGCTCGAGCCGCTCCGAATCATCGCGGAACATCGGCATTGCCAACAAGGCGAGACGACGGATCCGCTGGGAGTGGTTCAACGCCAGTTCGACGGCGGTACACGCCCCAGTCATCGCGCCACATAGATCAACTTGGCCGACACCAAGAGCGTCCAGCATATCGATCGTCGCTCTCGCGTAGTCGGGGATGGACGCCGGTGACGGGAGGGGGTCGGAGTCACCGAACCCAGGCGTATCGAAGGCGATTACCTTCCTCGACCGTGCAAGGATGGGCATCATCACCTTGTAGTAGGTCCATGACCTCGGCGTGTGATGGATCAACACAATCGGATCCCCCTCACCCGCTACGACGACGCGTATCTGACCGAACTCGAAGTCGACGAACCGGGATCGAAGTACGGGATCGCCCATTTCGCCCTATATCCCCGCTTGGAGGCCGCCGTCGATGTCTATTGCCGCCCCGTTCACATACGCGGCACGGTCAGATGCCAGATAGACGATCAGGTCTGCCACCTCGCCCGAGGTCCCGAACCGCCCGAGGGGAACGCGCGCACCGCGTTCCTCGAACACGCCATCGATCGTCGCCCCCGTGCTGTCGGCGATCTCGGCAGCCGTCCGCTCCCACATGTCTGTCCGTATGAGGCCCGGAAGAACCGAATTTACGAGGATCTGGTCGGATCCGTATTTCCGCGCCAGAGACTTGGCCACTGACAACATCCCTGCCTTCGCGGCCGAGTAGTCGATCAGGGGCGCGCTCGGTGATTTTGCCGCACCGCTCGAGACCATGATGATCCGGCCCCATTTTTTCTTCCGCATCCCTCCGATGACGCGTCGCGTACAGCGCACAGCCGTCATGAGGTTGACGTTGAAGCCTTCGAGCCACTCCTCATCGGTCATATAGAGGAAGTTCCGTGACGGAGAAGCTCCAACCCCGTTGACAAGGATGTCAGGAGCACCGACGGCAGCTTCGGCTCCCTTCATGAACTCTTCTAGTTGTTCCGGATCCGTCAGGTCAGCTTCAAACGGATGAATCGAGCCGGACAGCTCCGACCCCTGCTCCGATAGTTCCTTGAATTCAGCCACGTTCCGGGAACAACATGCGACTTTTACGCCCTCTGCAGCAAGACCGAGCACGGTCGCGGCACCGATGCCTCTACTGGCGCCGGTCACCACAGCGCTCTTTCCATTCAGCCCAAGTTCCATCAAGATCCTCTCAGTTGTAAGACCTGTTTTGTCGGAGCCGGCTCATACGACCGTCGGCACTACACAGCTGGTTCCCGCGTCCACAGGCAGTACCACGCCCGTGACCACCTCGGCTTCTCTGCTCGCCAGGTATACAACCGCCATCGCCACGTCGTGAGGTTCGACCATGCGCGTCAACCTCTGCTGAGCGAGCGCCGTTTCACGGGCCTCGTCGTTGTCGGCATCGCGAATCTCGTGGCGTATATAACCCGGCTGAACGACGTTCGCGCGCACACCGAACCGTCCGAAATCGGCGGAGATCTGTTTTGCCATCACGGTGAGCGCTGCTTTGCACGAGCTGTAGACCGACAGGCCGCGCCTGCCGAACTCGGCCGCAATCGCTGTGATGTTGACTATCGATCCCCTGCCTGCCTCAACCATCCCGGGCACGAGCAGCTTGCAGAGCTCGGCTGCCGCGAGCACGTCGATGCTCAGAGCCGACTGCCACGTGGAACGGTCGACGTCGACGATCGTGCCGTCGAGGTCAATTGCCTCGTGACTGACTGCATTGTTGACCAGCACAGTCACAGTCCCGAGATCCCTTTGGCACCTTTCGACGAGGTTTCGGATACCCACCTCCGTCCGCAGGTCGGCGGGTATGAAAAGAGCCTGGGCTCCGCAGCTTGTCAGCTCGCTGGCAAGCTGCTCTCCTCGTTCAATATTGCGCCCGGTGACCGCGATCCGGGCTCCTTCGGACGCACAGGCGCGTGCGATCTCTTTGCCCAGGCCCGAAGTCGATCCCGTCACGAGGACGGTCTCCCCTTGCAATCGGCCAACGTGGTCGCAACCCGGACTTTGTTCCACTGCTGTTCAGCGGTTGAGAGGAAACAGCTCGACGTCGATCTTCACTTCTTTGAAGAGCCACCGGCCGTCCACTTTCACCATGGTGTCGAAGTATCGACCGAAGTCGAGGATCTCGAAACGGATGTGCTTTTCGGGCCCCATGGCAGCGATGTAGAAGTAGTCGGTGACGACTTCCGCCTTGTCACCATCGACCTTGATGACGGTATTGGTCGCAATGTGCTTTCCGTGCTGGCCCTGGACCTGTCCGCCGAAGATCTTCGTCTTGCACTCTTCGCGCCCGCGCAGCTCCCAGTCGTAGACGATGATTGTGATGTCGTCGGACAGCATTTCAGCCCACGGCTCGGGAGTGCGGTCGTCGAGATAGTGGAAGTACTTCCCGACCAGATTTTCGATCTCGCGTTCGTCACTCACGTCAATACCTCCTATGGAGCAATTGCGAAGTAGCGGTCCAACCCGTAGCACGCGACCGCGTTCTCGCGCAGGAGCTTTCGGGCCTCTTCCTCGGTGATCCCCGCAACATCGATCAACTCCTGTGCAGTGGCTTCTGAATGAGGCCATGTCGAATCGGCGTGCGGATAGTCGGTTTCGAACATGATCTGGCTCATTCCGATTACATCACGGCTCTGAAGGCCATGAAGATCGTCGAATATGCAACCGAAGACGCGATCCTTCACGTAAGTGCTGGGCAGGTCGTCGACGTCGGGCAGCCGATCGATCGGATCTTGACGCTGCCAGGCCTTGTCCATCCGTTCGAGGATGAACGGAATCCATCCAGCCTGAGCCTCACTCAGCGCGATCCGCTGCTCTGGGAACCGCGCCAACGTTCCCGACATGACCCAGTCGATTACGGCGTGCATGCCATACTCGAAGAAGAGCGTGACCGAAGCGAGATGGGGAGAGTCGGGCGAGGTACGGGCGACAGTCGATGACGATCCGATGTGCATGTTGATGACGGTGTCCGTTTCCTGACAGGCGGCCACGAACGGGTCCCAGTAACCCGTATAGAGACTGGGAAGACCGAGGGCAGAGGGGCCCTCAGTGAACGCAACAGCGTGTGAACCCTTGTCCGCGCAACGCCTTATCTCCGCTACGGCAAGGTCGACATCCCACAGAGGCACGAGGGTGAGCGGAATCAGCCTTCCCCTGGCCTCCCCGCCGCACCACTCATCGATCATCCAGTCGTTGTAAATGCGTACGCACTCGAGAGCCATATCGTTGTCCTTCCTATTTAGGAAGAACTGGCCACAGAATCTCGGGATCGTGGGGAAGCACATTGACGCCTCGGTGTGGTTCGCGTCCATGTCTTCGAGGCGCTCCTTTTGGCTGTAACAGCCGCGCCGCATCCCGTCTTCGTAGGTGACAGGGAACCCGTCGAGTTCGGAACGCTCGTATCCGGCAGCAACGGTCCCTTTCTGGATGAAGACCTCACTGTCTTCGAATTCCCACATGTCGGCCCATTTGGCATCGGGATGCTCGGCATCGATGACAAATTCCCAATTGGTGCCCCACCCCTTCAGATAAGCCTTTTGCATGCTCGTATGGGGAACACTGTCCTTATACCTGACCGGTGCCCGATCGACCCAGAGATTCTTCGGCTCGATGACATGATCATCGACTGAGATGATGCGCGGGAGTGTCACAGCAGACTTCTTTCAGCGTGCCGACGGGATGAGAAGCTGATCTTCGAGGAGCTTCCTCACCTGGTTCATCGCGCGGTCAAGGGCTCCCTCGTCTACACGGTCGGCCAGCTCGTCGGCTTCCGCGAAACGGAGCATGTCCCCGAGTTGGCTTTCCAGAACGTTAAGCACCCATTGTGTGCAGTTCCCATTCGCAGCTTCGTCGAAAGCGACCACGACGTGGTACCTGCCTGGCGAGATGTAGTGGTAATGAGGATCATTCGAGAACGCATCGAATCTGAGGTGCTCATCGCCGGTCTCCGCGTCGCACACATGAAACGAGACGCCGCTGTCATCCAGAGGCTCATGATCGTTCCCCACCTCTTTGCGAGCGTTGTTCACAATCTGGAGAGCGCGCTCATCGTATGAGAAGTGCTGCTGGACGATGGCGTCGTTGAGGACTCTGAATTCGACTCCTATCTTGAGCGCACCCGCAGGCACGTATGTGGTGTTCTCCTCTACGGCAGGAATAGGTACGGTCTCTCTGCGTACTCCGACAGGATGTGCTCTCGGCATTTGTTGGTTTCCTTTCAAGGTTGTGGATTACTCAGACAGTTGCGATGGTCCGTGCAGAGCACTCGGTGAACTCGTCCATCAGCGTCTGCATCACACCGAAGGCGTCCCGGGGTTTGTCACAGAACGATCCGAGCGCCACGTTCACATCGGTGACGCCGGCCCCAATCAGCGCAGGCACCGGCGCAAAGGATGCGGCGATATCCACCTTCTGCGAAGGACCACGCTCAGCGGAGACCTGCGCTTGCACCTCAATCCTTCCAGGAGCACAGGAGCGGAGGTCCGCTGTTCCCCGACGGATCTCTTCGATCCCTGCACCGGGGCTTGTGATCCAACCGTCTCCGAGCTGGACGATCCTGTCTATGTTCTCTTCGTTCAGGCGCCCGGAGAAGAAGACGGGTGGCCGTTTTTGAACTGGCTTTGGCGAGCAGTAGATGCCTTCGAACCGGATGTGCTGACCGTCGTACTTGGCGGGCATTTCCGACCACAAAGCCCGACAGGCACCAATCGTCTCGGACAGCAACTGGCGCCGGGCTCTGAAGTCGAGGCCGCTCGCGTCGTACTCGGGTCGGTGCCACCCCATTCCCACTCCGAGGTCCATGCGGCCGCCGGAGAGTGAATCCAGCGTGGCCCAGGTTTTGGCGAGAAGGACCGCGGTCCGAAGCGGCGCGATCAGGATTCGGGTGCAGAGCCTGATCTGTCTGGTGGCGACCGCGAAGGCTGCGAGCATCGACGTGGCCTCCAACCACGGCACCGCCGGGGTATGCGGGAAGGAGCCATAGACGTAGCTGTCGACCTCGTCAGTGAGAACGACGTGGTCATGAACGCACAGCCGATGGACACCAATTGCATCTGCGGCCGCGGCGATGTCGATGAGCAGGCGGCTGTCGTCCGCCCAGTTGCTCATTGTGGGAATACCGATGGACAGCCTCGCCAGTCCCACTAACGCTGCTCCGACGCCTGGAACCGCTCGTACTCGCGGATCAGGCGCTCACAGGTCTGGACCATCGCCTGATCGACCATGCGCCCTCCGAATACCACGGCAGCGCTTCCTCGAGAGTCCGCTTCCGCCAGGGCCGCCAAGACCCCGGTTGCAGCGCGGTATTCCTCTTCGGTGGGAGCGAAGGTCCTGTTCACCTCTTCCACGTGAGCAGGGTGAATGACCATCATCCCCTCGTAACCGAGGTTCTTCGACTGCCGCGCGAAGATCCGGAGCTCTTCTGGCTCGTTTATCGAAGAGACCATCCCGGTCATCGGGTTGTGCACTCCGGCAGCCCTTACATCTACAAGGACCTTGCTGCGGATGTAATACGACTCCTGGGCTTCGACCGTCCACCTGAACCCGATTGCGTGCGCGAGATCTCCTTCGTCTGCCGCTCCTCCGCCCATGTAGGCGATGCGACGCGAGCTGCGCGAGATCTCTGGTGCGTTCTGTACGGCAACCGCCGTCTCGATGAGAGGCCAGATGGCGATCGACCACTGAGGAATTCCACGTTGGCCCTCTAGGAAGCTCAACGCCTCCGACACTGCCCGCACGTCAGCCGCGCCCATGACCTTCGGCACCACGACACCGGTGAGGTTCGGACTGACTACTGTTTCGAGATCCGCAGTCAGTCGACCCGTCTCGACTGCGTTTATGCGGACGAACACCACGGGCGACAAAGGATCGGCCCTCGATTCGATCCATTCATGCGTGGTATCGAGCGCGGCCGATCTTCCCGAAGCCGAGACGGAATCTTCGAGGTCGATGATGACCGCGTCGGCACCGCGCTTGTCGGCCTTGGCGAGAAAATCAGCCCTCTGTCCCGGTATGTAGAGGGCGCTTCTTACCCGCGGCAGCTCCGAGCTCATCACGCGACCGCTGGCGGTAGTGCTTCGTAAAGGTCGGGATCAGACCGCCGGAGTCTCCTGATATTCGCCGACCAGGTCTCACGGACGAAGTGCTCGTCATGGCCTCTGCGCAGGACCGCGGTGTACTCGTCGGGATGCTCTGTCCCACCTATGGCCTCGGCCGCTATCTGGATTCGGGCACCAATCTCCACGACCATCGAAAGGACGGTGGCCTGCTCGATCGAGTCGCCGACAACGATAACCCCGTGGTTCTTCAGCAGGAGGACTCGCTTGTCTCCGAGCGCTGCGGCTATCCGTTTTCCTTCGACGGGTGGGAATGCCGGGTCGTCGATGAACACTGCCTGCTCGTTGTGGATGAGGCATACCGGATCGTGGAACACGCGGATGGTCCTGCCGGTCGTCGCAAAGATCGCGGTCCACAACGAGTGCGTGTGGATCACCGAATTGACGCCTGGTCTCTGCTGATAGATGGCCCGGTGGAACTGGATCGCAGGGGAGGCGATCTTCGCAGTCCCACTTTCCAAGACATTGAGGTCGAAGTCGACCTTCTCCACATCTTCGGGTCTCGTCTCGTCGAAGTACCCGAACGTTGAGACCCAGAATGCATCCTCGCCGGTGGCGCGCATGCTCACGTGCCCGCCGACCCCGCTGTCACAACCCTCGCGGAAGAGCATGCGGCGCGACGCCGAAATCAGGTACCGGGGGTCATCAAGGTCCATCACAGCACCCCTTTCGTTGGTTCGGTCCGAGATGAGAACTCATCAGGGTTGCGGACGATCTCCTCAGGCACGTCATGGCGGAAAAGCTTGGAAGCGTTCTCCCATGCCATGAGACGTACCTCGTCTGCGGGAACGCCCGACAGCTGCTCCGCGAACATCTGTTGGGAGTTGGGCCAGGTGGAGTCCAGGTGGGGATAGTCCACCTCGAGAAGTATCCGGTCTACCCCGATCCTGTCGCGCAGCTTCAGGTTGGAAGGGTCATCCAGAGCGCATTGCCAGAAATTGCGGTGAAGCACCTCTGCCGGCGACAGGTCGATACCTTCCCAAGTTCCGTAGATCGACTGATAGCGGGCGACGTGGTCAAGACGATCGATCAGGCCGGGGACCCAGGCGATTCCGCCCTCCGACATTGCGATCTTTATGCGGGGGAACTTCACAGGGATGAACGAGTAAAGCCAGTCGACTGCAGTGAACATCGCATAGGCGAAGAAGAGCACCCCAACGGTGTCGATCGGCGCATCGGGTGCCGTCGCCGGTGAGTCGGATGAGGACCCGATATGCAGGCATATGACTGTCTCTGTCTCCTCGCACGCCCCGATGAAGGGATCCCAATATCCCGTGTGCAGAGAAGGGAGGCTGAGCTTGTGGGGAGCTTCTGGGAATGTGACGGCCTTGAACCCGCGCTCAGCGTTGCGGTACACCTCAGCCGCAGCCAGTTCGACGTCCAAAAGATGAGGGATCTGGACCGGGATGAAACGATCGGTACGTGGCCCTATCCAAGCGTCCAGGTGCCAGTCGTTGACAGCTCTGACAATCGCATTTGCGAGCTCCGGATCGTTGGTGCTCAGTTGAAGACGCTGGCCTCCAAATCCGACGATCCCTGAGGGAAAGCACACCGACGCATAGACGCCCCCGATGTCCATATCCTTCACACGCGCTTCAGGGTCCCATGTACCTCTGCGCATCTCGTCGAAGCGTTCGGGCTCGTAAGCCCACTCTTCGATGGGCCTTCCGACGACGGCTGACAGACCGATGTTCGGGAACATCTGGTCTTCGTACAACCACGCCTCTGTGCCATCTTCCTGAGTGACGACCCTTGGTGCCCTTTCCTGCAAGGAAGCTGGGAGTCGTCCGTCGAACAGGTCGGGCGGTTCGATCAGATGGTCATCGACTGATATGAGAACGAAATCCCTCGGGCGTCGCTCGGGCTCCGGGAGGAATGTGACGGTTCGATCGCCCCCCAGGCGCTGCTGAGAGCGCGCCGAGTTGGCGAACTTTGCATCGAACTGGTCGAGCTGAACCACGTGCGCCCACCTCATCGCTGCTGGTGCAATCGGCTGTCACCCTACAACCTAATGCTTGCTCGGTCAACGGCCCCAACAAGCGCTTGGTACAATCGTGGAATGCCTCCCGCCCGATTCCAGGAACGAAACTCTTGAACCCGCACCCAGCTCTCAGAACCCGGGCTACCTCTCTCTTCGGCGTCGAATTTCCCATCGTCCAGACCGGAATGGGATTCGTCGCCGATCCTCACCTGACCGCAGCGACTTCCAATGCTGGGGGGTTGGGGATCTTGGCGAGTGGCACTCTCACCTTCTCGGAACTGCGCGAGGCCGTCTACATGACAGCGTCTCTGACGGACCGCCCGTACGGGGTGAACGTCAGAGGAGACGCGCCGGACGCAACGCAACGGGCCCAGCTCTTGATCGATGCCGGGGTCCGTGTCGCATCGTTCGCTCTCGCTCCGAGGCGCGAGATCATCGACCACCTGAAGGGGGCAGGTCTGGTCGTCATTCCTTCGATCGGTGCGGTGCGCCATGCGGAGAAGGTGTCCGCCTGGGGTGTCGACGCGGTCCTGGTACAGGGTGGCGAAGGCGGAGGCCACACTGGTCAGGTCCCGACCAGCCTGTTGCTCCCCCAGGTCGTCGACGCTGTCGACATTCCAGTCATCGCAGCCGGCGGGTTCTTCGACGGCCGGGGTCTGGTCGCGGCACTCGCTTACGGGGCTGAGGGCATAGCAATGGGCACGCGGTTTCTCCTCACCTCCGAAAGCCCGGTGGCAAGAGCCGCCAAAGATGTATATCTGAGCAAATCGGTCAACGACACCGTGGTGACAACGGCCATAGATGGAGTTCCCCAGCGGGTATTAAGGACGGAACTGGTCGACAAGTTGATGGGTGACGGAGTCCTGAAGAGGATGACTCGGTCTATCCGCTTCGCAGCTGACTTCAAGCAGTCCACAAGCACCAGCTGGGAACAGATGTTGAAAGAAGGCCTGAGTATGAGGAAGACACAGAATCTCAGGTGGGATCAGATTCTGATGGCGGCGAATACCCCGGTCCTTCTGAAGTCGGCGATCGTAGAAGGAAAGCTCGACAAGGGCACCCTGGCGAGCGGCCAGGTTGTAGGTCTCGTGGACGATCTGCCTACTTGCTCCGAACTCATCACCAGGATCGTCGAGCAAGCTTCGCAGGTCCTCACTCGACTCGAGAGTTCGGACGTGGAGGCTTCCTTGCACGTTCCCGGTCTGATGCCGACGACTTCTACGTCTTAACACGAGCAGGTCTGGCAGAGTGCAAAACATTTACTCCATAGACGGAGTCGTCCCGGTGATACGTCCGGGCTCTTTTGTCCATCCGACAGCCGTGCTGATCGGAGATGTGGTAATCGAGGAGAATTGTTACATCGGACCGCATGCCTCACTTAGAGGGGACATGGGTCGTATTCACATCGGCTCCGGAGCCAACGTGCAAGATGGGTGCGTTCTTCACTGCTATCCCGGCCGCGAAACGGTGGTGGAGTCCAACGGCCACATCGGGCACGGAGCCGTCCTGCATGGCTGCAGAATCGAAAATGACGCGTTGATCGGCATGAACGCCGTCGTCCTGGATGGCGCTGTCGTCGGTTCCCGTTCGCTCGTCGGGGCGAACAGCCTGGTGAAAGCCCAACAGATCATCCGCTCTGGGTGGATCGCAACGGGCACTCCCGCCGCCGAGATCCGTCCGATGTCCGACGAGGACATGGCATGGAAGTCGAACGGAACTCGGCTTTACCAGGATCTGGCTCTTCGATCTCTGAATACGATGGAGAACGTTCGGCCACTCAATCAAGTCGAACAGGACCGTCCGCACCTTTCGGTTGGTCGTCAGCATGCGACCCCTCCACATGAAAGAAGTTCGAAGGACGCATAGCCGAGCCGACAGACGATCCATCTCACCGTCCCGGTCGAAATCCGACTCACCCGACGGCGAGGTCGTCCGAGCGTCCAGCCTCGAGCCGCTACCACTGCGCTATAGGGCGCCCTTCCGGCCACGCCGATATCGGCGGCCAATCAGGTGAGCCCGCACTGGTGCGGGTGTTCGAACAGTCCTGGGGCCAACCCGCCGGGGAGTCCTCCCACTGCTCCTGGCGTCCGAACACGGTGAGGTCCATGAGCGCGTAGCTGTTGTCCATAGCTTCTACGCCACGCCGAGTGGTCCAGTACGTCTCGAAGACGGAGTCGCCGTCTCGTACATAGCAAACGAGGTGGAACAACCCCACTTCGCGTCCGACCAGAAGCTCATCGCGGGAGTCGAGTGCCGAATACCACGGCACGTTCCAGCCCATGAAGTCGCGGTAGCGGGTGCTCTCGTCGTACGGCCCCTGGCAGAACACCGCATAGGTGATGTCGCGCGAATGCAGGTAGGAGAGCTCTCCGACCTGGCTCGTGACCCACGTGCAACCTTCACACTGATCAGGAGCGGGACGACCTGGGTCCCACATGAAGTAATAGGCGATGAGCTGGCGACGGCCCTCGAACGCGTCGAGCAAAGATACCGGTCCGGCGGGACCAATCAGTTGAATAGACGGGTCGACCTCTGCCACGGGTAGACGCCGGCGGGCTGCCGCGATGGCGTCACCCTCGCGGGTATGCGCTTTCTCTCGGATTCGCAATGCATCGAGTTGCGCCTGGAAAGTGGCCCGGTCGACTGCGACGGGCAAGTCTGGTGCTTCTTTCATGACTGCCTCCCTCTTGTTTTTCCGCACGCCGTCCTCCTTGTCGACGTGCAACCATTGGTAGCACACTCCCCGCCTGATATGCAACTAACAGTTGCATATCAGCCTACAAACCTGCTACCATAGGTTGCAGTTCGATACCAGGGACAAAGGAGCTAGATGCTGATGCCAAATCTCGTGATTGAGCGGCAGATTCTGATCGAGGCACCGGTGGAGGTCGTGTGGAAGACGATCACCATGCCTGACCAGATCACCCAGTGGTTCTGCGATCGGGTACAACTCGTCGTCGAACCTGGCGCTCACGGCTACATGCAATTCGGTGACCAGGGCGGTCCGGTTGTCGTCGAGACGGTAGAGCCACCAACTCGCTTCTCGTTCCGGTGGAACTATCCCCGCGACGAAGAGCCGGTGGAGGGCAACTCGATCCTCGTCGAGTTCATGCTTACGTCCGTAGGCTCCGAGCAGACCCGACTTCGGGTTGCAGAGAGCGGGCACGAACTGCGCGAATGGCCGGAAGAGGAAAAACAACGCTACACCGACGAGCACGAAGAAGGCTGGGGCGTGTTTCTGGACCGCCTCAATAAGGTGCTTGTGGAGAGCCAATAGAAATGACTGCGCAAACCGACGACGAATTGTGGTCGGCCATCGGCGATCCCTCTCGTCGGCGTGTACTCGATCTGGTGGTGACGAATGGTGAGGTCAGCGCCAGCTGGTTGTCAGAACGAGTTCCGTTTTCCCGCCAAGCGGTCTCCAAACATCTCATTGTCCTGGAGCAGGCCGGGTTGCTCAAACGGCGCAAGCAGGGTCGCGAGGTTCTGTATCAGATACAAGAAGACCGCCTAGACCAGGCCACTCGGGCCATGGCGGACCTCGCTGCTCAATGGGACCAACGACTCGGCACGATCAAACGACTCGCAGAAGCTGCCCACTCTCGAGCTAAGAAGAAGGGTCGGACCTGACACGCACTCGCCGAGGGACTCAGGATCTGCATCAGATGGGACTCTCGCACAGGAGGTGAATGCATGAGAAGTGCCTCGCTCGCCCCGCTCGACGCTCTCGTGGGTGACTGGCACCTGACGCTGACCAACGCGTGGTTCCTCGAGTCCCTCGACATTGAGAAGCACGGACGTGCGGGCGCTCGTTGGCTCGACGAAGCGTTCGTGGAACTCGAGACGGAACTCGAGGGAGATCCGCTGTGGCATCTCGTGTTCGGATGCAACGACGCCGATGCAAAGCTCATCGCGCTTTACCACGACCCGCGACCGACCTCGCGGCTGTTCAGCATGACCTTCGGCGACGGGGTGTGGGAGATGCTGCGAGAGGATCCCGACTTTCACCAACGATTCCTGGCGACTGTCACGGCTGATCGCATCGAAGGTCACTGGGACGCCTCCGACGATGGGGGCAGAACCTGGCGCAAGGACTTCGACATCGTCTTCTATCGTGAGACCGAATGACGATCTTCACTCGAATGTGCACGAGCCTTGACGGCTACGTCACAACCCCGGATGGCTGGCCCGTGCAACTGGCCTTCGACGGCTGGGATGCCGGAGCGCTCGGTTTTTACGATCTCCAGGCGCGATGCGACTCGGTTCTGATGGGTCGGGTTACGTTCGAACCTGCGCTGAACGCGCCTCACTGGCCATGGGGGGACCGACCAGTCTTCGTGCTCGGTGGGCATCGACCCGGGGGGACGCCGGAGCACGTTGTCTTCGAGGCTGAACCTGCGCGACTACTTGAACGCCTCAGGGAGGCCCAGACTGACTCGTCGTCAGGCGATGTACACCTGGTGGGTGGACCACGGACGATCGAGACCATGCGGACGCTTGGCGCGCTCGACGAGATCCGCCTGATGGTGTTACCGATCTTCACCGGAAACGGACGGCGACTCACGCCTGGATTTGATTCGAGCACGCAACTTGAGCTGCGCGCAGTTCGTCAATGGCCCGCGGGCGTTGTCGAACTTGTCTACGGGATCCGCACGACGAACGGCAACAGCGAGTGAGATAAGGGGCTGGAATGAATGGCATGTATGGGCTGTTTTGCTTACCGTCGTTGTGGGTTGCGCGCACGAGAGAACAAGTAGACGGATCGTAATAACGGAGGAACGCCATGGCCACTGCCAAACAAAAAGACGCAGCTCGTAAGAACATTTTAAAGGCACGTGAGGTGCAGGGTGAACGGGCGCACAGTGCGGAGATCACTCGCTCACCCGGCCTGAGCACCGCAGAAAAGGACCAGATGTCCGAAGACGATTTCGCGTTCCTCAAGGAACGTAAGGAACCCCTGGTGGACGCTTCCCACGTAAGGAATGCAATAGCCCGTTTCGATCAGGTCGAGGGCGTGACAGACGCAGAACGCGATGAAGCCTGGAGGCGGATCCAGCGTGCCGCGAAGCGGTTTGATGTGAGTATTCAAGCCGAGGACTGGCGGGAGCTTTTCTCTGAAGGCAACGTCAAGAAACGCAAGTAGCGAACCACAATTGCTAGCTCGACACCTCGAGGTAGAACCCAAGGCTCAAACAACTACCACGCGTTTATTCGTCGAGAATGTCCCTCAAAAGTCAAGGCTCTGACAGCTTGGGTGACCATCAGCCGAGGTAGCCGACCGATCTGCCCTACTCAGCTACAGAAACACCCACCTTTTCCCGATCATCAACAAGCAGGCAGGTGATCAAGTCGGGTCACACGCACAATCGCGAAGGGGCCACGTGTTCAAACGATCTCATAGGGTCGGCTCCAGCCGATCCAGGGCTCTTATTTCAGCCGCCGTCGTGATGGTGACTTTGATTGCCGGCATCGTCATCGGCGCCGGTTTCCCGGGTGGAGTGGCGAGCGCCGCAGAAGTGTTCGGTCAGGCGGTGGAGATCGCCCCACTGAGCGGCATGACCGACGTCTCCATCAGTAGTATCTCATGTAGTTCCTCAGGGAATTGTACAGCTGTGGGCTACTACATAGAGGGAACCAGCCAGGAGTCAATCGGGATTACCGAAACCGGCGGGACTTGGGGAACCATGCAGTTATTTGTCCCCCCCAGCAATCAACAGCCAGACCCGGCGACCGCCGTCCTTAGTCAAGTTTCATGCACTTCCCCCGGGAACTGCGTCGCAGTGGGCGACTATGCGGTCGACTTTGTTGGTCCGATGCCAATGGAAGCAACTGAAACAAACGGTACATGGGGGCCGATGCAGGAACTATCGCAACTCCCTAATGGAGCGGAACAGGAGGGCTACCTCGATGCGGTGTCCTGTCCTTCGGCGGGTAACTGCGTTGCGTCGGGCTTTTACTTGAACGGCGGACTTCATATCGCGCCCATGGTTGAAGAGGAGACCAGTGGCTCGTGGACTCAGCCGACCCAGCTCAATCTTCCCAGCAACGCCAGCTCCGAAGGTATCAATGAAATCGGCGTATCGTGCGCCACAACTGCGAATTGCACCGTCGTCAGTCCTTACACCGACAATGCCCAGAACGGTGAAATCCTGGCCGATACCGAGACGAACGGCTCCTGGGCTCCGGCTGTAGAGATATCCCTTCCCAGTGATGCAGATCTGACGGATTCGAGCGATGCGGACTCCATGGAAGGCATCTCTTGCCCGGCCGCCGGCAGCTGCGAAGCGGTCGGGACCTACGAGAACTCGAGCGATGAGACGGTTCCAATGGCGGCGACGGAGAGCGGCGGGATCTGGGCGCAAGCCACACAGGTTGCCCTCCCGAGCGGAGCGGACCTCGGGGGGTTCATGGACTTCATAGGGTTCCAAACCATATCCTGCGCGTCGATCGGCAACTGCGTGGCGGGCGGCGATTACCCCAGCGCGAACGGGATCCCTGGATTCACTGTGAACGAGACTGCCGGAATATGGGCGCAGGGAACTGTCATAGTTCCGCCGTCTAATGCCACACCGGCAGGCGTCGTAAGCGTAAATAGCATCTCGTGCACATCGGACGGCACCTGCGGGATGGGAGGCACCTACTCTGCAGGTTCCTCGAACGATGAAGCATTCGTCGATAGCGGGGAAATGGCTCCTTCGGCACCGGTAGCCACTGCATCTGCGGGTGATGGATCAGCCGACGTGTCATGGACGCCGAGCACCGATGCCACTTCTTATTCGGTCTATTCGGCGACGTCGCCAGGTGCAGAGAACTACTCGGGTCCTGCGGTTTGCACTACGACTGCTCCGAGTGTCGAATGCACAGTGAGCGGCCTCACAAACGGTACGAAGTACTACTTCACAGTTGTCGCGACGAACGCCGATGCTGATTCGACACCTTCCAACGAGGTGGCGGCCGAGCCGCAAGCAACTTCGACCTACGGCTACACCGCAGTCGCCTCAGATGGTGGCACCTTCAGCTTCGGTGACGCGGCCTACGACGGCTCCGAGGCCGGCAAGCCTCTCAGCGCTCCAATCGTCGGGGTGGCAGCAGCGCCCAATGGGTACTGGGAGGTCGGGTCCGACGGCGGAGTGTTCTCGTTCGGCGAGGCGAACTTCTACGGCTCAGAGGCCGGCAAGCCTCTTAGCTCACCAATAGTCGGAATCGCCTCAACACCTACAGGAAACGGTTACTGGGAGGTGGCCTCCAACGGTGCCGTCTACAGCTTCGGCGACGCTATCTACTACGGCGGGGAAGCCGGTAAACACCTGAGTGCTCCGATCGTGGGTATTGCCGCGATGCCAAACGGCGAGGGCTACTGGGAGGTTGCATCAGACGGAGCCGTCTACAGCTTCGGCGACGCTATCTACTACGGCGGGGAAGCCGGTAAACACCTGAGTGCTCCGATCGTGGGTATGGCTGCGATGCCAAACGGCGACGGTTATTGGCTCGTCGGTTCAGACGGCGGTGTCTTCAGCTTCGGCCATTCCGGCTTTTACGGCTCGGAAGCCGGTAAGCACCTTGCCAAGCCCATGGTCGGAATCGCTTCTTCACCGACTGGTGATGGCTACTGGTTGGTCGCAGCCGACGGAGGAGTCTTCAGCTTCGGAGACGCACAGTTCGAAGGCTCCATGGGGGCAAGTTCACTCCACGCGCCTGTCGTCGGGATCGCCAGCCCTTCATCCCACATCGTGTGACCGATCGATTATCCACTTCGGGCGTGGCCGCCTGCTGCTCGGGCAGCGCCTGAAGCGCGAGTCCTCTGTCGGTCCCCAGTTGATTATTGGTTGTTGTCGCTAGCGGATCTCCCCTCCGGTTCGGCTACAGAACCGACCACGGTCTCCCGATTACTGAGGAGCAGGCCGCCTCCTAGTGCGGTCACACGGCGGAAGGGGTAAGGCGTGTTCAAACGATCTCAGGGGGCTGGCTCGCGCCGACCCAAGGCTCTTGTATCGGCAATTGTCATGGCTGTGACGGTGATTGCTGGCGTCCTCATCGGCACCGGGTTCCCTGGTGGCGTCGCAAGCGCCTCAGAAGTTTTCGGTCCCTCGGCGGAGATCGCCCCACTCGCCGGTTTGACCTACGTCGACGTGAGCGGCGTCTCATGCACTTCCTCCGGAAACTGCACAGTTGTCGGGGAGGACGGAAATGCATCCTTCCAAGGGTCTTTTGGGATAACCGAGACCGACGGTTCTTGGGGAACTATGCAACAACTTGTCCCCCCTAGCGATGCACAGCCAGACCCGGCGTACGCCGACCTCGGCGCAGTTTCGTGTGCGTCACCAGGAAACTGCGTTGCAGTAGGCAACTATGGCGAAAACGGGGTGGGGCAGCGACCGGTGGAAGCAACTGAAACGAACGGCACCTGGGAACAAATGGCGGGACTATTGCAGCTTCCGAACGGAGCGGACTCGTATGACGCGCTGATGCTTGGTGTCTCATGCCCCTCAGTCGGAAATTGTGTCGCAACGGGCGAATATGGAACCGGCGGAGGATCCGATCTCGCGGCCATGGTCGAGGTGGAGACCAACGGTTCGTGGGCGCAGGCAACGCAGATCGAAAGTCCCAGCAATGCCAGCCCCCAGTACGCAAATGGACAAGGCATATGGTGTACCGCCACAACCGCGAATTGCACCATCGTCGGTTTCTACGAGGACACTTCGCAGCATGGTCAAGCCCTTGCCGATACCGAGACCAACGGCTCGTGGGCTCAGGCTGTCGAGATATCTCTTCCCAGTGATGCGGACCCGGCCGGTAGTGCCAGCTTGCAAGGCATTTCTTGCCCAGTTGCCGGCAACTGCGAAGCAGTGGGGACTTACGAGAACTCCAGCGGAGACTCGGTTCCAATGGCCGCGGCGGAGACCTCCGGAACATGGATGCCAGCCACAGGCATTTCACTCCCGAACGGAGCAGTGGTCGGGGGAATGATGGTGTTCAACCAGTTGCAGACCATATCCTGCACGTCGATCGGCAATTGTGTGGCGGGCGGCGCCTACTCGACCTCCACCGGGGGGAGTCCGGCATTCTTCGTGAACGAGACGGCGGGGGTGTGGGCGCAAGGAACCCCACTGTCTCCACCGTCGAATGCCGATACCGGGGGATACTCCAATGTCAATGGGGTCTCATGTACACAGGACGGAACTTGCGAATTAGCAGGCACCTACTACACGAACTCGGATGCCGACGAAGTATTCGTCGATAGCGGGATGGGGGCTCCTTCGGTACCGGTCGGTGTCGCCGCATCCGCGGGTGTCGGATCAGCCGACGTGTCATGGACGCCAAGCTCGAATACAACGTCATATTCCGTCTATTCGTCGACAACGCCAGGTGGAGAGAACTATTCGGCACCTGCGGCGTGCACTTCGACTGCACCGAACGTCGAATGCACCGTAAGCGGACTGACGAATGGCACCACTTACTACTTCACTGTCGTCGCCATGAACACCGACGGTGAGTCGACACCTTCTGACGAAGTGCAGGCCGAACCGCAAGTCGCCTCTATCTACGGCTACTCCACCGTTGGTTCCGATGGTGGAACCTTCAGCTTCGGCAACGCAACATACTGCGGGTCAGAGGCGGGCGATCACCTTGCCGAGCCGATGGTCGGAATTGCTTCTTCAGCGACGGGCGACGGGTACTGGGAGATCGGCGCGGACGGTGGAGTCTTCGGCTTCGGCGACGTGACCTACTACGGCTCGATGGCTGGCAAGTATCTGAGCGCTCCAATAGTCGGGATCGCCGCTCTGCCGAGCGGCAATGGTTACTGGGAGGTCGGTTCCGACGGTGGAATCTTCGCCTTCGGCCAAGCGAAGTACTACGGCTCGGAGGCCGGCCAACATCCGAGTGCACCGATCGTTGCGATGGCCGCGACGCCCACGGGCGACGGCTATTGGGAGGTTGCTTCTAACGGCGCCGTCTACAGCTTCGGCGACGCTATTTACTACGGCGGCGAAGATGGCCACAGATTGAGCGCTCCGATCGTGGGGATGACTGCGACACCGAGCGGAGACGGTTACTGGCTAGTGGGTTCCGATGGCGGAGTCTTCAGCTTCGGCGACGCCGCCTACTACGGCTCGGAGGCCGGTAAACGCCTTGCCAAGCCCATGGTCGGAATCGCTCCTTCGCCGACAGGGGATGGTTACTGGGAGGTCGCGGCAGACGGAGGTATCTTCAGCTTCGGCGACGCGAAGTTCGAGGGTTCTATGGGTGGAGGGGCGCTCCACGCCCCTGTAGTCGGAATCGCCAGCCTGTCTTCACACGTCGCGTGAGCGATCGGGTAACCGGCGCCGCACGGGCGTCGGTTTCTCGATTCTGATCGAGCCAAGGAGCACCGGTCGTCTCCCGCACTGAATGGGCAGACGGGCTGTTGCGGCCTAGCACCCGATCAGACGTCGCTCCGGATTCTCCGCGAAAGGCCTGCCCACGGCCGATAAATTACGGAGATGTGACACCCCCGCGGCACGCTTTGAGCCTTTACGGCATTGGCCCGCAGAGGCGAGGAGCGTGACAACATGAAGATTGGGTTGTTCGTATACCTGGCAAACGACCGCAACGGGAACGTTCGGTCGTATGAATCGATCCGGGCCGTTTCGCGACAGGCCGAAGCGGATGGCTTCGACAGCATCTGGGTTGCAGACCACTTCATGTATCGCGACCCCGATGAGACAAGGGGAATATGGGAGTCATGGACAATGCTCAGCGCGCTCGCGGAAGCGACCGAACGCGTAGAGATCGGCCCGTTGGTCCTCTGCAATTCTTTCCGGAATCCAGCCATCGTTGCGAAGATGGCGACGACGGTCGACGAGGTAAGTAATGGCCGCCTGATCCTGGGCTTCGGTGCTGGGTGGAACGAGCCGGAATACAAGGCGTTCGGCATTCCGTTTGATCACCGTGTCGACCGCTTCGAAGAGGCTGTGCAGATACTGAAGCCTCTCTTGCGCGATGGTCGGGTCGACTTCGCCGGCAAGTACTACGAGGCTCGCGACTGTGAGATCGCCCCTCGCGGCCCTCGACCGGCTGGGCCACCATTGATGATCGGGGGCGAAGGACCGCGCATGCTGAAGCTGACAGCACAGTATGGCGATCTATGGAATACGGGGTACCTGGGCACGCCCGACACGCTGGCCGCGCCGCGCGCCAGGCTCGAAGCGGCCTGTCGCGAGGTCGGTCGCGACCCCGCCACCCTCGGTGTAACTGTGTTCATCGGGCTGTGGTTCCCAGACCTGCAACCGGAAAACCCGGCCTCCTTCCCGAATCCGTTGACGGGTTCGCCAGAAGACATTGCGGAAGCAATGCGCGGCTACAGGGAGATCGGGGTGCAGCACATCATGTTTCAATGCGTCCCCTACACACCCGAATCGCTTGGACGACTGACTCGGGCACTCGAGCTCTACCGCGACATGGACGCATAGGCGACAGGCAATCGGGATCGACCTCTCAGCTCCGATGCGCGAGCAGGCTCCCGCAGATGCAGCGCGGAGGCGAATCAAAAATGCCTCGTTCGAGCGTGGCCACGCGCAGGTATTGCGTTTCGACAGGTCGTTGCTTGACGGCGTCGATCCCGAGATCGAGCAACGAGCGTTGCAGCCGGTGAGAAGGGTTATCGAGCCGAGGTCTGACGACGAAGGCGTCAGGCTTGATGCAGCGGTGTGGCTCGTTCAGGCGACAGCCTGATATGCCACATCAGACGTTGACGACGTTGTCCCGTTCGCTGTTGAAGTTCAGCGGTGGCCACAGCTGATTCAAGCCGCAGTCTGATCGTACTCTGCGGGTGTAGCACTCGACGAGGTGACCTCGCGGTGTAAGGCACTGAGCAGCTTCGTCATGTCTTTGTATCCGCGTACTCGACGAAATGAACGCTCGGCCTCGAGCATGCCGGCTGCGACCCAACGCTTCTTCATCGTCCCGTCCTTCCACTTCGTCACCCTGCCGGTGGTGCGCCTGGCGATGGAGATCATCGACTCGATGCAGTTGGTGTTGGTGAGCGTTTTGGGGAGCGCTCCGCTCACACCGAGGCGTCTCACCGTGAACATGTCGTCGAAGCCTTCGCGCACACTGGCGGCAGCATCGGGGTGATCGGCCTCGAGCTCTTTAGCAAGCCCCTTTGCTGCTTCGAGTCCCTTTTGCGCATCGGGTTGGGCGAAGATGACCGCGAGGCGCCGATCGATGGTCCCTGCCATCTCCTTGGGTAGATGACCGGCCACATTCCGGCGCTTGTGGATCGTGCAGCGTTGCACCAACGCCTCTTCTCCGAAGACCTTGCGGATCCCTGACGCGAGCGCCTTGGCGCCGTCTATGACGCACA
>JBAPRR010000035.1:0-4197 GCA_049281195.1 Acidimicrobiales bacterium
AGCCCGGCAAGCCGGTGATCGTCAGCGGAGCACAGAACCTGCTTCGCGGCGCATGCCAGAGCAGCGGCATGTGCGAAGTCGGCGGCCAGGTGATGTCACCCATGGTCGGCCTCATCGCGGACTCGCCGGTCTAAGCGGACGTCCTTCGGCGGATGTCCACGCCGCGGCTCTCGAGGATAATTGTCTCCTCATCGGAGATACCCAGAAACGGGACAGCGATATACTTGACGCACCGTGCGGAGGGAACCTAACCTGAGGGGAATGGCGGAAGAATGGTGTCAAGAGGAGGGCTGGCATCCTGATGCCTGGGCATTCAATTACAGCCGCCATGAAGGATTGGCGGACTGCCCGACGTGTGCTCAGCGTGTGCCCGCGGACGAAATCCCCGACCGTCCCTCAGGTGTCCACTTCCGGCGACACACGCGCCTAATATCCCCCGAACGCGTCGAATAGATCGAACCCCATATTCACCGTAAGATTTCCAAACCCTTATGGTGAAAGGTAGTTCAGGGGCTTTTACGCAATTTCAGATTTGACAGAACGCTCGTTCGGTGTTAAAACGACCTTCAGGATGGGTTGTACAGGTGGCTACCCCTGCACCCGTCTCGGGACCACCACATGAAGACGCACTCGCACGAGGCTGCCTTCCCTCAGTACCACCACGAGCTGGGACACAACGAGGTGAAGACTCGCCACCTCATTCTTTACATCAGCCGACATGGCTTTGGCCTAACCCGGCTAAACAAAGCCCTATGGAAGGCTGACTTCGACGCTTACGCGGCCACTGGACGGGCCATCACGGGGGAGGAGTATCAACACATCCCGTTCGGTCCCGGTCTTCGTCGGATGAAACCACTGCTCAGCAAAATGCAGCAGGCTGGTGATCTCCGATTTGAGGCGGCACAGGAGTTTGAAGAGCAGCGACCAATTCCCTTGATTGAACCCGACACTGACCTGTTTTCCACCGAGGAGCTAGCGTTTGTGGATGCAGCCGTCGCGATCATCGAGCCCATGACCGCGAAAGAAGCTGAGCTGTGGTCTCACGATTTTCCAGGCTGGCGGCTCACAGACGAGGGTGAAGTGATTCCCTACGAGTGGGTCTTTTGGTCGGAACGACCATTGACCGAGAGCGAGGTCGCATACGGCCTCAGCCTCGATCGTGCCATTTAGGACCCTAGTCCACAGCGACCTCTACACGAGCCAGTGCGATGCTCTTGCTGACGCGCGGCGGATGGACGAGGCGTTGCTCCTGTTTCAGGGCCGGCTGTCAGTACACCCCGAACAGGGGCGACGGTTGGGCAGTTCAACAGTTTGGGCCGTCGTGACGGACAACGCCGACCCTGCCTTCGTCATCTACTACCAGTTCAACGACGAGTGCGTCTATCTATTGGGAATCCGCGTCATCACCTAGGTCGGATTCCTCAGGGCGCCGTTGGTCTAGTCCCGCGTTGGTGTCTCCGGTCCTGGATTGCGGGTTCTTCGTTCCCTTCTCCTTTCGCGTTCTTCGATTTCCCCCTTGGATACGCGGAGGAGCCGCGTCGCGAAGTCTCTGAACTTCTCTTCGTCGGGCTGCGCTGGCGCTGGCTTCGCGTCGTCGGGTTTCACATGGGCACCTTCGCGCGATAGCCCCCACTTTGCCCGTGAGTTCGTCGTGGGTGCTGGGACGGCCAGCGGTCATCGTGAAGCGGCCAGCGTCGGTCGCGGCGTCTTAAACGGGAGGACGGACTCGTCCAGGTAGCGGTCAAGATGCTACGGCTCGAAGCCGTGATGGGTACCGCAGGTCATGCGCTTGAAAGAGACCAAAGGTTCTCGTTGCCATCGGTATGGACGCTCCCGCGAACGTAGTCCTGAGAGCGGTCGATGACCTCGCGGACGAAGTCGGCCTCCAGGCGGTGGGGATAGAACGCAGGGGCATCGGTGTGAAGGACAGAGCCGGAAGCCACGTTGCTGTGGATCTCCTTTTGGAGAAGGGCACCGCAGCGAGTGACGGCAATCTTCGCTCGTACGTCGCAACGACCTCCAAGAGGCCCATGGCGGCCGCCTTGGCAACCTGCTTGCCCCACGAAACACGACGGATGTGCGCGTGCTTGTTCCGGTCGTGGCCGCCCAAGTTGATCTCGCCACCGTCGACCTCACCCGACAAGGGTCCGTCGAACGACTCTGTCTCCATGGCCAGGCGGATGCGATGGCTCATGAACCACGCGGACTTCTGGGTGATCCCGAGATCGCGGGCGAGCTGGTGGGAGCTGCGGCCCTTCTTGCCGGCCGAATACAGCCAGACTACGGGCAGCCACTTGGACAGCGGAATTGGGGAGTCCTCGAAGATCGTCCCCTTCTTGAGGGAGAACTGCCTGCGGCAGTCCTTGCAGCGCCAGAGCGATCGCGTCCCGATATGCCCGACCTTGTCGGACCGGCAGAAGAGACAGACCACGCCGTTCGGCCACCGCAACCCTGCGAGGAAGTCACGGCATGCCGCCTCGTCCTCGAAGTACCTGATGGCGGCCAGTAGGCTCGAGGGGAATCGCTCCGAACTCATATGGTGAGTGTTATACCTAGCATCAGGTGTGTCCAGTAGCTAACCTTCAGGAGGGGTGCCGTCCAGCTTGATGGTTCGGCTGATGCGGGGCGTCACGCTTCGATAGGCCGCGACGAGAAAAGGGTCCTTCGTCAAGAGATTGGTGAAAGTGGAGATCGCCCACAGGGCGCGCTTTGTGCAGCGACATTCCCCCTCCGACTCATAGAGCATGTGCGCTCCGAGCAATCGAACCATGGTCCGTTTCGGGTTAGCAGCACCGGCAGCGATCAAGACGTCCTCACAGCGGACCCGAGGAGTTGGTTCATCACCGGTGAAGGGGTCATAAATGGTCTCGTGCCGCACTTCGGCCATGCGGCGCATCAGAGCCATCTCCCCTAGCGTTATTTCCAGAATGTCCTTAGGGATCTCGGAGTTGAATTGGAGGAGAGCGTCACCGATACGCGTATCGGCGGTGACGCCGTCAAGTCGCTTCTGGGCCTCCAAGGACCAAGGACCGATTGACGCTTGGATCGTCTCGGCGCGGGGAGATAGGGGCTTTCCCGGGCGAGGTCCCCACCGCCCTTCCAGCCATCTCCAGCCGAACCCGAATACCAAGAGGCAAGCGCCTGCCGTAATGCCGCCTAACCACGGTTCTCCGAGCCAGTCATTGAGGACGGCGAGGCGGTCGAAAACAAACCCGAGAATCGTCACCACACCTGCGGCAACGAAGATGGCTTGTTGGCCCGACCAGCGGGGGGAGCCCTGATCCATTTCGCCGAATCATAACCTTTCGGTGTGTCAAGTATATCGTTGCCGAAAAATGCGTAAAACGGGCGGCACTAGAACCTGCGCTACTGGCGGCGATTCGGCCTGACGGATTCCACATCCAGGGCGGTCAAGACGCGCGGGGCCGGTGCGGGCAGTGCGAAGCCGTGCTCGATGCAAACCCTTTCTGCGCGCAATGGAACTGCTCGACGTCAAAACGCACCGAAGGCGGCGCTGAAGAAGGCGGTCCTCAGGCGGAGCGGCGCTGGCAGTTCCCGACGACGGCCACTGCACCGGCGCCGATCGCGAACAGCAGGCAGATCACCACGCCGATGATCGAGAGGCCGGTGACCGCACCGATCAGGCCGGAAAGAAGCAGGCCCGCGATGATCACGGCTCCCAGGAAGGTCGCCAGCGTCAGCCAGTATGTGGACGGCGTGACCCAGGTGGTCCGGAGCGTTCCGCTCGCCGGCTTGGAGAACATGGCGATCATGAAGGCGTCGGCGACGGGGATGACCGCGGCGCCAAAACCGCTTGCCGGCGGCACGGGCTTGTCTGGGACGCGCGTGAAAGCGTTGGGCATGGACCCAGGGTATTACGCCGCGGCGAGTTCGTCCGGGATCGCGGTCACAACGTAACTGACGCCGGCGCGCAGCACCCGGATCACCAGGAAACGCTCGATCGGTCCATCGACCATGAGGCGCTGCACATCGCGCGGGCTCTCGACCGGCCTGCCGTCCACCTCGATGATGATGTCGCCGGGACGGAGCCCGGCCGACTCGGCGGGACTCCCCTTGATGACATCGACCACCTCGAGGCCCTTGCACCGCCCGATCTTGTCCGCCCACCGCGGCGGGATCGGTCGCGAGCCACCGGCGACGCCCAGGTGCGCCCGGCGCACCCGTCCATCGCGGACC
>JBAPRR010000036.1:0-21813 GCA_049281195.1 Acidimicrobiales bacterium
GATCAGTAGGCCACGTTCGAGTCCACCTGGGAGCGAGTGCTAACTTCCGCGAGCGGCGCACCCCGCTGAGATCCGAAGGGCCAGACGCGTGCGGTTTGAATATCTGGTCGGAAGAATCGGCGCTTCACGATGGTGGCGACATCCCAAGTCGTCTGAACCTCTTCCTGTACTGAGCCGTCAGGCCTTGAGCAGTTGCCACTATCCCCACGCCGGCCAGCACGACGAGCGAGACCTCGAATTCCGCTCGGAAACGCACTAGCCCGTAACTAACCGCCGCGATCAACGTCACGGCCACGGCCGACACGAGCAACGGCCAGACCTTCACCGACCGTCTCCTCAGAATGACCAGTCCAGCCACCGCGAATGGCAGGAGCAGGTAATAGGCCAGCAGGCCGGCGAAGGAGGCTGGGGCCGGCCGCCCCTCATTCACTTCGGTGTCCACCATCTGAAGCGGCTCGTACAGGTCCCAGACCCTTCCTATGCGCGCGCCTATGACAATCGGCAGACGGCTCGAATGCCGTTCGAGATAGTGAAGGCCGGCCTCGGACTGCCTTGCGGACTCGACCGACTGGTCCTGAGCCGGAGGAACTTCGATCGAGCATTGGAGGCTCCAGGAACCGAGCGCCGGCCCGTAATAGGTCTGTGGGCAGTTCGCGCCGAGGAGCACCGGCCCTTCACCGGTCGAGATGAAGGTCGGATCGCGAAAGGAGGCCATGTTTCGCCCTACCCAGGGAGACACGACAACAAGGGCCGCGAGGAGGCTCGCGGCTGTGAGCATGAGCCGTCGGCCCCAAGGAAGACCCTTCAGGCCGAATGCTGCAGGCACCAGAAGAAGCGGTAAGAGCACGATCAGCTCGGCACGGGTGAGAATCTCGAGCCCACATCCGATGCCGAGCAGAACGCCGTTGGCGATGCCCGGGGAGTCTAAGAAACGGTACGCGGCCAGCAGGATCAAGACCATCAGGAGCATGCTCACCGTCTCGGACATGACGATCCCGTTCGGGATCCACATGTTCGGGTACAGCGCGGCTACCACTGCTGCGACGATGCCCACACGGGGGCCTGCCAGCCGCCGTCCCAGTAGACCGACGAACAGCACGACCGCCGATCCCAAAACCGCCATTGTCAGCCGCTGGGGAGTCTCACCCGGCGAGAGGCCGAAGAGGTAGGTCACCGGCGTGATCACGAACGAGGTCAGCGGCGGATGCGCAGCGTCGGGCCCGTGCCCGAAGAACACCGGAAAAAAACGGCCGGTAGACAAAGCAAGAGCCTGCAGCTCGTAGTACGCGGCGTCATAGAGCTTGTAGGCCTCGTGGCGTGTCACCACGAGCACGTACAGCACGCGAAGCAAGAGCGCGACCAGGGTCGTAACGCCCAGCCACAGGCCGAATCGAAGTTGCGCCTCATTGCTTTCAGACTCGCCGCGCGGAGGATCAGTGTGCGCTTCGAGTAGCAACGACGAACCTGGCATGGGGCCAATCATTGTCGCTGGGTCGACCCGGGTCGGGTTGCTCCCGCATCTGAACGAGATAACGCGCGATCGGAGGGGGGCACCAGTCCAGTCACGGTCGACAACGGCCTACCGCTTTAAGTTGCGCCGAGCTTTGAGTACTAAAGCCGAACTCGTTGTCGAAGCAAGACCTGGGTGGTAGAACCGACTGCACATACCCCACGCAACGGGAAAGTCGGTCAAACGCCGGCGCTAGTCCGTAACCGTAGACCTTCGGTCCCATGGATCGATCGTGAGCCGGGTCGCCGTTGAGTGGAGGGGTTTCCATTGTCGAGACACATCTGGGACCCGGCGCTCCTCGTTCCGATGCGGACGGGAAGTCCTGGGCTCGGGGAGCGAGGGGTCATGAGGTTTGTTCACAACGGTCACCCATCCAACCGGAAGTTGGTTCGGATTTCTGCCATCGCAATCGCATCTCTGGGCCTGCTCGGCGTCGCGTCGGTAGCACTGTCGGCGTCGGCGTCGGCGTCGGCGGGCACTCCAACTGTGTCAAAGGTCGGAGAGCTCGGCGCATGTACCGCGAATACCGGCGTGATTGTCTACGTCGACTTCGGCTCCTGGCCCTCCGGTCCGGAGAAAGGCGCTCAGGACATCGGCTGCGCTCCGACTCCGGGGGCAACGCAGACCCAGAGCGGAACGACATCCGGCGTCATGGCCCTTAATGCGGCGGGATACACCCTTGACGGCACAAAACACTATGGCGATGCATTCGTCTGTCGTCTAGGTGTCAAGTCTCTCGGTATTGCCAGCCAGGAGCCCACTCCGACTCAGGAGTCGTGCTTGAGCACCCCAGACGACTACTGGTCGTATTGGCACGCCGACGCCGGTTCGGACACGTGGAGCTTCAGTGGCGGGGCTACGACTACCTATCCCTATGCGGGCAGCATCGACGCGTGGACCTTCGAGCCCACCGGAGGCACCACCCGGCCGACTCTTACCCCGGACCAGGTCCAAGCCGAGGAAGGGACTTCTCTCATTCCCCCGGCCCTGACAATCACGCCGACCAGGTTGATGAAAGCCACCGTCGATCAGGGTTACTCGGCATCCCTGAGCGCCTCGGGAGGAAAGGGGCCGTACGGCTACGCGGTAAACACGCAAGGCCCGGACCTGCCTGCAGGGCTCACCCTTTCGTCGTCCGGCGTCCTGTCAGGCACGCCCACCGAAACCGGAAATGTGAACTTCGTCGTGGACGTGACCGCAGCTCCCATCACCAAGTCCAATCCGCACATGAGCCCTCCTGAGGGCTACACCGGCCCGAACCTCGGGACAATCGCGGTGCACATCTCCGTGAAGGGTGGAAGCGACACCACGAAATAAAGATGCCCCTTCCTGCATCTCGAGAAGATCCGGTCAGGGCTGCTCGAGCGGCGCAACGAGCGCACGGCTTCTTCAACTCAAGATGGTGAAGATCATCGACGGGCCAACATCGCCGAGACAGGTGCGGACGTTGGTGTAGGTCGTGCAACCCGTGCGCCACGTCAGCGAATGCTTGAGCTTGACCGGCAGGTTGCCGTCCTGGGAGGGGCCCGAGCACCGGTTGGATGTCTGGTCTACCCCGGGGAGGACCGAACCCGGTTTGCCGTCGCCGTCGTGATGGAGCGTTATGGCCACACTCGCCGCAGGCCCGTACCCCTTGAAGTACTTGCCTTCCACCGTGATCCGCTTGATGGTGCAGGCTGAAGTGAGAGTGAAGTTGGTTCGCATCGGATGGAGTGCTTCCCATGCCACCGTGGGTCACCGGGATCGAGTTCTCGCTGGCGAAGCTAGCAACGGCCCGCCAGGGTCTTTCGACGGGATTGCCAGCTCTTTTGGGTGCTAATAGAGACAGATGAACCTCGACACCATGTGGAAGGACCTCGAGTCGGTCGGGCTCGACAAGACGACCGGCGGCTACAGGCGGTACGCCTGGACCGCAGAAGACGCGATGCTCGGGGAGTGGTTCGAAGCTGAGGCCGCGGCCCGAGGTTTGGACTGCCTTAAGGACAGGGCCGGCAATCAATGGGCGTGGTGGGGCGATCCTGATGCTGCGGTAGCGGCCGGGCGTCCCGGAATTGTGGTGGGATCACACCTTGACTCGGTGCCAGACGGCGGCCCATTCGACGGCCCGCTCGGTGTCATCGCCGGGTTCTCTGCAATCGACGTGCTCCGCTCTGAACAGGCCACGCCGAACCGACCCATCGGTGTGGCTCGTTTTGTGGATGAGGAGGGTGCTCGTTTCGGAGTGGCGTGCGTGGGTTCGAGGCTCCTGGCGGGCTCGATAGACCCGGATTTGGCACGATCCTTGTTGGACGATGACGGTGTCTCAATGGCAGAGGCGATGTCGCTTGCTGGTATCGATGCTCGCCACGTCGGCCCCGACACAGAGGTCTTGCGGCGCGTCGGGTGTTTTCTCGAGCTTCATATCGAGCAGGGCCGCGCGCTGATAGACACACAACATCAAGTCGCGGTGGCTTCGTCTATCTGGTCCCACGGACGTTGGCGCCTCGAGATCGAAGGCGAAGCGAATCACGCCGGTACGACGCGTCTGGAGGACCGTCGCGACCCCATGCTCGTGCTGGCCGACGTTACGCAGGCTGCCCGCCATTCAGCCTCCGCGCACGGATGCTTGGCGACTATCGGACGTGTCCGCGTTCAGCCCAATGCGGTGAACGCGATCCCTTCACGTGTCGACGCTTGGCTGGACGCCCGCGCGCCGGCCGAGCACGAAGTCCGCGCGGTCGCGGAGGAGGTTTCCAGAGCGGGAAAGACCGCAGCGGTGGAGGAATCCTTCACCCCGGCTACTCACTTCCCGTCCGATCTACGGGATCGAGTCATCAAGACTCTCGGCGACGTCCCTTCCCTTGCTACCGGCGCGGGCCACGACTCAGGCATCCTGGCGACAGCTGGGATCACCACGGCTCTTTTGTTCGTCCGCAATCCGACCGGAGTTTCCCATTCTCCTCGCGAGTACGCCGAGCGCGAAGACTGCCTGGCCGGCATCCGGGCGGTAGCCACAGTGATATCGGATCTGGCCTGCAAATGAAATGGCACGCCGCCTACGCCTGGCTACCGGACGGATTGGCTCGCGACGTGAACATCGAAGAGCGCGACGGAACATTCAGTGATGTGGGAATCGGGGTGGTGCCCGACGACCACGTCCGTCTGCCGGGTTTGGTGGTACCCGGTATGGCAAACGCTCACAGCCACGCGTTCCATCGTGCCCTCAGAGGTCGCACTTCTTCATCTCGGGGGTCCTTCTGGACATGGCGGCGCCAGATGTATCGGTTGGCAGCCCGGATCGACCCGGAGCAAATGTTTCTTTTGGCCCGAGCTGTGTACGCAGAGATGGTGTCTGCGGGCATCACGGTTGTGGGGGAGTTCCACTACCTGCATCACTCACCTACCGGGCAGCCTTATGACGAGCCGAACATCATGGGCGAAGCCCTTCAGCAGGGGGCAGTCGAGGCAGGTGTGCGATTGACACTGCTCGATGCCTGTTATCTGATGGGGGGACTGGCCGCAACGGGTCACGAAGAGCTCGATCCGGTGCAACGCCGCTTCAGCGATGGCGACGTGGCTCGTTGGGCCAGTCGGGTTGAAGCCCTTCGGCCGACGCACGAGATGTCGCTGGGCGCGGCCATCCATTCTGTGCGGGCGGTGCCTCGAGAGTTTCTCGGCGCTGTGGCAGAGGCTGCCGGCGATGGTCCTCTGCACTTCCACGTCTCAGAGCAGAGGGCGGAAAATGACGCATGCGAAGGGTTCTACGGGATGACTCCCGTTCAGTTGCTACGCACGACCGGGGCGCTCGGAAATACGAGCACAGCGGTCCATGCCACCCACGTGTCGAGCATCGACGTCGCCGGGCTCGCGGATACAAAGACGGCTGTGTGCTTCTGTCCCACTACTGAACGGGATCTTGGCGACGGCATCGGGCCGGCCCGCGTTTTCGCTGATGCAGGAGTCTCCCTGTGCCTCGGCTCGGATCAACACGTGACAGTAGATCTTCTTGAAGAAGCACGCGCTCTCGAGATGGATGAACGACTGGCAACAGAAGAGCGCGGGCGCTTCGATCAACAGGAGCTGATCGCGGCGATGACCGTGGCCGGTTATCGGGCCCTCGGGCGCGAAGGCGGTCGAATAGAAGTTGGCGCCCCGGCAGACCTGGTTGCGCTGAGGCTCGACACCGTGCGAACAGCCGGGGCAGAACCCGGTCAGGCGGTCTTGGCCGCTTCCGCTTCCGATGTCGACACCGTGGTTATCGATGGCCGGACCGTGGTGTCCGGAGGAGCGCACTTTCTCGGAGATGTCGGCCGGCTATTGGCCGACGCCATCGACCCCCTGTGGAGCGAGGACTGAGACTTGCAAATCTCAGTTCACCGACCCGGCGGTGGCATGATGAATCGCCGAGAGGAGCGATGACGATGGGCAGCCCCGATTCGAGAACCTGGGCGGAGGTGGACCAAGGTTGGGGCCGCAAAGCGGTCGATTTTTCGACCCTGAGCGAGCCGAGTAACTGCCGCGAATATGTGGCGCTCCATCATCTACTTCGAGTGGACGCAGGGGACCGCTTGCTCGACGTGGCTTGTGGTTCGGGCCTGGCTATCGAGTTGGCGAGGAATCGTGGCGCGTCGTGCGCCGGGATCGACGCCTCGACCAGGTTGGTGGCAGTTGCAAGGTTCCGTAATCCCGAAAGTGACATCCGGGTCGGTGATATGCACGACCTCCCCTTCCAGGATGGCGCGTTCGATGTGGTGACCAGCTTTCGCGGTATCTGGGGCACCACCCGAAACGCGGTGACAGAGATCAGCCGTGTACTCAACCCTGGTGGCCGGTTCGGGCTGACCGTATGGGGGCATATCAAGGTCTCGCCGGGTGCGTGGGCCCTGGCACCGTTCCTCCTAGCTACTGAGGAGAAGGTCGGCAACCAGGCCGCCATGGTGTCACTCGGCCGGCCCGGCGCGGGCGAAAGTCTTCTGGAGGAGTCCGGATTCGTGGACATCCGCCGCGTCGAGGTTCCCTTTGCCTGGGAGTTCGCCGATGCGGAAGTGTTCGCCCGTGCCCTCGCATCCACAGGGCCCGCGTATGAAGCGATCCAGAACGTCGGCGAGGAGGCATTTCACGATGCGGCACTTGAATATGCCGCCGATCACATCCGTGACGGCTTGCCGCTTCGCGCCGAAATCAACGTAGTCGGATACCTGGCTCGCAAGCCGGAGGAGGACAGTCAACGATGAGCGCCGGCTTTCTCACAGATCCCCCGATCACTCCCGCGGCTCAAGCGCTATACGACGAGGACGTCGCGGAGAGCGGATTCGTATGGAACGTGACACAGCTCTGGGCGTACCAGCCGGACACCGTGGAGCGCCTCTTCGAACTGATGTCGCAGGCATTCAAGCCGAGCGGACTGAGCTTCCGTCAGCGAGGCATCTTGGTTACCGCCGCCGCATCCACCCTCGGAGACGCGTACTGCTCTCTGGCGTGGGGGGGCAAGCTCTCCGACAAGTCGGACCCGACCCTTGCTGCCGGAGTTCTGAGCGGCACAGATGTCGGATTGACCGAACAGGAAAAAGCGATGGCCTCCTGGGCTCGCAAGATCGTCAAAGACCCCAATGCCACCACTGAAGCGGACCTCGAGCAGCTTCGTGACGCCGGCCTGACCGACGAGCAGATCTTCGCTATCACGGCCTTTGTGGCGCTCCGGCTCGCGTTCTCCACCATCAACGACGCGCTTGGAGCCATTCCCGACGATCAGCTCGTCGAGTCGCTTCCGCCAGCCGTCACGCAGTCGGTGACATACGGCCGACGACGCGCCCATCCAGGTACGCCCTGATACAAGGTCCGGCGTGGTCTCCGACGCCTTCACCAAGTGGCTGGGTATACGAAGTCAGCGGCGGGGCGACCAATCCATTGCACGATCCGCATCGCCAGGTCCATACCCGTGCCGAATTTCGCAGTGCGTAAGTTCGTCAGCTGATTCGAGCTGCATCCCAGGATCGCGGCCAGAGCAGGCCAGGTGAGTCCCTGTTGCACACGCTTTTCGTCCATCGACGCATAGAGGAGCTTTAACGCCCAGCGCAGGCGTCGGTCCGGCCCGGCCACGGGAAGATCGAACCGCTCCTCGCTACCATGCCCTCCGTCGAGAAAGCTCTCCGGAGTCCGTCCCAGCCACCTAAGCATGAACAAGGCGTGTTGGCACGAGATCCTGGGGTTCTTGGCCATGTTCGTCAAGGTTGAAGCGCTGATCGGATGATCCCTACGACGGTCGTTCAGTTCGGATGAGAGCTCCCAAAGCTGCTTGGCCACCGCAGCCCAACTGATTCCAGCTTCGGTGCGCTTGTCGTCGAGCGCCGCATAGAGGGCTCGGACGTCGAACGGCCTTACAGCTTGCGTCACTTTCGCCTCAGCCTTTACCCCATCGGCCTTCTCGATCGATCAACCGCCGGCGCGAAGGCGCATGCGGGCGAGCCGTTTCGGATTGACGTAGTTGTTATCGGCGAACCACTGTGCTGCGTCAAACATTGCCTGCCACGACGGTCGCGACGTGTATCCGAGTTCTTCGCGCGCCCGCGCATCGTTGAACATCATGTTCGTGGTGGACATGCGCGCGGCCTCGAGCGAAGCAAATGGCTCTCGCTTCAAGATCCGTCCCTCGACCAGCTGGGATACCGCTCCAGCCCCCAAAGCAAGGCTCCGTGGAACCTGCAACCTTGGAGCGGGCAGGCCCGTGACGGCCGCCAGGCCGGCCAGGAAGGGACCCATGCCCATGTTCTCCCCTCCGACGATGTAGCTGCGGCCGATCACGCCACGCTCGAGCGCCAGAAGGTGCCCCTCTGCCAGATCGTCTACGTGTACGACATTGAGCGTTGTGTCCACAAATGCGGGGATCTTTCCATTGAGGAAGTCCAGCACCAGCTTGCCGGTGGGAGTGGGCCTTATGTCCCTCGGGCCGATCGGAAAGGTCGGAAGCACCAACGACACCGGCGCGCCTTGAGCTGCAGCGCGCAGCACCTCGTGCTCGGCTACGTACTTGGTTCTCTTATAAAGACCGAACAAATGAGCGACGTCCGCGTAGCAGGTCTCGTCGGCCGCTTCGCCGCGGCCGGCCCCGTCCAGACCGAGCACTCCCACGGTGCTCGTGTAGATCACCCGCTCGCATCCACCTTGGCGGGCGGCTTCGAGGAGGTTGAGGGCACCTCCCACATTGACCTCGTAGAAGTCCTTCGGTCGGGGAGCCCAGAAGCTGTACATAGCCGCCAGGTGAAAGATGAACCTCGCGCCGTCGCAGGACTTGGTGACCGCATCGCGATCGCGTATGTCTACCTCGATCTGTTCGACATCGAGGCCGTCCAGGTTCCGCACGTCTCCGCCCGGTTCGATCAGTGCGACCACACTCGCGTCACGAGCAAGCAGTGCGCGCACCACAGCTGAACCGATGAACCCGGCGCCCCCGGTAACGACGATGCGGTCTCCTTCAGTAATGGTGGGATTGCTCATGGCGCCACGGTTGACGCGAGGTGGACCGAGGCGCCGTGCCCGTTCCCGTTTCCATTCCCGTTGCTCGATACATGAGGTGGCTCGTACTCAGCCGTTGGGCGAGCCTTCCCTGATCTGCGCAATACGCCCTTGGCCATCGTGCGACCGAACTCGAAGACAAGTCCCGTGCCGCTGTGGGCGTCCTTGAGAACGTCGTCAAGGGCATCGACGAAGTAGTCGATCTCCTCCTGCCCGCAGATGAGTGGAGGAAGCAGCTTGATGATGTTGACGTTGTCGGCGGCCACCTGAGTGAGTATCCGATGGCGATGGAACAGGGGCACAACCAGCATCTGGGAGAAGATGGCCGGTCGGAGATGCTCGAGGGTGTTGAAGCGGCGGCGTAAGCCTTTCGACTCCGGAGGCCCGAACTGCAGACCGATCATCAGTCCCTTTCCACGCACCTCGTGAAACATCTCGTAGCGCTCGACCAGGGGAGCGAGAGCCGCCTCGAACGCCAGCCCACTCTGAAACGCCCGGCGGACGATGTCCTCTTCGTCGAACGTGGCCAGGGTGGCGAGCCCGGCCACCATGGCCAGCTGATTGCGTCCGAAGGTGGTCGAATGTTTCAGTGCCTTCTCGAGTGAGCTGAACACCGAGAAAAAGACCCGGTCCGTCATCAAGACGGCTCCCACTGGAATGAATCCTCCCGACAGCGCCTTCGACACCGTGATGATGTCAGGTGTCAGTCCCCAATGCTCGAAGCAGAAGAACTTTCCGGTCCGCCCCAGTCCGGTCTGCACCTCATCGAGCACCATCAGCGTTCCGTGGGACCGACAGAGCTCCTGAGCCGCCGTCCAGTACTCAGGAGAGGCCATGTAGACGCCCTTGCCCTGAATGGGTTCGACAATGAATGCGGCGACGTCTCTCTTCTTCAACTCCTGACGCAGAGCCTCCAGATCACCGAAGGGCACGGACTCACTCCCGGGGAGCAGGTCGCCGAATCCCTCACGGAACTCGGCACCACCATTGAGCGAGAGTGCTCCTGTGGTCAGCCCGTGAAAGGCGTGATCGGCGAAGAGAATGCGCGGCCGCTTGGTGGTCTGCCGCGAGAACTTGATGGCTGACTCAATGGCCTCAGCCCCGGAGTTGCAGAAGAAGACACGGTTTATGTCCTCTGAGCAGCGGGCGACCAGCTGTTCCGCAAGGATCCCCGCCAGAAGCGAGCAGTCCATCTGGACCATGTTCGGCAGATCGAGATCGATTGCCTGGTGCAGCGCCGCCTTGATCGCAGGGTGGCTGCGGCCGAGAGCGTAGACACCGAATCCTGAGAGAAGGTCGAGATACCTCTGTCCCTCTGCATCGAAGAGATACGAACCTTCGCCGCGCACGTAGAAACGATCGAAGCCGATCGTCTTGAGAACGCGCCCCAGCTGATGGTTCAGGTGCTTCTCATGAAGCGAGTAGTTCTCCCCGTGCCGCGCCCGTAGCAATTCTCCAACATCGAACGTCATGCTTCTCCTTCACAACTCTGCACGGGATATTTCACAACGTAGTAGCCGCACTTCGCCACACGTTCCGCGTTATCGAGGCAAACTTTTCGGATACTCGTGGGATCAAGCCATATTCTCGAATTATGAGAGAAACGGTATTCACGTCGCACACCCGAAGTCGGCTCGGTTCGAATACCAACTCTCTCCGACGAACTTCGGTCGCGGATCGTTCGGGCTCGGGTTGGAACCACCGGAGTCTTGTGTGGTCGCTTCGAATGCATGGCGCTCGCACGTGTGCTGATTCCGGCAGTATCGGTTCTAACCACCGTGTAGATGGGAGACGATCTCGGAGATCCCTCTGCTCCAATCGCAGAAGGGTCGTTTCCACCCGACTGGCATGCCGACAATCGTCGTGTCGGCAGGATCAGCTGCTGTTATTGAATTGAACAGCCGGACTATTTGCTCGCCGGGTTACTGGCCCGCGCGTTCACAGAACAATCCCGACGTCCTTCGCGAATCGCTACTCCGCTCTCGGTCCATCTTCGATCTTCGAACTTCCCGACCAGGTGCTTCCAGCATTTTTGGAAGTCATCAGCAGAAGATGGTCCTTGCTGTTGTTAGCGATACAAACCATGGGGATGGAGCGATAATACAATGTGTTTGGAAGCGCAGGCGCAGCCTGGCTCGACGCTGATTTATCCACCCACGCGGAGGGGGTCCAGTCAGTTCCCTGCATATTCGGTGATGTCGTCACGAGCAGATGGTTGTTGCTGTTGTTCGCCACATAAGCCAACACGACTGCGTCGGGATCGTAAGAAAAGTCCCAACTGATAGTGGGCGCTGTCTTGCTCGTCTGTGCGGGACTCCCCACCAACGCGGGAGAGGACCAATCAGTTCCTTCGCCATTGCTCGACGTTGTCACGATTAGGTCGTTACTGGAGTTGTTCGCAACATAAGCGATGATCCCAAGCAACGATATGGAAGGCGCTGTCTTGCTTGACTGTGCCGGACTGCCCACCGTCGCGTATGACGGGAAGGTTTCCGCGCTGCAACTGGTATTGGGGGATCCCTGCGTCACGATCAGGGTGTTACTGGAATCGTTGGCTACATAAGCCATGATGAGGTCGTTGCTGTTATCGGTTTCGTCGCCATCCCAACCGGTAATAGCTGGTGCTGTCTTGCTCGATTGCGGGCTCGACGATCCTCCGACCAGTGTGGGCGCGTTCCAGTTCGCACCCCCATTGGTCGATGTCGTCGTCAGAAGGTCATTGGTGCTGTTGTCCGCCACATAAGCGATGACAAGTTCACCACAGCCGAGTCCCTGGTCCTGAGTGATTGACGGTGTCATTTTACTCTGCAGGCCGGTATTGACCGTCGACCACGTTGAGCCCTTGTTGGTCGAGGTTGATACGAGAATGTCGTTGGTACCGTTGCTCGCTATGTACGCCATCACCCAGTAGTCGTTCACGTTGCAGTTGGAACCAGGGCAGTACACGGTAATTGATGGTGCGACTGTGCTCGTTTCTACGCCGTTCGTCTTGAGCTGCGTCGCCACCCTGATCGGAGACATGGGGGTCACCGCCGACACAGATGGTGCCGCAACCAATATCGAGGCGACGAGAGCAGCTGCGACGAAGACTCCTCGAAGATTGCGTCGACCGAAAGTCACGCGAAGAATGACGCCATCCGGTAAATCAGCCGGCACCGAACGATGGCGTTTTAACGCCGAGCGGAACCTTGACATGCCGCCTCCATTCAAGAGGGCTCATGAAACCTATTTAGCATTGGAAGGACCGCCCTCCCTTGCGAAGTCTTTCAGCGTGAGCGTGACCTCGCAAGCGTTACGGATCGAGACAAACACTCAGTATTCGGCACGTAGACAGAATGCTGCGCGGTCTAATTCCCGGTGCTGATCCACTCGACAAAGTAGTCTTGCCCATCTTTCGTAGCGGTGGTCTTGGCCTTTGACCCGCCTTGCGATTCCCGTATCGATCCTGGTCGGGTTCAGAGTGCTTATCGCCGCGCCATCGACTGATCACCTCGACCGAGGACTACTTCGCGCCTTCGAGCGTCCGGACCACCGACGGCGTCCAATCCTGAGTCGCATCTGTGACCTTGAGGATGAACTGGTCGCTACGTCGCACTGATCAACAGGATTTGAAGATCGATGGGATTTTGCGGATACATCTCGCACCACGCATTGCACGGTCCACTTCGGATCCGATCTGCTCCCCGGTGGAGTCGTTGTAGCCGTCCAGTCCCACCCAGAAGGCCGACCACGTGTACGAGCTGCGGCGTTTCGGGATAGCGTCTCACCCGTGCAATCGGTCCAGTTCCTCATAAACGGTGATCCCGCGGTTGCGCGGGACGCGGCCACTCAGATTCTTACCGAGCGCGGGTTTCGTCTGGATTGGACCAGCGAGTGGGCTGCTGAAGCCCATAAGGGCAGTAAGGCCGGGGTCGTTCTTGTCGGCGGACTGGCACAAACCTTCAAAGTCGGCCTTGCCGTCACCTCGGCCGGAAACAATCAGAGCATGATCGAGTTCAAGCGCGAGAACACCGGTTGGTCCGGCGGACTGATCGGTGCTTCGAGGGTCAAGAAAAACATGAACACACTGCGTGACGAGTTCACTCAGGCGATGACAGCGCGCGGGATGCTTGCCGGGGTCAAGGAGACCTGAGCCCGATCTCCCAAATCAGCATCAACCGCCGTTCTTCGATGTAATTCCAGCGTTTCCTCGCAGTCACAAGTAGTTCACAGCGGGCCTTCAGCAGACCCGTCGTACGACAACTGGAAACCGGCAGTAATCCCAGGTAGTCGGCGAATCTATTGAATCACTGTTAATAATGGGAATAGCTGGTTAAGCTATTCGCTGGTCAAACAGCCAAAGGGGCGTGTCTTCAACTATGCACATCGATCCCTACATCGTTCTCGGCAGCGCTGTGGTCGGCCTCCTCGTGGGGGTGACCGGTGCGGGCGGCGGCGCACTTATGACGCCGATGCTGATCTTGCTCTTCAACGTCAAGCCGACAACAGCGATCTCGAGCGATCTCGTCGCCGCGGTAGTCATGCGGCCGGTCGGCGCCGTCGTGCACATGCAGAAGAAAACGGTGAACTTCCGGCTCGTCGGATGGATGGTCCTCGGTTCGGTTCCGATGGCCTTCTTGGGCTCCTACATCCTTCACGAGTTGGGCAAGACGTCTTCCGCGCAGGGAAACGTCGAAAAAGCCCTCGGTTGGGCCCTTCTGGTGGGTGCTGCCGCCATGATTCTGCGCTTCTTTCTCGACCGTCGCCAGGGCCAGACCCGTCAAGGTGTCGTTCAGGATCTCCGGATCCGCCCCCTGTACACAGTGTTGATCGGGATGGTCGGCGGACTCATCGTCGGGATGACTTCGGTCGGTTCCGGCTCTTTGATCATCGTCCTGCTGCTGTTCGCCTACCCGGTCATCGGTGCCAACCAGCTCGTAGGCACGGACCTCACCCAGGCGGTGCCGCTCACCTTGGCGGCCGCGTGCGGTGCTCTCATCTTCGGACACGTCGCATTTCCGCTGACGGCATCCATCGTGATCGGAAGCGTTCCCGCCGTCTTCGTCGGTTCGCTGCTGTCGTCCCGGGCGCCTGACCGCTTCATCCGACCGGCGATCACCTTTGTGATCTTCGCCTCCGGCCTCAAGTACGCCGGTTTGGGAACCACGACCCTCGGATGGGTCCTGCTTGCCACATTGCTCGCTGCTGCGGTCGTGTGGCTCGCTTACGTCAAGCCGTGGCAAGGACCGTCGTTCGAGCCGTCCGATGAGAGCGAAACGGGTTTGCCCGAAGGTGTCGCCGCGGCGGCACGAAGGTAGATTTGCCGCACGGAGTCGAAGTTTCCCTCTTGGCCCGCCGTCTCATGGGTAGGTTGACCTGGCAGGATCGTTCCTGACAGATCGACGCCTTCACAGAGGCTCGCTTGTCCGACGGTAGGAAAGAGGAACCTGAGCGTGAGGGGCAAGATCTGGCTGATCGTCGGCGTAGTCGTCGGTATCGCGATCGGCATCGGGAAACTGCCCTACCTGGCCGGGGCGGCGGGTTCGCTTTCCGACACGGCACAGCGCATCGTCGGATCCATTCAGCTCACGATCATCCACTCAGCCGCCAAGCACGGTGCGTCTTACCGGATCGTGGAAGGACTGGCTGCTGTGTTCGCCATCCTGATTCCTGGGATAACCGCAGTCGTACTGATGTACGCAGCCCGGGGCACGCTAAGGGTTAGGGGCCTCATAGCGATTCTCATTGTTGCTCTCGGAGCTTCCTCCTTCGTATATCTGTCCAGCGGTCAGGCGTCCGGTGTTCTCCTCCTTGCGCTCATCGTCGCGGCCATAGCGATGGTCGCCACTGGCCCACTGGTCGCCGCCCCGCTCGCCGCGGTCGCCGCACTGATCGGGACCGCATTTCTCCCGCGACTGCTCGACAGTCACAGCAAGCTTCCGAATCAACCGGTGATGGAGCTGCACCAGGCGATTTACGCTTCCGCCGGATCTCCTCTGTGGCTTCGGATCGCGGTTCTGATCGTCGCGGTCATCCCGTTCGCCTGGGCTGCCCGTCTAGTTCTGCGCTGAGGAAACCTTCTGCTTGCCCCGTGAGTCTGAGTGGGTGTGGACGACATCCGGATCGATACGACGCCCGACAGCAACATCACGAAGCGGAGAAGAACGTTCACCATCTGCGTCGGGGTCGTGTGCGTGGTGCTGCTCGTGGCAGCCGGGATCATCTGGGTCGCCAGATCCAAGGGATCCCCTGTTAAGACGGACGTCTCGACTCGTAAGCCGGCCACGGTTCTCGAGGTTCCGGCTCCCATTCCGACCACCGGATCGATGGTTCTGCCCCTGACGGGAAGCCTCCAGGTGGGCGAGCTCACGCGCGGTCCTTCGACTGCGGACATGGGATCCACCGCTGTAGGTGCGATGAGCGTGCCGCCCTCCACTGCACAGACGACCGCCAAAGGCACCGCGGCGACGCAGGGTAACGGTGTCGGAGACTCCGACGCCGGTCCGGTCGACGTTCCGCCCGGCACCTCACAGACGATGCAGCGGTTGGCGACCCACACGTCGACCGACGGGGTCGTCGTTTCGACGTTCTTTGCCTCTTACGACCAGTCCGTAGAGGATCACGGACCGGTCAGCTATACCGGTCCTCCTTCTTCCCATGCAACCAGTCCCGGTGTCTCCGGCGGTTCGAACATTGCGAGCTCATGCTCACCGGCGGGGGAGGTGACACTGGAGCTGTCCGACCTGCAGGCGGTCGCCACGTTCCAGGAGCCCTTCTATTCGGGATTCACCTCTCCGCTCATCGACGTTCAGATCGGCGAGTTCGGTGTGACGGAAGGAAAGCCCGCCACGTGGGTGGAGGCAGAGGTGGGACCAGCCGCCAAAGAGGTCGAAGTATCTTTCGCCGACGGTTCGACCGATGAAGCTGCGCCGGCCGGCGGAGTGGCCGTGCTCGCTCATCTCGGGGATGCTCAATCAGCGTTCGGCGACGGAAGTCAAGCCTGGCTGTCGGTGCTCGGGACCTCCGACCAGATGCTCGCTCACTATTCGATCGGCATCGGTAACCCGCCCGCTACGCCGGTTACCCCGGTTCCGTACATTCCGGTTGTCCAGCCGGGCAATGGCGCTTCATCGCATGTAGGCGACAAGGCTGCCGCGGACAAGGCGCATCCGGCCGATCCGGTCGTAGCGACACGCGAGATCACCCGATCTTTGACAAACGCTCTGTCGTGTTCGGAGCCGCCGGCCATGGAGTCGCTTTCGGTCACCGACGGTGGAGCGTATGAGGAGATCGGCGGAGCCGGCGCCTTGGGGATGACCTCGAGCGATCGGATATCGATCACCGGCGTAACGTTCGCCGACGACACAACGGCCGACGTTCGCTACGAGATCGTCGGTCCTGGCGATCAGGCGCCGCAGGATCAGTACGCCGACGCTTCGCTCGTGGGAGGGAAGTGGCTTATATCCCTCGGCTCGGTCGCTCCCGGCCTGCAGGTGACGCCTGGCAACCAGGACGGTGACGTCGCAGTCGCTCCCGGCGGACCTCTGTTCACTTACACCGGCTCAGGGGGAGTGGCTGTGGCCGTATATCGCGCCGAGCCGTCCGGATCCGAGGGCAATTTCTGCGCCGGCGAGGGCTGCGCTGGCGCCCCGATCCGATCATGCATCCCGACGGGAGGACTGGTCACAGAGGTGACGACTCCCGGAGCAGTCGGGATCGGGTCAGGGCCGCTCTACAGCGACTACACCACACCTCTTATCGGTGTCGGCATCTCGATATTCGGTGAAGCAGAAGGGGCACCCGCGACGATCATCGGGGTCGAGGTCGGATCCTCCGTGAAGAACGTGGACCTCTCGATACACGGGACAACGCAGTCCCTCGATCCGGTCGACGGCGTGGTCGACGCCGTGCTGAACGGAGATCCCTCCACCGCGATCGGTTCAGGCGGGGGGAGTTTGTCGGTGATCGGGGAATCAGGACAGGTTCTATCGAGCGTCCCGCTTTCCGTAGATGCCTCCGAACCGGCGGGCGCAACGACACTTCCTTCGTCTCTACCGGCATCGTCGGGCCCGCAACCGACGGATCCCGCTTCAGCTACCGCCGCCATCGACAACGCTTATGACACCGTATTCAGTTGCACCAGCCCCCCCATCGAACGGTCCGAGGACATCCAGGACAACGGGCTGTTCACCAATCCCCTGGAACAGCTTTTGATCGGTCCGTATACCAACCTGGTCGAGTCCGTCTACGCCACGGTCAATCAGGTGGTTTTCGCAAGTCCGACCGTCGCCGATGTCGACTACACCATCAGGTTCCACGATGACCCGACCCTTTCTTTCCACATGATCGGAACGGCCGTGGTTGTAGACGGCCAATGGAGGGTGAGTTACGCCACCTTGTGTGCGGCCGTGGCGCTCGGTGGGGTCAGCTGCTCGTCGTAGTCAGGCGCCGATGACGGATTCAGCCAGCAACTGGACCGATCGGAGGCGGTCCTCCGTATTCGGCGACTGGTGCGCGACGATCAGCTCGTCGGCATCGGCGTGCTTGGCGAACGATTCGACATACTCCTTCACGTCGTCACCGGTTCCGACAGCTGAATAGCGCGTCATCTGCTGCACGTGCTGTCCGGCCGGCGACTCCAAGATGGCGTCAGCTTCTTCCGCGGTGAAAGTCCGACCTCTCCCGAACAGCCAGTTCACCCGGTTCCTCCTGGCCGTGAGGAACTGCTCCTGAGCGTGTTCGGCGCTGTCGGCCGCCACCACGTTCACGCCCGCGATCACATACGGCTTGTCGAGCTGCTCCGATGGACGGAGTTGCTTACGGTAGGACTCGACGGCAGGCTCGAGCGCATCTGGTGCGAAGTGCGAAGCGAAGGCGTACGGGAGTCCGAGCATCGCGGCAAGAGTCGCTCCGAACATCGAGGACCCCAGGATGTACAGAGGCACGAAGGATCCCTTGCCCGGTGTCGCGTTGACACCCGGTATGCGCGATTTGCCGGACAGATAGCCCTGCAGTTCGAGGACGTCTTCGGGGAAGGCGTCGGCCGAGGCGTTGGACCGTCTGAGTGCGAGCATCGTCTGCTGGTCCGAACCGGGTGCCCTTCCCAGTCCCAGATCGATCCGCCCGGGATGCATCGCTTCGAGGGTCCCGAATTGCTCGGCGATGACGAGGGGGGCGTGGTTGGGCAGCATGATGCCCCCCGCACCGAGGCGTATGTCTGTGGTGTGAGCCGCGATGTGGGCGATGAGGACGCTCGTGGCCGAAGAGGCGATCGCCGCCATGTTGTGGTGCTCGGCGTACCACACCCGCATGTAGCCGGTCCGCTCCGCCAGCCTGGCCAGCTCGACGCTCGCCACGAAGCTCTCGCTCGCTGTTTCGCCCGGCCTGATCGGAGCCAGGTCGAGTATGGAGATCGGAATAGTCATCGCTCAGGACAACAGCGCCGGACCACTCGGAAATATTTCAATCTCGTTTCTCCTGGCCAGGTGCCACGTTTCCGACCTCATCAGATTTGCTGAAGATAAGCTGGGAATCTGCAGGCCGACATGGCTAGTGTTTCGATTGCGTGGAGACGATCGCCCGGCACTACCTCTGTGGGACTCGGTGAAGCCGATCAGCCCTGCACACGTCGGGTGTTGGCGTGAGCGACGATCCCGTGCGAGAGTGCAATACAACTGAAACACAGGCGGCGGGCCTTCGTGCGCCCGCTCGAACTGGGAGGCCAATATGCAAGGACGGTTGAAGCGAAGGACTCGATTGTTAGGGGTTGTGTGCGTTCTTGCGGCGGTAACGGTCATCGCAGCCGCCTGTAGTTCCAACGGCAGCTCCACCCCCAACAACACCAACTCGTCGACCACCACGACCAACCCCGCCGCGGCGGCCATGGTCGGGATCGGTGAGCACGACATCCTTCCTGCAGCCGCCACCGGCCAGCCCGTGGTCGGGGGAACCCTGAAGATCATGGGTAGCGGCGACGTCGACCACCTCGACACCTGCTGCGCGTACTACACCACGACCTACGAGCTCCTGCGTGCGGTGAGCCGCCAGCTCGTGTCGTACCCGAGCACCCACGCCAACCCGACGCCGACCCAGCCGGTCCCGGACATCGCCACGTACTCGATCAGTTCGAACCAGCTCGTTTACACCTTCCACATCAAGTCGGGAGTCATGTGGGACGAGCCGACCGGCCCGGTCCAGGTGACCTCGTACGACGAGGAGCTCGGTATCAAGCGTCTGTGCAACCCGGTGTTGCCGGCGCCGCCGCTCCAGTACTGGGAGAACAACATCGCCGGCATGCTCTCCTTCTGCAACGCCTTCGCCAAGATCACGTTGCCGACGAGTACCGCCGGGCAGATCGCGGCGTTGAAGAACTTCATGACCACGAACCAGATCAGCGGCCTCACGACGCCGAACTCGTCGACGATCGTGTTCACGCTGAACCACCCGGCGAGCAGCTTCTTGAACATCCTTGCCCTGCCGATGAGCTCTCCTACTCCTCAGACCATCCTGCAGTGGCTGCCGGGTTCGGTGCAGGAAGAGGAGCACTTCATCTCCGACGGTCCTTACACCATCGACTCCTACACCCCGAACGTCAGCTACACGCTGTCGCAGAACCCGTACTGGAAGCAGTCGACCGACTCGCTGCGTCACCAGTACTTCGACCACATCGACATCTCGATGGGTAACAACCCGACGACGATCCAGCAGGAGCTGCAGACCGGCGACGCGGACCTTGAATGGGACACCACGGTTCCCGCGGCCTCCGTACAGTCGCTGTCCACCTCGCCTGACTTCGTCGCCGGTTACACCGGAGGCATCACGTACCTGGTGTTCAACATGGACAGCACGGCCGATGGCGGCGCTCTTCAGAAGCCTGCGGTGCGCGAGGCTCTCCAGTATTGCGTGAACAAGCGCCACATCGTGCAGGTCAGTGGTGGCCCACTCATCAACGTGGCGTCGAACCAGATACTCCCGCCGCAGATCACCGGCTACAAGGAGATCGACCCTTACTCGTCGACCAACAACGAAGGTGATCCGGCCAAGTGCAAGTCGATGCTGGCAGCTGCCGGTTACCCGAACGGGATCAACCTGAAGCTCGTGTACGCCAACAACCCGCCGATGCCCGACCAGGCGACGGCGCTCCAGGCGGACATGGCTCTCGGTGGCGTGACCATCTCGCTCAACGAGCAGCCGTCACAGGGTGAGTACTTCGACTACATCGAGACCCCGTCCAACAAGGCCAACTGGGACCTCGCTTTCGGTCTGTGGTTCCCGGACTGGGACGGAAACGGTGCGCAGTCGATCTTCAACCCGCTGTTCAACGGGCAGCTGTACACCAACGGCTCGACCGACTACGGCGACTACAACGACCCCACGGTGAACAGCGACATCGCAACCGCCCTGGCGGCACCAACGGTCTCAGGAGCCGCCACTGATTGGCAGAACCTGGACAACTACATCATGACCAAGAACCCTGGTTGGATCCCGTTGATCTACCAGGCGCTGCCCCAGTTCGTCGGTAAGAACGTAGAGAACGCCATATACAATGGATTCCTGGGGTACGTGGACATCACGAACCTCTGGGTTAAGTAGCTAACGGCGGCGCCACGAGCGGTACTGGCGGGGACTCGGCGAGCCCTCTAGATTGCATTCGCAAAATATGAGGGCTCGTCGAGGAGGCCGCGCGTGGCTCTGCTGGAGGTAGTAGACCTCCGCGTATCCTTCGACACAGATGACGGCGTGGTTCAAGCCGTTCAGGGGATGTCGTTCACCGTCGACAGGGGCAAAACGCTCGGGATCGTAGGTGAATCGGGTTCGGGCAAATCCGTCTCGACCCAGGCAATCCTCGGAGTCAGCCCTGGCGCCCACGTGAGCGGCCATGCCTATTTCGACGGCGAAGACCTGCTCCAGATGAACGAACACCAGCTTCGGTCGATCCGTGGCGCGCGGGCCTCGATGATCTTCCAGGACCCGCTGACGAGCCTGCACCCGCTTTTCAGGGTGGGAAAGCAGATCGCAGAGGCTGTCCGCGCTCATGAGAATGTCTCCAAGAAAGAGGCGGACGAAAGAGCGGTGGACATGCTCGGCAAGGTGGGCTTGCCGCAGCCTGCGGTTCGAGCCCGGGAATACCCGCACCAGTTCTCAGGTGGAATGCGCCAGCGCGCCATGATCGCGATGGCCCTGGTCGAGAATCCCGCTTTGATCATCGCCGACGAGCCGACCACCGCACTCGACGTGACCGTGCAGGCTCAGATCCTCGAGCTGTTGAGCGACCTCCAATCCGAGCTCGACACGGCGATCATTCTCATCACCCACGACCTGGGCGTGGTTGCAGATGTCGCGGACGACATTCTGATCATGTACGCGGGACGCCCGATGGAGTACGCGGATGTGAAGACGGCCTTCACAGAGCCTCATCATCCGTACACACAGGGGCTGCTCGAGTCCATCCCGTCGTATGCATCGCGGGCCGGGCGGCTTCATCCCATCAAGGGAAACCCGCCGTCCTCGTTGCGGATGGCCACCAAATGCCCGTTCGCTCCGCGTTGCCCGTATGTCCAAGACGAGTGCCTCAAGCAACCGCCGCCCCTGAAACAGGTGGGGCACACGGCCGGGCACCTGTCCGCGTGCATACTTCCGGCCACGCGCGTCGGGCTCGACCAACCGGTCTTCTTGGATGCAGACAGCGTGTTCGCACCACCTGAGCCGGGGACAGCATGACGGTCGCCGATGTCAAACAGACCGACGGAACGACGCTCCTCGACCTGACCGATGTCGTAAAGCATTTCCCGGTGAAGACGCGGTCGTTCCTCGGAAGCGGCAAGGCGTCGGTG
>JBAPRR010000037.1:0-8448 GCA_049281195.1 Acidimicrobiales bacterium
CTCCGATATCACTGGAGCTGCTCGCCGACATCGATGAGAACACCGTCGACTTCACGCCGAATTACGACGGATCCACGGAAGAGCCCGTCGTTCTTCCCTCGCGTTTTCCGAACCTTCTCGTAAACGGGTCTCAGGGGATCGCTGTAGGGATGGCGACCAATATCCCTCCCCACAACCTGGGTGAGATCTCAGATGCGGTCACCTACATGCTCGAGCATCCTGAGGCGACCTCGGACGAGCTGATGCAGTTCGTGAAAGGTCCCGACTTCCCGACCGGTGCGCAGATTCTCGGCCGCCAGGGCATCCTCGACGCGTATCGAACCGGAAGGGGATCGATCAAGCTCCGGGCTCTCGCAGAGATCGACGAGTCCCACGGTGCCACCCGCATCATCGTCACGGACCTTCCGTTCCAGACTTCGGTGGAAGCGATCGAGCAGAAGATCCATGACCTGGTGAACTCACGCGTGATCGAAGGGATCTCGAGCGCCGACAACGCTTCGGCGGGCGGCGAGACCAGGCTCGTAATCACGTTGAAGCGCGATGCCAACGCGAACGTGATCCTGAACAACCTGTTTAAGCACACCCCGATGCAGGTCAATTTCTCGGTTAACACGGTCGCCCTGGTCGACGGTGTGCCTCGGGTTCTCAACCTGTCGCAACTGGTGCACCACTACATCCAGCACCAGATCGAGGTGGTGACAAGGCGTTCGGAATTTCGGCTGAACAAAGCCAGGAACCGTGCGCACATCGTCGAAGGACTGCTGCGGGCGATCGACATGCTCGACGCCGTCATCCAGACGATCCGAGGCTCGGACGACACCCCCTCCGCCAGGGCCGCCTTGATGGCGGAACCCTTCAGCTTTTCAGAGGTGCAGGCAACCCACATCCTCGACATGACCCTGGCCAAGTTGACCCGCCTGGGGCGAACGAATCTCGAGGAGGAGTACGCGGCGTTGATGGAGGTCATCGCCGGGCTGGAGGCGATCCTCGGGGACCCGGCGAAGTTGCGTGCGGTCATCGCAGAAGAGCTCGGAAAGATCCGCGAGAAGTACGCGGAGCCCCGCCGAACAGTCGTGACCAACGACCCGGGCGAGCTCGGATTGGAAGACCTCATCGAGGACGAAGAGATCGTCGTGACGATGACGCGCGCCGGTTACATAAAAGCGGTTTCTTCCGACGCGTTCAGAACTCAGGGTCGCGGCGGCAGGGGAGTTCAGGGAGCACGCCTCAAAGAAGAAGACCTGGTGAGCATCGCGGTCCACACGACAGCACTGGCGCATCTTCTGCTGTTCTCCAACAAGGGCCGTGTGTTCCGCCTGCGGGCCCACGAGGTCCCGATGAAAGAGAGGACCGCCCGAGGTACTGCAGTGGTGAACCTTCTGCCTCTTGGTCTCGATGAGACCATCCAGGCGCTCGTGGCCACGAGGGACTTCGACTCTGGTGGCTACCTGTTGTTCGGGACCAAGCTCGGTCAGGTTAAGAAGACGGCGCTCTCTGAGTACGACAAGTCCAGACGAGAGGGATTCATCGCCATAGCGCTGCGCGACAACGACGAGTTGGTCCGTGCGGTCTTCACCTCCGGCGATGACGACATGCTGATGGTCACCAAGAACGGCAGCGGCATCCGCTTCTCAGAAGAAGAGGTCCGTCCGATGGGGCGTGACGCTGCCGGAGTGCGTGGCATGAGGCTCCGGGCGGGCGACGAGGTCGTGTCGTGCGACGTGGCGTCCGGGGACACCGATGTCATCATCGTCACCGACGCCGGCTACGGGAAGCGGACCAAGGCCGAGCACTTTCACAATCAAGGCCGTGGCGGCCAGGGTGTGCGTGCCATCAAGCTCACCGCGGTGCGGGGAAGGGTCGTAGCAGCCTTCATGGCCAGTCTCGACGACGAGATGATCCTGGTCTCTTCGGGCGGTGTCGTGATCCGTACGCAGGTTCGCGAGATCGCTGCGCAGGGGAGAGACGCCACCGGAGTCAGGCTCATGAATCTCGACGATGGTCAGAGTGTGGCGGCCGCGACGCTGGTCTCTGCCGAATCGGAGCCCGAGGAATCCTGAGGCCTTTGTCGTTGTAATCGGTGGCCGCATGGCGCGTTTTCCTGGGCGTTTTCCACTTATGGGGATTTCCCGTGGACAAGGGTGCCTTTGTCGTGTTGTGGTTGGAGTGGCAACGGCAGATCGGAGTTGAGCCATGACTTCTGGGACGGCGCCGACCAACGGGTATCGAAGCAGGGTCTATCTGGCAGGACCCGAGGTCTTTCTCCCGAACGCTCTCGAGCTCGGGGATAAGAAAAAAAGGATCTGTTCGGAGTACGGCTTCGATGGTGTGTTCCCGCTCGACCAAACGCTTTCTCAACAAGGCTTGTCCAAGACCGAGGCGGCATTCGCGATTGCAGACATCTGTGTGGATCTGATGGACGGTTGCGATCTCGGAATCGCGAACATGACGCCCTTTCGAAGCGTGAGCATGGATGTCGGCACCGCCATCGAGCTCGGTTACATGGCGGCGGCCGGCACCCTTGTATTCGGCTACACGAATGTGGACGACCATTACATGGTGCGCGTGGCGGCTTCGGGAAGCGACGACGGGTACGAGGTCGAGGACTTCGATCTTTGCGACAACCTGATGTGCGAAGGCGTGATCCGGCGCTCCGGGGGAGAGGTCGTCAGGCATGCTGCCAAGCCTTCGGATCTGTTCACCGATATGACGGGCTTCGAAGCCTGCGTCAGGAAGGCCGCCGAGCTATTGGCCGGCTGATTCCCCGTTCTTGGGCCCGGGTCGTTACCGTTCAGACGCCTATGAACCGTCGGTCGTGTTGAAGTTCAACCCACCATGAGTCAAGGCACCGGTGGTAATGACCTTGCCGGTTCCCTCGTTGTAGTTGTGAACCTTCGGGCTGAGCGACCCGAGTGCGTCGCCATTCTCGTTCGCCTGTGAGAAGCGCATCAGCCCGAAGTCTGGGATGGCGGATTGGTCTTTGCCGTACCCGATATCGCCGAACTGGGAGTCGGTGCATGTGCTCGGGCTGTCCGACCCCGTGTAGGCATCTTGGTTGATCGTTGGATCCAGGAGGGATATGTCCGTTCCATCGGTGCCGCAGGTGACGGTCATCGTGACGAGGTTGCCGGGCCCGATGCTCATCTGGGGTTCGGCGATGTTTCCGTCAACCTCGAGCTCTGCGTAGTAACTGGGAACCAAGGTCTTCGAGCAGTAGAAGACGATCATTGAACCGTTGTCGCCGGAGTTCGGCGCATCGTACGTCTGAATTCCGGCAGAGATAATCGATCGTTTAACCGTGCACTTGAACGATGGAACCTTCAAGGTCACGTCGAACGATGTTCCCGCGGCTTTGACCGAGTATCCGGCAAACGCGGATGTAGTGGTGGACATCGCCGCTACCGGTGAGGTCGAGAGACCGACGGCGAGCAATGCCGCAACGAAAGGAAGGATAGCCACACTGGCAACTCGCTTAACAACGAACATGGATTCCCCCGGATCTACGGCTCAGAATTCGCCGCCCGTACAGGACCGCGATCATGTGGTCCTTCGAGTTAACAACCATTGCTCATCCGATGTAAAGCGCAGCTCAGCACGAGTCGTCCTGCTGCACAGCTCTGACCCGGGTCCATTGACCCAAGAGTTGACGCCTGTGAGACTCGTTTCGGCGGAGAGTCTCCAAGTCCACAAGAACCGAGGAATCATGACCAGATTCGGCCGGCGGTTCATGGTTTCAGCGGCCCTCTTCGGCTGCTCCCCGGCCTGAATGATGACAGGACCTGCGTCGGCGACAACCACTCAGTCACGAATTGTCCCGGTTGTCGCGCGGACTTCCCCGCCCAACGTGAACCTTGAGGATAGTGGCGCCACGGTGACGTTCAGTCGGTCGTCACTGACCGTTAGGGACACAAAGAACGGCGACTGCACGCCGCGTCACGGTGAATGGACCATGACGAACACCACCTCGACGACACAAGTGGTTGAGCTCAAAATAGGGCCGCCGCTTCGGTTGAAGCCTCCCGACGGAGTCGCTTTTTGTGGATTCGGCGGCCCAGGAACGTATGTCATGAAGTTCACTTTGAAGGCCGACCCGCACGCCAAGCTGAAGGTCACCAAGATCATTCCGTAGGGTGTCAGTTATCAGTTTGCGTTATTGACGCAATACCTCAACGTTGAGAACGTGGTGTTCCGACCGAGGAGGAGGATTGATGCGGCTTCAAGTGTGTGCCGTCATCATCATTGTCGGCGGCCTGATGGCGTCTCACCGCCAAAGTGGCGACTCCACCGTGTGGGCAGCCGTTAACCAAAGCGGACAGGGCCGGCTCGAACCGGTCTCGGGCGCGGGCTCCACCCTTGGGGTGGAGACGGGCGATCTCCTGAATTCTTTCGCCACAAGTAGCGGTGGCCCGCTTGGCCTCGCCACCGCAAGTGATGGCGAAGGCGATTCGCAGGCCTTCATCGTGTCACCGTCAACTCGGGAGGTGGTATCGCTGGGTGGAGAATTCGTGAACCTCGAAGGTTCAGCGGTGTTGCCGAATGACGAATGGGGCTACCTCGCAGATCAAGGCCTATATGCCGTTCCGGCGTTGGATGCGGTGAATCTCTCAACTGATCAAGTCACTCAGATCACGTCGCTCCCTGGGAGTTCTCCGGCGATGTCTGCGGTCGCGGCCTGTAATGACAAAAAGGTCGTGGCCACAGATGACGGAGACAATCTGCTCGACATCTTTTCCGGTGTCGAGGCGAGTCCAACTGATCCGACGGAGAGAGCCGTCGCCGTCGACCCGGACCCCGTGGCGGTCGCGTGCTCCCGAGGCTTCGCCTACGTGGTCAGCGAAGCAAGCGGGGCGCTGACGGTGATCGATCTGGCTACGGCTTCAGTAACAGCCACGATCGCAGTTGGCACGGAGCCAGACGCCGTCGCCGTGGCATTTAGGAAGATCTACGTGGCGAACAGCGGCTCGAACAACATCTCGATCATTGCGGTAGGTGCTACGAAGGTGAAGGCGACCGTAGACGTGGGCTCGAGCCCCGATGGGATTGCCGTCTCCGGAGATGTCTACGTCTCCAACTACGGCTCGAACAATGTGACGGTGTTGACGCCCGGTGGTTCGCCCGTCGAAACGATCGGTGGCGTACCGGCACCCGAGGCAGTCGCTGTCGTAAAATCCAGCTGAGTTTGCTGTTCAGTTCCACCGAGCCGAATCGGTGGTAAGAGACGTACATGACCGGTCGGATCCCGTACCTCAACGCCCGGCTCCAGGGCTACACGAGCACGATTTTCTCAGAGATGTCTGCCCTCGCGGTGGCCACTGGTTCGATCAACCTGGGACAGGGGTTTCCCGACGTCGACGGTCCCGACTCCATCAAGCAGGCCGCGATCCGGGCAATTGAGGCCGGCCACAACCAGTACCCGCCTCTGATCGGTATTCCTGAGCTTCGATCGGCGATCGCCTCGCATCAGAAGCGCTATAACGCTCTCGAATTCGATCCGGACACGGAGATCCTGGTAACCGCCGGTGCTACCGAAGCCATCGCGTCGTGTTTTTTGGCGCTGTGCGAAACCGGCGACGAAGTGGTCATGTTCGAGCCGTATTACGACTCCTACGCGGCATGCACCGCGATGGCCGGAGCGCAGCACCGTGTCGTGCCACTCCGGGCGCCGGACTGGTCGTTCGATCCTGAAGCGTTGAACAACGCGATAACTGATCGGACGCGTCTCATTTTGTTGAACACGCCTCACAATCCGACCGGCAAGGTGTTCAGTAGCGCGGAGCTCGAGGTGATAGCGGACGTCTGCCGACGTCATGATCTCGTCGCTATTACAGACGAGGTGTACGAGCATCTGGTCTACGAGGAAGAGTTCCCGCACATTTCGCTCGCCACACTTCCCGGAATGGCAGAGAGGACGATCACCATCTCGTCAGCGGCCAAAACATTTTCCTTCACGGGATGGAAAGTGGGGTGGGCGTGCGGGCCTTCTGAGCTCATTGCCGCAATTCGCTCCGCGAAGCAGTTCCTCACCTATGTCAACGCCGCTCCGTTTCAGTATGCGATCGCCGCGGGCTTGAACGAAAGTGACGTGTACCTTCTCGAGGCCGCGGAGATCCTGAAGCAGAAGCGTGACCTGCTTGCGGCCGGGCTTCAATCTGTGGGCTTTCGGGTTCTCCCATCGCACGGCACGTTCTTCATAACGACGGATATCACGGCCGTGGCGGACGAGGACGGATACACGTTCTGTCTGGAACTCCCGCAACGGTGCGGCATCGTCGCCATTCCGAGCTCGGTCTTCTATGACGATTGGGATTCCGGTCGGCACTTCGTACGATGGATGTTCTCCAAGCGCCACGAGGTACTCGCGGAGGCGGTCGAGCGCCTCGGCAGGTTGGGATGAAGATTCCCGTGCTCAGAGCCGATATCGACCGGAGGAGCCGGGTTACCGGAAAGGTTGGGTATCGGGGCCAGCGTCGCGGTCTGAGGATCAATAATTAGGTGGAAAGCTATAGCAATGATTGGGTTTAAGGCCCGGGTTGTGATCGTGGGGGGCGGCGCATCGGGGATCCTGCTGTCGGCCCACCTGCGGGTCCGGCGCCCAGATCTGTGCATCACGGTCGTGGATTCATCCGGACGCCCGGGAACGGGAGCGGCCTACGGCACCTCTGACCCGGGCCACCTTTTGAACGTGCCAGCTCAAGGAATGTCTGCTTGGCCGGAAGACTCTGACCATTTCTGCTGGTGGCTTGAAAAGCGCGCTGTCGCGACGATGGACGGTTTTGCACCGCGGCTCGCATATTCGCGGTACCTCCGGGAATTGCTCGAGGAGGCCGACGTCCGAATCGAGCACGACGAGGTGGTCCGTGTGATCCCGGGCACACCGACACGGGTCGGACTCCGCGACGGACGTGTACTGGCCGCGGACGCTGTGGCCCTGGCAACGGGGCGGCCTCCGGGGAACCTGCCCGAGTCGCTCGCCCGGGCGCTCGCGCCGGCCTCGAGCGCGGCGCCGTGCAGGGTGGTCGAAGACCCATGGGAACCGGGAGCTCTCGTACAGCTCGACGCCCTCAAGGCGAATCGAGTACTCGTCGTCGGGTCCGGGCTGACCGGCATTGACGTGGCCTTGCATCTGCTGGCGCGCAACGTGGAGGTGACGTTGGTGTCCCGCCACGGCCAGCTGCCGCGCCGGCATCGCCGGTTCGGGCCGCCGGCGCCGACTCCCAATGTAGATGCCGTCGATCCTTCGGCCGGGCTCGACACGTTACGGGAGGCCTTTGGCCGCGACATAGAGGCTGCACGTTCGGCGGGAATGAACTGGCGTCAAGTGGTCGATGCGCTCCGTCCGCACACGCCGCGGCTGTGGCATTCACTCAGCTGGCAGGATCAGCGCAGATTCATGCGCGAGGACCTCAGGCAGTGGGAGGTCCTCCGCCACCGGATGCCGCCGACCGTGGCTTCAGCCGTAGACGAGGCCCTGGCGTCCGGGCGCTTGTCCGTAGTCGCCGGCGAGGTGGCAGAGGCTCGGTTCACCGACGGCCAGCTGGCCATCACGCTTTCGACCAGGGAGGGAACGATTACCCGCAGAGACGACGCTCTCGTGGTCGCCACGGGAACCATGTGGGACCGTCGGGCCCTGTCGTCGTCGCGCCTTTGGGCATCGCTTCTCGCTGCGGGTAATGCGACGGTGCACAGAAGCGGCATCGGGGTGAGAACTGACGCCGACGGTCGCCTGATCGACTCGCACGGCGGTGCAGTCCCGAACATTCTGTGCGTGGGAGCCATCCGCCAGGGCGAGCTGTGGGAGAGCACCGCTATCCCCGAGTTGCGCGTCCAGGTGGCGGACGCAGCACAGCTACTCGCAACGGCCCAACCGAGCCCGCTCAAAAAGAGGGCCGCGCCCTCGATCACTCATCGGTCACCAGCGGACTCTGCCTACGCCGAGGGCGTGCGCAGACTGCTCGGCGTGCAACAAGGTGCGTCATTGGCGTTCACCGCGGCGGTCACAGAGGATCCTCGTCATGCGCGGGCACACGCGGCTCTGGCGCTGATCGCAACGGAACGTCCCGACCGCGCCGGGGGACCGGCCGCAGTGGCCGGTCACGTAGCCCGAGCGCGAGCAGCCGCTTCTGTGAGCGGCAGCGCCGAGGACCAGAGCCACGTCGAAGCCGTCGCCGTGTGGTGTGAGCACGGCAGCCGCATCGGGACCGCCGCCTTGATGGAGCATCTCGAAAAAGTGCCTGACGACGCCCTGGCGTTGATGGTGTTGGCGCCATCAATTGCGTTTGCCGGAGCCGGCGACGCCCTGCCCGACGTGTGGGACTATGTCGATCGATTTGCCTCAGTCCACGGCGAGGCGCCGTGGTACCTCGGACTGTCTGCATATGGGAGGACGGAGCAAGCCCGCTTCTTCGATGCTGCCGACCTGGCGGAAGCGGCGCTCGACGCGGAGGAGGA
>JBAPRR010000038.1:0-2296 GCA_049281195.1 Acidimicrobiales bacterium
GTACTGGACGTCATACAAGCCCCAAGTTCCCCCGGGGCAGGCCACCAACTCAGAGGTTGACCACCATGACCGAAAACTTCGATCCCCCCGACATGCCAGATGAGCAGGATGCGAACGAATCGTCTCCTGCTGAGTGCCCCCGCGCCGAACCGGATCCGACGGTAGGGGCGGGAACCTCCAGCATCGGCGGTCTTCCCTGGGAATCTTCTACCCCAAACCACCCCCAGCACTTCCCCCTGGGGCCGCCTCACAGCTCGCCGTACGGACACCCGGTGCCTCCCCCTGCGCCGACGCATGCCCCCGCGCCGCCGTTTCATAGCGGGCCGGGTGTCTACGGCGGACCTCCTCCCTCATACGGCTCCGGACACGCTTACTGGGGTGCGCCCGGAGCGCCTGCGGCGTCAGGAGGACATGCGCAATGGGGACCACCTTCATGGCCGCCGGTGGGCAGCGGGCCGTGGGGCGGATCAACTTCTCCCGAACCGCAGAAGAAATCCAAGGCTCGACACGCCGCCGGTAAGCCCGTAGTAGCCGTCTTCCTCGTCGCGTGCGTTGCTCTCGCCGGTGTCGTGGGAGCTCTCGTCGGGCACTCTGTGTGGCAGTCGACGAAACTGGGGTCTCTACAGAGCAGCGCTTCGACGCTCCCCTCCGTCGGTAACGGGAGCTCGAATGGATCGAACAACTCCAACTCCACGCCGCTAGGTTCGGCACAGGCGATTGCTTCAAGGGTCGACCCGGGTCTGGTGGACATCAACACGACACTCGGCTACGAACAGCTCGAGGGTGCCGGAACCGGAATGGTTCTCACATCGAACGGTCTCGTACTGACGAACAATCATGTTGTCGAGGGCGCCACTTCCATAAGCGTCACCGATATCGGCAACGGCAAGACGTATGGCGCAACGATCGTCGGTTACGACAGGACCAAGGACGTCGCGGTCATTCAGCTCACCGACGCGTCCGGCCTGACGACCGTCACACTCGCGAGCAACTCGAACGTCACCTCCGGTGAGGAAGTAGTTGCGGTTGGCAACGCCGGCGGCGCGGGCGGAACGCCCAGCTACGCGGCTGGAACGGTTACAGCCACCGGTCAATCGATAACTGCCGAGGACGACGCCAACGGGACCAGCGAGCAGTTGACCGGTTTGATCGAAACGAACGCCGACATTGTGGCAGGTGATTCCGGAGGACCTCTGGTCAACGCGGAGGGGCAGGTCCTCGGGATGGACACCGCAGCAGCTCAGGGATTCGAGTTCCAGTCGACAGGCGACCAGGGCTACTCGATTCCGATATCCGAGGCGTATGGCCTCGCCACGTCGATCAAGTCGGGCGATTCGTCGAGCACCGTCCATGTCGGTCCGACTGCGTTTCTCGGAGTTGAGGTCGAATCCTCCTCGAGCTCCGGAACAACAGGTGCACTGATTGCTGAGCTTCTTCCGAACGGTCCGGCGGAGCAGGCCGGACTTCTGGAGGGTGACACCATCACGTCTCTCGGAGGAACGAGTGTCACCTCTCCAGAGGGACTGACCAACGTGATCCTGACAAAGAAGCCAGGTGACACGGTTCAGGTCCAATACTTCGACTCGTCAGGTAACCAGCACACCACCACACTCAAGCTTGGAAGCGGACCCCCGCAGTGAGCCGACCCGGATCGAAGGTCGCCTGACCCATCAGGAGATCCGCCAAAAACCTTACGGAGAGTCGCAGGACATCCCCAACGAGAACAATGCGCATAGGGCAGCCCCGGAGAGCCATTCTCCGGGGCTGCCCTGTTGCGCGTGAGGTTTAAGGGCAGGTCATTCTTAACCAATTCAACTGAATTACCCAATTTTGGCTACAGAGCAAGTCCTCGAACCTCTTGATATTCCCCATCGATATGGTAGAAATACTTGGAATAACGACTCAACCACGGCCCGTGAAATACGCGGCATCGTGACTGGAGGGGAAGCAAGTGTTCAAGTTCCGCAGACTGCGGCGGGGGGCCGTCTTGACGGCCACAGTCGTGGGGACTGTCGCCATAGGTTTATCCATGGCCGCCGGCTCGGCATCAGCGACCGTCGTGTCGCCTGCCAACAACACGATCGTGGGTAGTGGCGGTAACACGCCCTATTACGTTCTCTCCAATTTGGCTCAGGTGTTCAATGAGTCCGAGGGATGCAACCTGATCGTGCCGACCGGCGTCACTCAGCCGTATAACTTCAGCTGCCCATCGGGTGGGTCGCTCCCGGCGGGAAACCCGCCTTTCGGTTACGGTGCACCTTCGGCGAACAGCCCGTACTCGGAGAACGCGTTCAAC
>JBAPRR010000039.1:0-1701 GCA_049281195.1 Acidimicrobiales bacterium
CCTCATTTTGTTGGAGTGGGCCACCACCGGGCTATTAAGTCTTGCTGAACAGCTGCAAGCCGCGGGCGAAGTGGTCGGCATTATGTTGCCTGGCGATGTGAACATCGGACGTCCATACCTGATTTATCGCTGGGGAGAGATGACGGACCAGGAGGAGCTCGCGCGCCGCCTTTTTGCCGGCCTGCGGGAATTGGATGCCGCCGGCGCCACCGTCATTGTTTGCCCACTGCCGGCGGAGGAGGGACTTGGCGTTGCCATTCGCGACCGGCTCCTCAAAGCCGCCCGTTGACTGCTACGCCCGGCTTCTCTTCCGCCTTGTATAAGTATTTGATGCCAGCTTTATAGATAAGCGTACGCACCTTGCCCCGCCGCACCTTGATCGCATTTCGGTCGTACCACTCGATCATGCCCTCGATCTGCTCCCCGTCTTCGAGCACGAACATCATCAATGTCTGGCTTTGGATCTGCTTTTGAAAGTAGAACGCCTCTGCGTGAGAACTCTCTACGGCGGAGTCCCATCGATGGTGGGCCGGGTGTGCGGGAGCGATGGTAGAAAGGAGAGCGGGGTAACGGCTTGCCGCTAAGCGCGCCGGGAGATGTGGACGAATGAGCTTGCGCGGTCCCGCAGGGCTGACAGAAGCCAATGTGGACGGATCGTGCCCATTGGCTTTGGCTTTTGCCTTGGCTGGGCGCGCATCATAGAGGTGGCGAACCGGAATGGCAGAAGAATCAGGCATGGTCTCAATGTGAGTCTAAGGGGTAGGATGCAGGATGTCGCCAATGGGGTTTAAATGTCAAAAATCGGCAGAAAATGGCGTATTCCGAAAATCATGGCGCAGATAGGCCGACGGCGAAGGCGTCCAGTGACAAAGACCGCAGCAGATTTCGCCGCATGCCTTGTTCCACTTGATCCAGGCCGCGCACGGCCCCCTCAATCCAGGCCACGGTGATGGTTTGCGATACGCGTGTCAGTTCGGCCATCAGGTCGATGTTGCGAATCAAATGGCCCGCTCCCGAATGCAACAGCAAGAGGTCTTCCACCAGGCTCGAGAATGAGTGCAGCAGGGCGCTGGTCTTTTGCTGCCCCTCCGCGCCCGCGCGGTAGGTCTCGGTAACGCGAAAGAGAGCTCCATAGTCTGTCTCACCTGCGCCATCTCCGGCGGCGGTGTACAGGATCACCAACGCGTCCTGGCGGCTTGCCAGATAGCTTTCCAGATCGAAGCCGACTGCCTGACCGATGGCGCCTTCTGCCAGGCGCGCGACCAGTGCGCGTTGCTTCGGTTTCCAATCCTTGCGGCGCTCGGCCAGCACCGCTTCGATCTGTTCCGGGGGCAGCGCGCCCAGGCGAAAGATGCTGGAGCGGGAACGAATGGTGGGCAGGAGCTCGCCGGGATTTTCTGCCAGCAAAAAAATGTGAGCGTAGGCGGGCGGCTCCTCGAGAATTTTGAGCAGGGAATTAGCCGCCTCCTTCATGAAGGACGTGCTGGTGAAGATGTACACCGCACGCGGTGCATCGGCGGGGAGGCGATAGATGCGCTGCAGCACGCTGCGCACCTGACCCATCTTGATCAGCAACTGGGGCGGGTCGGGAGGAACGACCACCACGTCGGGATGTGTCTGGACCAGGATGCGGGTCTCTTTCTTATCGACCTCACGCAACTCCTCCCGGGCGGCGATGGCTTCGCTGACGCGGTCGGCGAG
>JBAPRR010000040.1:0-12028 GCA_049281195.1 Acidimicrobiales bacterium
ATGTACATCTCACCGACGAGCTGCGCGGGACCGGCGAGGATCACGCGTCCGGTCTCTATGCGGACATCGAGAGATCCGCCGCACGTCCTCACCTCGACGTCTGTTCCGACCAGTCCCCACTTGTTGGCCGCTGCGGCAGCCGCGCATGCGCCGGTTCCACACGAGTCGGTTATCCCGACCCCGCGTTCCCACACGTCCATGTCGATCAGGTTGAACACCTTGTCCGGGCTGCGGTGTCCGGCCGTTCCCACCAGCCTTATGACTTCGACGTTCACACCCTGATCGAATTCCCGCTCCAGGTCGGGACCGATCCGGTCGAGCTCGGGCTCTATATCGCCGGGGATCACCACCAGATGAGGATTGCCGACATCGACGGTGCAAGCCCTAGCCACGACACCGGCACCGGCCGCCGACAAAGGGGGAACGTCGAGGGGCAGGTCGTCACCGATCAGAACCGGGCCCATGTCGACCTCCCCGAAGCCCAGTCCGGGTCCTCGCACGTAGAAGCGGACCGAACGCCTGCCGGCATCGGTGTCGACAGTGACCTCTCCTTCAGCCACCATGCCCGATAGGACGGCGGCCTGTAAGAGACAGCGGATCCCGTTGCCGCTCATCTCGGCTCGCGAGCCGTCGGCGTTGGTCAGCTCCATGGAAAGATCCGCGCCGTCAGAGCCGGGGCGCCCGACGATGACGCCGTCCGCTCCGATCCCGCGGTGACGGTCGCAGAGCGCCTGCACCTCGAGGGGAGAGACCCCCTCATCGGCAGTGGATTCGAGCAGAACCAGAAAGTCGTTGCCCGATCCGTGGTGTTTGGTCAGGCGGAGTCCTTTTTCGCGCGCGCCGTGGTCATCCACGCTGCGGTCTTCCATGGCGTCGTCTTCCAGTCGGCCGTCTGACACCGGCTCAGTCTCCCACCGGGACCTCGGAACGCGCGACGGCGTCCCAACGCTCCAACAGTTGCGGGAGTAGGTCCGAGCTCGGATCGAGCCACGTGATGCGCGGGTCCCTCCTGAACCACGCCCACTGGCGCCTGGCGAATGTCCGCGTCCTTCTGACCGCGGCATCCACGGCCTGGTCGAACGGAGTCCCGTTCTCCACGTGATCCAATAGCTCGCGGTAACCGATCGCCTGACGTGCGGTACGCGACATGCCTGCGGGCGAACTGGCCAGATTCTTCACCTCTTCCAAAAAGCCCAACTGGAGCAATGTTTCGAAGCGCCGGCGGATCAGCTCGTCGTGGATGCCGGCCACGTACGGGATCCCGATCTGACTTACGGCGCTCGGCGCGTACACCGACAACCCGGGACCGAAAGAGGAGAACCGGGAACCGGATCCGATGGTCACCTCCAACGCGCGGACGATCCGCCTGGTGTTGGTCGGTTCGATCCGCGAAGCGGCCACCGGGTCGAGGTCACGAAGACGCGAATGAAGGACAGCAGGCCCGAGGTCCACGGCTTCTGACTCGAGCTGACGCGCCACATCGGGCCACCTGCCCGGCACCTGCAGGTCGCCGAGCGCAGCTCGCAGGTACAGGCCCGTTCCCCCGACGAGCAGTGCCGTCTTTCCCCGGCTCTCGATGTCGCGAAGAGCCTCGTTCACTGCGGCTTGGAATTCGGAAACGGTGAAGTCCTCGCAAGGTTCCACGAGATCGATCAGGTGAACAGGGACACCGGATCGCTCGCGTGGAGTGGGTTTCGCAGTTCCGATGTCCATGCCGCGGTAGACGGCCATGGAGTCGACACTGATGATCTCCGCTTCCGGCCTGATGCTCGCCAGTGAGAGTGCGAGCGACGTTTTGCCTGACGCCGTAGGTCCGACCAACGCAACGCGGCTTGATCGCGTCGACTCAGGTGACTGCAGCTGTGACTCCGCGGTCGGGAACGGATATGGATCTGACAGGTATCCGCACCTTGTGACGAGATGGAGCGAGCAGGTCGACGAGCTCACCGCGCAGAAAATGCGGGGCAGCGTCTGTTACGAGCACGGTCGCGTAGCCACCTGCAGTTGGTCTTTTGCCCTCAGGGACCGGGAAATGAACGAGCTTCCCCTGACGGGTTCGTCCTGAGATGGTGGCCTGATCGCGCTTGGACGTTCCCTCCACGAGAACCTCCTCTATACGGCCTACGCGCGCCTGGTGCTTCTGGAGAGCCGACCGCTCGAGGACCACCTTGAGCTTGTCGAAGCGCTCCGCGATCACCTCGGGAGGGACGAACCTGTCTTTCATGACTGCAGCCCGGGTGCCCGGCCGGGGCGAGAAGATGAAGGTGTAAGCGCTGTCGTACTCGGCCTGTGCCGCGACTTCGAGCGTCCGCTCGGCGTCGTCTTCGGTCTCCCCGGGAAATCCCACGATCAGGTCGGTGGTTACCGCCAGGTCCGGTATCGCGTCGCGGGCCAGAGCCAGCTTTTCGAGGTACCGCTCCGCGGTGTAGCCGCGACGCATGGCCTTCAACACCGAGTTGCTCCCTGACTGCAGCGGTAGGTGAAGGTGCTCGCAGACCGCGGGGGTCCCCGCCATCGCCTCAACCGTCTCGGGGCGGAGGTCCTTCGGATGAGGGCTGGTGAAGCGGATGCGCTCGATTCCCTCCACCGATCCCACCGCGCGCAGAAGCGACGCGAACAACGGTCCCCTCTTGGTCAGGTCCCGCCCGTAGGAGTTGACGTTCTGTCCCAACAGTGTGATTTCCGAGACACCGGCACCGCTCAAGGACCTGACCTCGTGGGTGAGCTCGTCGAGCGAACGACTCACCTCGCGTCCGCGCACCGACGGCACGATGCAGAACGCGCACGAGTTGTCGCAGCCGGTCTGGATCGTCACCCACGCAGACCAGGGCAGATCCCTGTCGGCGCTCAACGCGCTGGCATGAGCCGGGTCGCCTCCCGCGATGGGCTCGTCGAGCACCTCCACGAGGGGACCCTCGAGAAGGGATCGGCGCAGCAGTTCAGGTGCGTTCGCCAGATTGTGCGTCCCGAAGACCACGTCTACCTGCGGCGCCCGGTCGCGCATGTGGTCGCGGTCCTTCTGGGCCAGGCATCCCCCCACTGCGATCTGCATCCCGGGACGTCGGGCCTTTAGCGACTTGAGATGACCAAGATGTCCGTAGAGCTTGTTGTCAGCGTTCTCCCGGATGCAGCAGGTGTTGAGGATCACCAGATCCGCCGTCTCTGCGTCTTCAGTCCGCTCCATGCCTTCTGCCGCGAGGAGGCCGGCGAGCCGTTCGGTGTCGTGCTCGTTCATCTGGCACCCGAAGGTCCTGATGTGGAACGTCCTAGTCACTGAGGCCAAGTGTAGGCAGTGGTGCCGGGAACACCTGACGGCTAAGAGCGGTCGACGGTGAGTCCCTGAAGGTCGGCGTGAAGCACCTTGACCTCGCCAGTGACACCGAATTCGGCCATAGCGTTTCTGGTCCCCTCTGCGACCTTGGCCCCTTGCGCGCCGTCACAGATCCCGAGAAGGGTCGGTCCGGCGCCTGACCAGCAGGTCGCAAGAGCCCCGGCCTCGAGCATCTTCGAAAGAAGCGTAGGAGCCTCTGGGAACAACGGGCTCCTGTAGTCCTGGTGGATCCGGTCCTCGGTCGCTTCATGGGTGAGAAGCGATCGGTCCGCGAGACCGGCCAGCAACAGCCCCATCCGGCCCAGATTGAAAGTGGCGTCCGTGCGCGCCACCTGTTGGGGCAGGGCTTGTCGAGCCTTGGCCGTGGAAAGCGGCCGGTCAGGGATGAGCGCCACGAAGACCAGGCCGATGTCGAGCGGGAGCCTCACCGCCCGGACAGCCCCTCGGACCATGGTGGCGCAGACCAGACCACCGACGACCGAGGCGCAGGCGTTTTCGGGGTGTCCGTCGCAGATAGCTGCGACCGCCAGCGGATCCTTCGATCCGGCGGCGGCTGCCGCCGCCGCGGCCAAGGCCGCCGAGGATCCGAGGCCACGGGCTACGGGAATATCTGATCGAACGGTGATGGCGAGCTTGTCGGTTCGCGCCACGTCGATGGCGACGCGTGCCGCGAGGTGCGAGTCGTCGGGCGGAATGTCCTCCCCTTCACCCTCACAGCGCACCGTGAGACGGTTCGCGGGCTCGACCTCGACCTCCACGTACAGATCGAGGGCCACCGCCAGGGCATCGAACCCGGGACCCAGATTGGCGCTCGATGCTGGTACCCGTGCACGCATTGGGGCTAAGGGTACTGCCGGCCGCGAGCGCTACCCACGGATCGACGCGGTGGCAATCAGAGGCACGCTGAAAGGGGTCCCCCCGGCGGATATGGCCTCGAGCGTCCCCACCTCCGCCCCGGCCTTCACGGACCGCCCCATCTTTAGGGTCTTTTCCTCCACCACCACATTGGTGTCCGGCCAGGCCACCGCGGTCAGTGCCGTTGCGGTCTCTACCGGCACTGCCGTCAGTTTTCCCGATGCGTCGGCTGATGCGTTCTTGAGGGACAAGGTCCCCACTACGTGGTGTGCGGGAACAACCGTCTGTAGCTGCAGTCCCTGCGCAACGACAGCGATCATCTGCAGGTCTTCGGACTGCGCGTAATAGAGCCCCGCCTCCTGGCCGAGATCCGCCGCCAGGATGACGACGGGTTTTCCGCCCACCTGGCGTACCGCGGCCAGGACGACACATGCCAGCGCGGCGTCGGTGAAACCGGACTTCACTCCGATGACCCCATCGGAGCCGACCGCTGTCACGTAGTTGGGCAACGTGCCGGTGATCGGAAGCGTGACGGCGGGCTGATCGACGATCGACTCGAATCCGGGCTCTGCCAGCCCGTGCTCGGCCATCACGAGCTGATCACGGGCGGTCGACTGGGATCCGGGGTGGAGCCCGTTCGTGTCCACATAGTGGGTCGAGTCCATGCCCAGTGCGGCTGCTTCTGTGTTCATGCGCTCGACGAACGCGGGGATGCTCTGCGCGTCCCACCGCGCCAGCGTGTCGGCCAGGTTGTTGGCAGACCTTACGACCAGCGCTGTCAGCACCTGGCGCTCGTTCAGAACCTCGCCCGCCTGAACCTCGATGGAAGAGGCGTCGCTCACGACGTCGTTGTCGTAACCCTCCTGGTCGACCGCAGTCATCTTGATCAGCGGCCCCGCCGACCGCGAGGTGAGAGGGTGCTGCTTCAGTGTCAGGTAGAGAGTCATCATCTTGGTGAGGCTCGCTATGGGCACGGGAGTTTCCGCACCGGAGGTCTCCAGTACTCCGGCACTGGGGACGGCGATAGCGGCCTGCCCCGTCGTCGGCCAGGGGATTTGCGGGGCGTCGCCCGGGACGTAGGCCGGCCTCTCCGACTCGGTCGACAGCGCCAGATACGGGATCGGAGCCTTCTTCGACGCTGCCACCGTTGCGGAATGACCGCTCGCTGGAGTACTCCCGCCCTGCGACGCCACCACGATGATCAGTACGAGGAGCACAACAACGATGAGGCTCGCCCGCAGGCGCCTGCGACGCATTCTGGCTGTCACCCTCGTGGGCCGGCGGCGGCTGTAGGGATCCTGGCCCAGCCTGGCCAGGCCCTCGGTCACGCCGACTCCCGCGCTCAGCTGACGCGACCTACCGGAGGCCGCTCCGCCCGCAGGGCGTACAGGTTCCACTTTTTCCGTTCTCGACCTTCCTGGGTAACGCCTGACGCCCGCTCAACGATGGGACGCCGGCGGCAGGGCCCGCGAAGCGGTGTGAGCCGACAGCGTAACGGAAGGCGATGCGATCATTCAGGAAGGTACTTCCCCACATGGGCGCGGGATATAACCCGGGGTCGGCGCAAGGTGTTCACCCAGCTCCGTACCCCCAAGAAGAAGTCGGCTACTCCGCTTCCTTCGACTGCTGGTACTCGTCGATGGTCATGAGCACTGCGCGGGGCTTCGACCCTTGCGGAGGACCGACGACGCCCTTGTTCTCGAGAAGATCCATGAGGCGTCCGGCTCTGGCGAAGCCCACCTGCAGCTTGCGTTGAAGCATCGACGTCGAGCCCAGCTGGCTCAGTACGACCGTCTCGAGGGCCTTGTCCAAGAGCTCGTCGTCCTCACCCACCATCTTGGTGGCGCCGGCCTGAACACCGTCACCGGCGATCCCCTCGACATACTCGGGCTTGCTCTGGCGCCTCCAATGGGCGACAACAGCCCGCACCTCGTCCTCTGTCACCCATGGTCCCTGGATCCTTCTCGGAACGGACGAAGAAGCCGTGAGCAGCAACATGTCGCCCTTGCCGATGAGGCGCTCCGCCCCGGGCTGGTCGAGGATGACCCGGCTGTCGGCGAGCGAGGACACGCTGAACGCGAGCCGGCTCGGGATGTTGGCCTTGATCACGCCCGTGATGACATCGACAGATGGCCGCTGAGTAGCGAGCACCAGGTGGATGCCGACGGCCCGGGCCATCTGGGCGATACGGCAGACCGAATCTTCGACGTCGCGGGCCGCCACCATCATCAGGTCGTTCAGCTCGTCGACGACCACCAGGATGAACGGCAGCTTGTTGTGAACGCGGGCGATCGGCTCTGTGGAGGAGCGCACCTCGGCGACGCGTGAGGCCACGGAATCGGATTTCTCGTCTCCGGCAATCTCACCTTCAGGGTCTTCTGAGTCTGGGTCTTCCGAATCTGGGTCTTCTGAATCGACCAGATCCCCGCCTTCGGTGGGATCCCCGAGCTCGCCACGATCGATCGCCGTGTTGTATCCGGTGATGTCGCGCATGCCGACCTCAGCTAGGAGGTCGTAACGGCGCTCCATCTCGGTCACCGCCCAAGCCAGCGCGTTGGCAGCCTTCTTAGGATCGACGACCACCTGGGTTAGCAGGTGTGGAAGGCCGTTGTACTGGCCGAGCTCCACGCGTTTGGGGTCGACCAGGATCAACCGCACCTGCTCGGGACTCGTGCGCACCAGGATGGAGGTGAGAAGCGAGTTGATGCACGACGACTTTCCGGCGCCGGTCGCACCCGATATGAGGATGTGGGGCATGTCGGCGAGGTTGGCCATTACGGCACGGCCGGCGATGTCGCGCCCCAACCCGACCTCGAGCGGATGGACCGCCTGCTTCGCTTCCTCGCTCGACAGCACGTCGCCCAGCGTGACGAGCTGCCTTTTGCGATTCGGCACCTCGATACCGATCGCCGACATGCCGGGGATGGGTGCCAGGATCCGCACGTCGGGTGAAGCCATGGCATAGGCGATGTCCTTGGCCAGGCTCGTCACCCTGGCCACCTTCACTCCCGGACCGAGCTCGAGCTCGTAGCGGGTCACCGTGGGGCCGACAGTATGGCCCACGAGGCGGGTCTCGACGCCGTGCGCAGCGAGGGCGTCGACGAGAGACCTACCGGCGACGGCGATCTCGCCTCTGTCAATGGCCTGGGCCCGCGAGCGGGCCAGGATCCCTACGTGGGGCAGGCGCCAGTTGCCGGGGGTGGAACCGAGCTCCAATTCCAGCTGGCGCGACGGACCCGACGCCTTGGGCCTGGCCGGAGCGGGTCGAGCAGCTACAGGAGCCGGGGTGTCTGCGTCGATCCCGGGGTCTTCGATCTCTTCGGCGCTTATCTCGTCAGCGACGGGATCGTCCAGCGGATCATCGAGAGGAATGTCGATATCCATCTGCGAGTAGTCGACACCGGCGTAACGGCTGCGAGCCTGAGACGTGTCGGCCTTGATGACCACCTCGCCCACCGAGCTGAGTGCCTCTGCCGTCTCGGTCAAGCGGCCCCAGCTGTATCGCGCGAACGACGCGGTCCCGGCGACGACGGCGCGCAGACTGACCCCGGTCAGCACGATCAGGGCGCAACCGAGCACCGCTATCAGCACCACTGCGGCCCCGAAGGAGCCGAGCCCGGCGCGCAAAGGGTCACACGCGGCTGCACCCAGCCAGCCCCCGGCGCCAGCGAGCTCGTGGGCCGGAGCGGTGATCCGTGGTGCGCCGCCTCCCACCGCGGCCAGCCCCGATATCGACCACACGGACAAACCGAGACCGAGCACCGCCCGGATCGGCTCGCGCTCCGCGGAACGTTCCGCTATCAGGAGTATCCCGGCCACCAGACATGCGGCAGGTAGGGCGAACCGCCCCGTTCCGAGCAGGTCGCCCGCCGCGTCGCGTATTCCCCGACCCACCGGTCCGAGAGAGCCTCCGTAAAGAGCGACTGCTCCGAGGATCGCCACGGTGACAAGAGCCAGGGCCCACAGATCGGTCTTGTGATCGGAAAGGACCGCGGCAAGCGATTCCCTGGTCTGGGACTGCTTACGCTTGGAACGGGGCGATTTCGACTTGGAGGTCGAGCGGGCCCGGCTCCCGGGCGCGGATCGCGACGTCGTCGCCCGGCCGGCAGCGGTTCCAGGCCTTGCTGGCTTTCCGGAGCCGCCTCGACCTGGGGACCTTGCGTGCCGCGCGCGTGAGGGGACGCGCTTAGTGGTCACCACAGTGACAACAAAGCTAACACCAGCCCCAAGGAGCCCTGGTGACCCCTTTGAGCTGGACCTTTAGCTGCTCAAACCAGGACCACGACCGGCACGATCATCGGCCGGCGCCTGGTGCGCTCCCCCACGAACCGTCCCAGGGCCTTCCGCGCCACCCGAGACAGCGACTCGTGGTCGGGGGCGCCTTCGGCGAGCGCCGTCTCGATGGCCCGGGCCACCGCCGCGCTGGCCTCCTCGATGAGGGCGTCGGCTTCCGGTGCGTGTACCCAACCCCGCGTGACGATCTCCGGCTTCTTCACCAGGTCATGCGCGCGGAGGTCCACGGTGGCGACGACGACCACCACACCCTCCTCGGCCAGAACCCGGCGGTCCCGCAGCACACCGTGACCCACGTCGCCCACGGTTCCGTCGACGTACAGGTAGCCGGCGGGCACGTCACCGGAGATCTCGAGGCCTTTGTCGGTAATCGACAGAAGGTCCCCGTCCTGGCACAGCACGGCCTTTTTGGGATCCACACCCATCTGATGCGCGAGCGTCAGATGGTTGACCAGATGCCGGTATTCGCCGTGCACCGGCACGAAGTACTCGGGCTTGGCCACAGACAACAGGGTCTTGAGCTCGCCCTGGCGCGCGTGGCCACTCACGTGAACCGGCTCGACGCCGGTGTCGACCACCTCTGCACCTCTGCGGTACAGACCGTCGATGACCTTGCCCACGGCCCATTCGTTTCCCGGGATGGGGTGGGCGCTTATGACGACCACGTCGCCGTCGCGAAGCGACAACCATTTGTTTTCGCCTGTTGCGAGCAGGCTCAGCGCGGACAGAGGTTCCCCTTGGGAGCCCGTCGAGATCACACAGACCTGCCCATCAGGAAGCCTGTCGACGTCTTCTATATCGATGAGCAAACTTTGAGGGAGGGTGAGCAGTCCGAGCCGTTCTGCCAGATCGACGTTCTTTCGCATCGACCGTCCGAGCGTGGCAACCCTCCGACCGGTAGCACTTGCGGCCTCGATGATCTGCTGGACGCGATGGATGTGGCTGGCGAAGCATGCGACGACTATCCGCTTTCCCGCCCGTGCCGCGAACACCCGACGTAGCGTCGCCCCCACGCTCGCCTCGGACTCGGTGAATCCCGGCTCCTCCGCATTCGTCGAATCCGACAGAAGAAGGCGGATGCCCGGTTCGTCAGCCAGCGCGCCGATCCTGGCCAGATCGGTACGCCGCCCATCTACCGGGGTCAGGTCGAGCTTGAAGTCGCCGGAGTGCAGGATCACGCCTTGTGGCGTGTGGAAGGCGGTAGCGAACCCGTGAGGCACCGAGTGGGTAACGGGGATGAACTCGACCTCGAACGGCCCCACTTGCCGGCGCTCGTTGTCCTTGACCTCGATGAACCGCGCCTTTTCCAAAAGGCCTGCTTCTTCCACCCGGTGCTTGGCCAGCCCGAGCGTCAACTCGGAACCGAGCACGTCGGTGGACAGGTCTCGAAGAAGGTAGGCCAGGCCGCCCGTGTGGTCCTCGTGGCCGTGGGTGAGGATCACCGCGTCGACCTTGTCCGCACGGTCGCGCAGATAGGAGAGGTCGGGCAGGACCAGGTCGATCCCCGGCATATCGGGGTCCGGGAACATGACGCCGACATCGAGCACCACGATGCGGCCATTGAGCTCGAAGCAGGCGCAATTGCGTCCTATCTCTCCGAGCCCGCCAAGGAATGCGATCTTTACCTGGTCCGCCACTTGATCTGATTGGTCCTGATCAGTCCGAAATCGATGCGAGCAGTTCGCGAGCCAGAACGTCGAGATCCTCTGGAGCTTCTCCCATGGGGAGTCTGCACTGACCGGCGGGAAGTCCCATGGCTCTGCACATCGCCTTTGCCGGCAGCGGATTCGGGTAGATCTCCGAGCTCTGAAATGCGATCGCATCCAGGTAGCGCGCGTTGATCTGCTGCGCTTCTTCGGTGTCGCCTTTGGCGAATTTCGCGATCATCTCCGACAGGTGCGGTCCGAGCCAATGTGCCGCCACACTGACCGTGCCCACGGCTCCGACCGACAGCATCGGCAACGTGTAGGCGTCGTCGCCGCAATAGATGTCGAAACCTTGCGGAGCCTGCGCCGCCAGACGCGCTGTCGAAAGCACATCAGCGGCAGCGTCTTTCACTCCGACGATCGTGTTCGAGTTTCGGGCCAGGTGCAACATGGTGTCGGTTTCGACCCTGCGCCCGGCTCTGACCGGATGGTCGTAGACGAGGATCGGAAGATCCGTCGATGCGGCGACCGCTTCGAAGTGCGCGATGAGTCCGGCTTGAGAAGGCCGGGCGTAGTAAGGCGTCACGACCAGTACAGCGTCAACCCCGGCATCTTTGGCTGATCCGGTCCGATGGATCGTGTGGCGGGTGCTGCTCGTACCGGTGGCGGCGATCACCGGGATCGTCACCGCCTCGGCCACAGCCCGAAAAAGGTCCGCGGCCTCGTCGTCGTCCAACGAGGATCCCTCTCCGGTCGAGCCCGCAACGACAAGCGCGTCAGAACGATGCTCGGAGAGCCACTTGGCGAGCCTGACCGCTCCGTCGAGGTCGACCTCACCATCGACGTCGAATGGCGTGACCATGGCGGTCACGAGCGAACCGAATCGTCCTGTGCCTGCGGGGCCTGTCACTTGTTCGAGGCTACAGCCAGAAATAGAGCGCGTCGCGGCCCCTGACCGGATGGCGCCGCCGTCTGATGCGAGCCGGATCGGTCAGGATGCCTGAGCCTGCTCCCCCGGTGTGGCCTGGAGCTCCTCGTACTCCTCGCCGGTGTCGGCCCAGTCCTCGAAGGCGATGACGCCGATCTCGGTGAACCGTTCCCTCAACCAGCCGTCGGCCGCGTCGAGCAGACCCAGCTTTTTGCAGTTGGGAACAATCTTCGAGAACAGCATGATCTGGAACAGCTTCTGGTCGTCGAGGTCGATGATGAGAGGAGCAACGGCCTTGGGGTCGACGCCGAGCTTCGTCCACACCTCCTGCTGCAGGAAACGGTCGCGCATGCGCACCGCGGCCTCGAAAGCGAATTCCTGGCGCTCACGGATCTCCGAGGCGGACAGCTGCGTGTAGTACTCCTGAAGCGACAGCACGCCGAACGCCACGTGACGTGCCTCGTCGGACATGACGTAGCGGAGGAGCTGCTTGAGCAAGGGCTCCGTCGTCATCTGGTGCATGTAGCCGAACGCGGCGAGGGCCAGACCCTCGACCATGATCTGCATGCCGAGATAGGTCATGTCCCAACGCGAGTCGGAGATGATGTCGTCCAACAGCATCCGCAGGTGCGCATTGATCGGGTAGTGGCCTGACAGCTTGTCGTCGAGGTACTTCGAGAACACCTCGACGTGGCGTGCCTCGTCCATCACCTGGGTGGCCGCGTAGTACTTGGCGTCGATCCACGGAACCGACTCGACGATCTTGGCGGTGCATAGCAGCGCCCCCTGCTCGCCGTGCATGAACTGCGACAGCGTCCAGTTCTGGCTCTCCACGCCGAGCTCGATCCACTCCTTGTCTCCCCACTTTTCGAACGGGGTGCCCGTGACGTCGAGGCCGCCTGTCATCCCGCCGTTTTGCACGGCGTTCGCCACGACGAGCTTCTCCTGGTCGACCTCGATCTCCCACGGCAGGTC